>JBKEBH010000391.1:0-9502 GCA_047973065.1 Paracoccus sp. (in: a-proteobacteria) | reverse complement strand
TCAGGGCGATCCGCACCGCCTCACGCTTGAATTCTGCTGTCGGTTTGTTCGTCATTGTCCGTCTCCTTGATCGCTCTCATGCTCTCAAGAAACCGGCACTTTTCCGAGACAAGTCCATTGATGCATGACATCGCGGCCAAGCGCTTCCTTGCTGCCGCTCAGCACCACCTTGCCCCGCTCCATCAGCGAAAAGCTGTCGCCCAGTTCCCAGGCAAAATCGAAATATTGCTCGACCAGCACGACCGCCATATCGCCCCGCTCGCGCAAAGCCGCGATCACCTGACCGATCTGGGCGATGATATTGGGCTGGATGCCCTCGGTCGGCTCATCCATCAACAGCACCTTGGGCCGGATCACCAAAGCCCGCGCAATCGCCAGCTGCTGCTGTTGCCCGCCCGACAGATCGCCGCCGCGCCGGCCTGCCATTTCGGCCAGAACCGGGAAGCTGTCATAAATCTCATCGGGCACGCGGCGCTGCCCGGCGGGCAGGCAGCCAAAGCCGGTTTCCAGATTTTCGCGCACGGTCAGCATCGGAAAGATCGCCCGCCCCTGCGGGACATAGCCGACCCCGCGCCGCGCCATGTCCTGCGCCGTGACCCGGCCCAGCTTTTCACCCATCAGCCGCAGCTCGCCGCCCGCGCGGGGATGGCGCCCGGCCAGCAGGTTCATCAGTGAGGTCTTCCCGACCCCGTTATTGCCCATGACGCAGGTGACCCGGCCGGGTTCAGCCAGAAGCGAGACCCCGTAAAGGATCTGCGAGCCGCCATAGAACAGGGTGACATTGTCAGCTTCGATCATCTCAGCGCCCCAGATAGACTTCGATCACGTCGGGATTAGCCGACACATGGTCCAGCGAGCCTTCGGCCAGAACCGAGCCCTGATGGAGCACCGTCACCCGGCAATTCAGGCGGCGCACGAATTCCATGTCATGCTCGACCACTACCACCGCCCGGGTCTCGGCCAGCCGGCGCAGGAGCGCGGTGGTCTGCTCGCGCTCGGCCAAGGTCATGCCGGCAGCGGGTTCATCGACCAGCAGCAGCCGCGGCTCCTGCGCCAGCAGCATGCCGATTTCCAGCCATTGCTTCTGGCCGTGGCTGAGTTCCCCGGACTTGCGGTGAAGCTGCTCCTCCAGCCCAACCTCGGCGGCAAGTTCGCGCACCCGGATCTCCGAACCCCGCGAGGGCTTCCAGCGCAGAACCGCAAAGGGATTGCGCGGGGCCTTCAGCGCCATGATCAGGTTATCGGCGACGCTCTGATCCTCGAAAACCGTCGGGCGCTGGAACTTGCGGCCGATGCCCTCGCGGGCGATCCTCGCTTCGGACATGCGGATCAGCGAAATCGAGCGCTCACCCCAGCGGACATCGCCGCTGTCAGGCCGGGTCTTGCCGGTCACGATATCCATGAAGGTGGTCTTGCCGGCACCGTTCGGGCCGATGATGGCGCGCAGCTCGGCCGCATCGATGGCAAAGGACAGATCGTTGATCGCCTTGAACCCGTCGAAGCTTTTCGACACGCCCGAAACTTCCAGAAGTGCGCTCATGCCTCGGCCTCCTCTTCGCGCAGCGAACCCAGATCGGGGCCCAGATCCTCGCCATGGCGGCGCGGATGGCGCAGCCCGGCCATGGCGTCGATGATCGAGGACAGACCGCTTGGCGCAAACAGTGTGACCAGCACGAAGGACACCCCAAGCAGCACCTGCCACCAGTCCACCCATTGCACGGTATAAACGCCCAGATTCAGATCGGGCGCCTTGCCGCCGGTGAACCAGCTCGACAGCAGCGAGACGAAGACCGCCCCCATCACCGCGCCGTAAAGCCGCCCGCGCCCGCCGATCACCACCCAGACCGCCAGATAGATCGAGGCGATAGGCGCGAGTTCCGCCGGATTGATGATCCCGGCCTGCGGATAATAAAGCGCCCCGGCAATCGCACAGATCATCGCGGTCAGGGTGAAGACGAACAGCTTGTAGCCCTCGACCGAATAGCCCAGAAACCGTACCCGGCTTTCGTCGTCGCGGATGGCGCGGATCACGCTGCCGAACTTGCCGCCGACCAGCCATGCCGCCAGCATGTAAAAGAGGCCAAGCGCAAGCGCGGATGCCCAGAAGAACCAGATCGAGATATCCGCTTGCAGCGTATCGGTCAGGCCGGGAATGTTCTGCAAGCCCGACAGCCCGTTATTGCCGCGAAAGCCGCTGTCGTTCTGGTAAAGCCACAGCGCCAGGGCCAGTGTCATCGCCTGGGTCAGGATCGACAGATAGACCCCGTTGACCCACGATCGGAAAGCCAGCCAACCGAAGATCAGCGCGAAAAGGCCCGGTACCAGCACAATCAGCAGAAGCTGCATCGGCAGGCTGCCGGCGAAGGCCCAGCTGAGCGGCAGATCAGACGATCCGACCACGCCGAAGATCTGATTGGTGATGCCCTGCTGCACCTCCGCCGCGGTCGGCGGGATCGGCGCATTGGCGAGGGTGGCGGTGACGATTTCCTCGGTCCGGGCATACATCAGCCACATGCCGATCATGTATCCGCCAAGCGCGAAGAAGGCCATGTGACCCAGAGACAGGATCCCGGCATAGCCCCAGACCAGATCCATCGCCAAAGCCGCCAGCGCAAGGCACAGGGTCTTGCCCAGCGTCTTGACCATCGAGGTCGGGACTGCGCCGGTCCCATAGGCCTGCGACAGCAGGGTCACGCTCAGGGTGAAGATGGCCAGCACGCCGAGAAAGATCAGAACGGACGGATATTTGCGGATCAGCATGGCTCAGCCCTCCACGAAGCGGCCGCACATCGGGAAGATGCCTCGGGGCCGGAACTGGATGAAGATGATGATGAAGAGGATCATCCAGGTCTGCGCCGCCAGCGTATTGCCGGGATTCAGCACCTCGATGCCTTTCTGCAAGCCGCCGATCATCGCAGCCCCCGCCAGGGTGCCCCAGATATTGCCGACGCCGCCGACCACCACGGTCATGAAGCTCTGGACGATGTAATCGCTGCCCAGCTCGGACGTCACCTTGGCGAAAAGGCCGATGGCCACGCCCGCAATCCCGGCGATACCGGATCCAAGCCCGAAGGTCAGCATCGCCACCCGGTCGGGATTGATGCCCATGGAAGCCGCCATCCCGGGGTTCTGGGTCACGGCGCGCATGTTCAGCCCCATCCGGGTGCGTCTGGTGATGTAAAGAAACAGCGCCAGAAACAGCAGGGCCAGCACAAAGATTGCGACCCGGATGGTGGAAATCGACACGATCTCACCAAAGCTGATCGAGCCGCCAAGCCAGTCCGGCGCGGTCAGTGGCCGGGCCTGGGTGCCGAAGATGTTCTTGGCGAGCTGCTGAAGCGCGATCGAGACCCCGAAGGTCGCCAGAAGCGTTTCCAGCGGGCGGCGGACCAGATGGCGGATAACCAGCCGGTAAAGCACGATCCCCGCGAAAGCGGTGACCAGAAAGGCTGCCGGCAGCGCCACGATCAGGGACAGCGTCTTGTTGGGCACGAAGGTCTGCACGACATAGCCGGTATAGGCGCCCATCATGATGAAGTCGCCATGGGCCATGTTGATGACACCCATGACCCCGAAAGTGATCGCCAGCCCGATGGCGGCAAGGAAATAGATCGAGGCCAGCGACAGCGCGTCCAGCACGATATCGGTGCCCTGCTGGGCCCCTTCGCGCACAACCAGCCCTTTCAGCGTGGCCCGGGCGGCGCCGGTCACCTCGGCCGAGGGTTCGGTATAGATATCGGCAAAGACATGGGCATCGAGCGCGGCATCGACCTCGGCCGTAGTGGCGGCGGGGCGCACGGTGCCGGCCGCCGCCAGCGCGTCATAGGCGCGGTCGCGGGCATCCGGGCTGCCCAGATCCGCCACCGCGACGCCGCCGACCCGGCCGGCCTCGATATGGACGGCAAGGGTGGCCTTCTGTTCCTCATCGCTCAGCCGCGGCTCGGCAAGACCGGCATCGACCAGCAGGCGGTAAGCCTCAATCCGGGTCAGATCGCTGCCGATGCTGAGCTGCTGCGCAAGGTTCGCGTCTTCGGGCAGGGAAAGCGCCGCGATCCGCGTCGTGGCCAGCAGCGGGTTCAGCGCCGCCTGCACATCGCTGCTGCTATCCCCGGCGAAGCTGTCGATGGCAGCGACCCGCGCCGCCGGATCGGGATCGAAACGGATGGTCAAAAGCCGTTCCAGCCGTGCCTTGGTAGCTGCAAGCACCGGATCGGGATCACCCAACGCCGCGCGCAGGGCCGGCAGATGCTCTGCCGCCCCATCCCGGCCAAGCGCATCCAGCGCCGCGCGCCGCCGCGCCGGATCGGGATCGGCAAGCTGCGCCGGCACCAAGGCCGCCGCGATCAGCCCGCGGACTCCGGAATTGGGCTTCAAAAGCTTGACCTCGCCCGCGACCGGGGCGCCTGTCACCGCGTCGGTTGCCTGATCGCCGTCGATGATCACCAGCTCACCGGTTTCAGTCACCCCGACCCGGCGATCCCCCCAGGCTTCCAGAAAAGCTACGGCACCTTCGCCGCTGGCGGCGATTTCGGCAATGACCGGCCCGATGGTCTGCCGCGAGGGTTTTGCGATCTGGTCGCGATTGGCTTCAACTACGGCGCCCAGATCCTGCGCAAAGGCAGGCGCGGCAAGGATCAGCAGCAGGCACAGGAAAATACGGCGCATGACGGCCCTTTCGGTTCAGACAGAAGGGCGGCGCAAGGCCGCCCCATGCCGGTCAGTAGTTCGACTGGATCTGCACGCAGCTATTGGTCTGCGTGTTCCACATGCCGCAGTCCTTGCCCGGCCAGTCGGCATCGAGCAGCGCCGATTCCGGCAGGAAGTCGGTCCAGGCATCGCCCGGCACCGGGTCAGTTTCGCTGACGATATCGAACTGGCCGTCATCGCGGATCTCGCCGATCAGCACCGGCTTGGTCAGGTGGTGGTTCGGCAGCACCGTGGCCATCGAGCCGGTCAGGTTCGGCACCTCGACGCCGACAATCGCGTCAAGCACGGCATCGGTCTCGGTTGAGCCCGCCTTTTCGACCGCCGCGACCCAGGCATTGAAGCCGATCATCGTGGCTTCCATCGGATCGTTGGTCACGCGGGCCTCATTGCCGGTGAACTTGTGCCATTCCTCGACGAAGGCCTTGTTTTCGGGCGTATCGGCGCTTTCAAAATAGTTCCAGGCGGCCAGATGCCCGACCAGGTTCGCGGTATCGAGACCCGAGAGCTCTTCCTCGCCAACCGAAAACGCCATGACCGGAATATCGTCAGCCGAAACGCCCGCTGCCGCCAGTTCTTTGTAGAAGCCGACATTGGCATCGCCATTGATGGTCGAAACCACCCCGACCTTCTTGCCGTCCTTGCCGAGCGCCACCACATCGGCAACGATCTTCGACCAGTCCGAATGCCCGAAGGGGGTATAGTTCACGAAGATATCGTCCTGCGCGACGCCATTATCCTTCAGATAGGCTTCAAGAATGGTGTTGGTCGTGCGCGGATAAACGTAATCGGTGCCGAGCAGCGCCCATTTTTCCACGCCGAGCTCATCTGCCATGTAATCCACCGCCGGGATCGCCTGCTGGTTCGGGGCGGCGCCGGTATAGATGACGTTCTTCGACGATTCCTCGCCCTCAGATTGCACCGGATAGAACATCAGCCCGTTCAGCTCCTCGATGACCGGCAGCACCGATTTGCGGCTGACCGAGGTCCAGCAGCCGAAGATCGCATCAACCTGCTGATCGGAAATCAGCTCGCGCGCCTTTTCCGCGAATAGCGGCCAGTCCGAGGCCGGATCGACAACCACGGCTTCGATCTTCCTGCCCAGCAGGCCGCCCTTGGCGTTCTGCTGTTCGACCATCATCAGGACGGTGTCCTTCAGCGTGGTTTCCGAGATTGCCATCGTGCCCGAGAGCGAATGCAGAACCCCGATCTTGATCGTATCATCGTCCTGCGCCCAGGCAGCCGCCGTCACCGACAGACCAAAGGCGCTGCCGAGAAGAATGGTCTTGATTCCCTGCATTTTCTTCCTTTTCCGCCGCCGCCATCCACCCGCTTCCCGCCATGCGGAAACGGTGCTAGATCTGGGCGGCAACCTTGTTGCACCCGTGCGGCGGCATCGTTTTCCAGGCGCTCGCCGCCGCACATTTCAGGCCCCGAGGGCTTGCAACTTCAAAAGACCGGCACCTCCTGTGAAAGGCAAGTTTGTCCCTCGCGGCGGTTGCGCAGATACCAGGCACTGCCGGTTCGGGCATCATTTGCGCGATCAATTGCCCGGATAACAGGCAATCCCCGTCTGATCCTGAACCTCAGCACCCGCATTGGACGAAATGGCCGCCGCGCCTCGGCCGCCGCGATCAAGGGAAAGCGCGGCGCATCGGTCATGGCGGCGGCCTGCACGGCCTGAAGGACTTCGGGCACGGCGGCGCGATAGGTGGCGGGATCGGACAGATAGGCCATCACGCTGGGGCGGGAGAAGGCCAGGCTGCGGCCGGGGCCGAAATCACTGGCCGAGACATCGGCGATGGCACCGGCCGCCTGACCGATGCTGGCGAACATGCCGAATTTGGCAGTGGCATCGAGCGAGGCCTGATAGGTCGGCCCGCCAATGCCGTCGATGGTGAAATCGACGCCCCGGCCGCCCGTCCAGTCCCTCGCCGCCCCGGCAATATCGGCCCCGCGCCCGACGATCACCCGCTCGGCGCCATGGGCGATGGCGCGCGCTGCCTTGGTCTCGGAACTGGCGGTTGCCAGAACCCGCGCGCCGAGGCGCCGGGCCCAAGGGATGAGCAGGCTGGCCAGTCCGCCGGCGCCGGCATGGACCAGCAGCGTCGATCCCGGGCCGACCGGATAGACCCGGCGCAGCAGCATATGCGCTGTGAAGGCGCGCAGCAGGCTGGCGGCGGCATGTTCAAAGAAAAGCCCGCCCGGCAGGGCAATCGCCCGCCAGGCCGGCAACAGCCGGGCTTCGGCATAGCCGCCGACCACTCCCGCATAGCCGACCCGGTCCCCGACCGAGAGACCGGCAACCCCCTCGCCCACCGCCTCAATCACCCCGGCCCCTTCGACACCGAGAATGGCTGGCAGCGGCAGCGGATAAAGCCCGGTCCGCTGATAGATATCGATGAAGTTCACCCCGGCGCCCTCTTGGCGGATGCGGATCTCGCCCTTGCCGGGATCTTCGAGCTTGCGGGAAATGACGGACAGATTTTCCACGCCGCCCGGCGCGGACAGCTCAACGGCCAATGTCATGGCATGCCTCCTTGATGTACCCGGGCAGGGTTGCGCCGGCTGGCCGGATTTGGAATGCATTAATCCTGCATGTTATTGTTGCGAAAATCGCTCTTGTTGGCAGGATGGAAAGACCCGGATGGATTGGGAAAATCTTCGCCATTTTCTGGCCATGATCGACAGCGGCAGCCTTGCCGGCGCGGCCAAGACCCTACGGGTCGAGCGCACGACCGTGTCGCGGCGCATCCGTGCACTGGAGGCGGAAACCGGGCTGAGCCTGTTCACCCGCCGCGGCCGCCGGCTGGAGCTGACCGCCGCCGGGCACGATCTGGCCGCCGCCGCCCGCCCGATGGCCGAGGCCGCCATTCACGCCAGGCGACTGGCCGCCGGGCTGAAACCGGGCATGCGCGGGCGGGTCAGGATCTCCGCCCCGCCGGCTCTGGCGGCGGCGCGGCTGGTTGCACCGCTGGTCGCCCTTGGCCGGCGCTATCCAGAGCTGGAAATCCAGCTTGTCGGCGAGATGCGCCACGCCTCGCTAAGCCGGGGTGAGGCCGATATCGCCATCCGCCTGAGCCGGCCCGAAACCGGCGATCTGGCGATCTCGAAGCTGGGCGATATGGCGTTCCGGCTTTATGCCAGCGCCGATTACCTGCAAAAGACCCCGGCCTCGCACTGGCGCTATATCGGTCAGGGCGATGCGGCGGACGCGCTTCCCCAGCAGGCGCTGCTGAACCGGATCGCCAAGGGAAACATCGCCTTTTACAGCGATGAAATCCAGTTGCAGGCCGCCGCCGCCGAGGCCGGAGCGGGGGTTGCCGCCCTCCCCGATTTCGCGGTCGGGGGGCGGGCAGGCCTGGTCCCGGTGCCGCCGGGCAAGCCGCTGCTGACCCGGCAGATCTGGTCGGTGGTCCATACCGAACAGCGCCAGCAGGAACGGATCGGCAAGGTGATCGAAACGCTGCGCCGCGCCCTGCGTGGGAAGGCCGCGGCTTAGCTGCCCGCTCAGCCCCTCAGCACGCAGCGAAAGCCGATATGGCTCATCCCGGTGTCGACCATCTGCGGACGGCGGACGGCCGGACGGTAGCGGTGGCAATATTCATCCGCGCACAGATGGGATCCGCCTTTCAGCACCCGGCATGGGGTCGCGAATTGCGGCTGCGCCGGATCATAGGAGCCCTCCATCCCGCCGCCGCGCGGATTGACCAGCATGCAGCACAAGCTGCTGGTTTCATGACGGTCGGCATACCAATCCTGCGTCCATTCCCAGACATTGCCTGCCATGTCGTAAAGGCCGTAACCATTCGCCGGATAGATCCGACCGGCGCCGTGCGCTTGTGCCCGTCCGAGGCCGCATTCAGCCAAGGAAAGGCCCCTTCATAGAGTTTCGCCATCCGCCGGCCTCCGGGGCGCGCCTCATCGCCCCAGCAATAGGCCTTGTTATCCAGCCCGCCGCGCGCCGCATATTCCCATTCCGCCTCGCTCGGCAGCGCCCGCCAGCACCAGTACGCATAGGCTTCGGCATCCGCATGGGCGATATGTACCACGGGATGATCCTCGTGCCCGGTAGTGCTGCTGCCCGGGCCTTCCGGATGGCGCCAGCTTGCCATTGCCACCACTGGCTGAGATGTTTCAGATCGACCGGCACCGGGGTTGGCACGAAGACTATCGAACCGGCGGAGCGTTCGATCTCGGACAGATCGGGGAATTGACCGGGATCGAGCGGGCGTTCGGCAATCGTCACATATCCGGTCTCGCGGACGAAATCGTGATATTGCCGGTTGGTGACTGGGATCTCTTGCAGCGCCTCGAAGAGGCGGTCGAGCACACCCGCATCGGCCCAACGGCACAAGCTCTGTTGCGCCAATCGGGTGCAAATCGGACGCCCCCTTTCCCCGGACGTCTTCATCCCACGGCTTCGGTGACGGGTATGCCAAGCGCGGTGAAGCCGTTCAGCACGCCAACCCGGATCTGGAACTCTGCGAGCTGACGGCCAAAGTCCCTCGCGGCCAGTCTCTGGCCCAGCAGTTTGACACAGTGCATCTTTGTCTCGACGCGGCTTCGGCGGTGATAGCCGCTCCATCTTCGCCAGGTCGTCCGACCGAAGCGTTCTGATGCGCGCAGGGCCTCGTTGCGCGCTACGGCACCGGGACTGTCGGGCTTCGAGGGCCGTGCGTTCTTGCGGGGCGGTATGATCGCGGCTGCGCCTCGGGCGGCGATGGCCTCGTGGCATTTGCGAGTGTCGAAGACGCCGTCTGGGGTGATGCTGCCGATCTCCTGATCGGGCGGAATC
>JBKEBH010000369.1:0-3447 GCA_047973065.1 Paracoccus sp. (in: a-proteobacteria) | reverse complement strand
ATTGTAAGACTTCCAGTTCGTCGTGCGATAGCGGGCAGGGTCAGGTCGGGTCATGACAGACCATTAAACCCATGGATTCGCCGTGTGAATCCTGCCCGGAAAGGACTTATGCAACAACGCCCTGTTATGGTCACATGACAGTGTTGTTACCGAAATTTCGCTGCCAGCGACTGCAGCTTGCTGACCAGACTTGGCAGTTCCTGATCCGTTGCGGCTTCCGGCTTGGGTGTCTTGGCCGGCATGGCCTTTGCGGTTGAACCGTTTCTCGGCACCGTCTGCGCGTCGTCCGCGGCCGGTCCCTGATTGCGCGCCGGGGCGACGCGGCGGGCGACGGCGTTCTGAAAGCCCGGCCCATTGCCCGCCGCCAGCGCCTCGGCCCCGTCCGAAATCCCGCGCAGCAGATCGTCCAGCCATTCGCCATCCGCCTTGGCGAAATCCGACAGGACATAGCCGGCGACCCGGTCCTTGTGGCCGGGATGGCCGATGCCGAGCCGGACCCGGCCATAGGCCTCGCCGATATGCTGATGCATGGAGCGCAGACCGTTATGGCCGGCATGTCCGCCCCCGGTCTTCACCCGGCACTTGCCCGGTGCCAGATCCAGCTCGTCGTGAAAGATGATCACATCCGAGGGCTCCAGTTTCAGATAGCGCATCGCCTCGCCGACCGACTGGCCCGACAGGTTCATGAAGGTGCCGGGCTTGAGCAGCACGGCCCGTTCGCTGCCCAGCCGACCCTCGGCCGTCTCGCCCTGAAAGCGGGAACGCCAGGGCGAGAATCCGTGATCGGCGGCGATCCGGTCGACGGCCATGAAGCCGATATTGTGGCGGTTGCCGGCGTATTTCTGCCCGGGATTACCCAATCCCACGATCAGTTTCATGCCTGTTTTCCTCGTATCTTCCCAGTGGATGCGGCTCAAGTTCGTTCCATCCCTTGCGGATGAGATCGGGCGTTACTAAGACTCTGTCAACCTTTGACAGGTAGACACGGCCCCGGCAAATCTCGAATCGGATCGGCTAAATGTGGGGCAAAGACAATCGGGCAGGAAGATTGATGAACAATCCGGCAGAATTCTACATGAACACGCTTGTCCCCATGGTGGTCGAACAGACCTCGCGCGGGGAACGGGCCTATGACATCTTCTCGCGGCTCCTGAAAGAGCGGATCATCTTCGTTTCCGGCCCAGTCCATGACGACATGGCCACGCTGATCTGCGCGCAGCTGCTGTTTCTTGAGGCGGAAAACCCGTCCAAGGAAATCTCCATGTATATCAACAGCCCCGGCGGTGTGGTGACCTCGGGCCTGTCGATCTATGACACGATGCAATATATCAAGCCGCGGGTTTCGACCCTGGTCATCGACCAGGCGGCCTCGATGGGCTCGCTGCTGCTCTGCGCCGGTGAAAAAGGTCAGCGCTATTCGCTGCCCAACAGCCGGATCATGGTCCATCAGCCCTCGGGCGGGTTCCAGGGCCAGGCCACCGATATCATGATCCATGCGCGCGAGACCGAGAAACTCAAGCGCCGCCTGAACGAGATCTATGTCCACCATACCGGCCAGTCGCTGAAGGGTGTCGAAGAAGCGCTGGAACGCGACCGCTTCATGTCGCCCGAGGAAGCCAAGGACTGGGGCCTGATCGACGAGGTTCTGAGCCCGCGCGGCAAGGCCGAGCAGGAGGCGAAATGAACAAGGGCCGGCTGCTGTCGCCGGCCCGCACCCCAAATGGCAGTTTGGGGATTGAGACATGGGGCCGAGGCCCCTAACATGGGCGGGTCGAAGCGGAAGGCGCTTCGGATCCGCCCGCACAGGATTGTAAGGACGAAGCATGGCGAACGAAACCGACAGCAAGAACACGCTCTATTGCAGCTTCTGCGGCAAGAGCCAGCATGAGGTTCGCAAGCTGATCGCCGGCCCGACCGTCTTCATCTGCGATGAATGCGTTGAGCTGTGCATGGATATCATCCGCGAGGAAACCAAGAGCTCGGGGCTGAAATCAGGCGAAGGCGTGCCGACCCCGCAGGAAATCTGCGCGGTGCTGGATGATTATGTCATCGGTCAGGAACAGGCCAAGCGCGTCCTGTCGGTTGCGGTGCACAATCATTACAAGCGGCTGAACCACGGTTCGAAATCGGATATCGAGCTGGCCAAATCGAATATCCTGCTGATCGGCCCGACCGGCTGCGGCAAGACGCTGCTGGCGCAGACGCTGGCCCGGATTCTGGATGTACCCTTCACCATGGCCGACGCGACCACGCTGACCGAAGCAGGTTACGTGGGCGAGGATGTGGAAAACATCATCCTCAAGCTGCTGCAGGCCTCGGAATACAATGTCGAGCGCGCGCAGCGCGGCATCGTCTATATCGACGAGGTCGATAAGATCACCCGCAAATCCGACAATCCCTCGATCACGCGCGACGTCTCGGGCGAGGGCGTGCAGCAGGCGCTGCTGAAGATCATGGAAGGCACCGTGGCTTCGGTGCCGCCGCAGGGCGGGCGCAAACATCCGCAGCAGGAATTCCTGCAGGTCGATACGACGAATATCCTCTTCGTGTGCGGCGGTGCCTTTGCCGGGCTCGACCGGATCATCGCGCAGCGCAGCAAGGGCACGGCGATGGGCTTTGGCGCCGAGGTCAAGGAAAACGACGATCGCGGCGTGGGCGAGGTCTTCAAGGATCTCGAACCCGAGGATCTGCTGAAATTCGGCCTGATCCCGGAATTCGTCGGCCGTCTGCCGGTGATTGCCACTCTCACCGATCTCGATGAGGAAGCGCTGATTATCATCCTGACCAAACCGAAGAACGCGCTGGTGAAGCAGTATCAGCGTCTGTTCGAATTGGATGACGTCAAACTGTCCTTCACCGAGGATGCGCTGACCGCCATCGCCAAGCGGGCGATCAAGCGCAAGACCGGCGCGCGCGGGCTGCGCTCGATCATGGAAGATATCCTGCTCGACACCATGTTCGATCTGCCGGGCATGGAAAGCGTCGAGGAGGTCGTGGTGAATGAGGAGGCCGTGGAAAACGCCTCGGTCAAACCGCTGATCATCCATGCCGATGCCCAGAAGGAAGCGGCCAAGACCGCAGGGTGAACGGACTGCTTTTACGCCGGTGCAAGGGTCCGATCCCCGTTGAGATAGTAACGCCCGGCTCATGACGAGCCGGGCGTGTTCCGTTTCGGCGCGGTTTTTCCGGCAAGAGGAAGCGCGACCGCAATTCGCCTTGCGAAGCTGTAGATGGACGCGTCCTGCCCGAGCCGTTACCAGTTCACGCGGATATTTCTGTAGCCGAAATGATCCTTCGATTTTTCGCGCGAGCTTTCCAGAACCCCGTGATCCACCCCCACTGGAGTGGTCCGCCGTTATGGTTAGGAAAGGGAGGATCAGAAATGGCGAACAAACGACCGAAGCCGGAAGAGATTGTCTCGAAGTTACGACAGGTTGAGGTTCTGAT
>JBKEBH010000281.1:0-23026 GCA_047973065.1 Paracoccus sp. (in: a-proteobacteria) | reverse complement strand
ACACAAAAACAGTTGAGCCACCCGAAGGCGGATGCGGCCTTGCGGCAGGAGTTTCGAGCCCGGATCGCAGATCATAAGGCGGCGGGCCGACCCATCGTTTACCTTGATGAGAGCGGTTTTGCCACCGATATGCCGCGCACCCACGGTTATGCGCCGCGCGGGAGGCGCTGTTATGGCGTGCGGGACTGGCACGCAAGGGGGCGCATCAATGTGCTGGGTGCGCTGCTGTCCGGGGTGCTGCTGACGGTGGGGCTCACCACGTCGAATGTCGATGCATTCGTCGGGAAAACGATTCACCGGATCGTTTTCCCCGAAGAACGCAAGCTTTCACAAACGCGCCGACACAAGGGAGATGA
Organism: Paracoccus sp. (in: a-proteobacteria); assembly: GCA_047973065.1. Classification (GTDB taxonomy): domain Bacteria; phylum Pseudomonadota; class Alphaproteobacteria; order Rhodobacterales; family Rhodobacteraceae; genus Paracoccus. Next base: position 22,670 of record JBKEBH010000281.1, on the reverse strand, counting down.
TCGAGAATGCCGGACACGGCCTTGAATACCTCCCGCCATACTCGCCCGATCTGAACCCCATCGAGCCAAAATGGGCGCAGGCAAAGGCCATCAGGCGAAGAACAGGCCTGTTGCCCGAGGAAATCTTCAGTGAGTGCTTTTGAATCAAAAATGAGGTGTTCAGCTATATGGCAGCGACGGGTGTCGAAGGCACCGTCTCCGGTCACGGTACCTATCTGCTCATCGGGCGGCATCTGGCTCAGCAGGTGCGGCAGAATGGGGCTGTCGCCCTTGTCGCTGGAGGTGAACTCCACCGCGCAGACGTCCCCGGTGGCTGCGTCCATCGCCAGATGCACCTTGCGGTATTGGCGTCGGCGATGTGTGCCATGCTTGCGCGCCAGCCACTCCCCGTCGCCGAGAAACTTGATCCCTGAGCTGTCCACCAGCAGGTTCAGAGGCCCCGGCGCGCGGCGCTGCGTGATCTGCACTTCCATGGTCTTTGCCTGCGGCTCAGGGTCGAGAAGTCCGGGACGGGCCAGTCCAGCCCCGCCATCGACAGGATACTCGCCACCATCCCGGTCGTTTGCCGAAGCGGCAGCCCGAACAGAACCTTCACCATCAGGTAGAACTGGATCGCGGCATCGCTGAACACCAGCGGCCGACCATTACGACCGACCTTCGCCGCAAGCCACGCCATGTCCTTGTCCAGCCAGATCAGTAGAGATCCTCGCCGCCGCAGAGCGTTATTGTAAGACTTCCAGTTCGTCGTGCGATAGCGGGCAGGGTCAGGTCAGGTCATGACAGACCATTAAACCCATGGATTCGCCGTGTGAATCCTGCCCGGAAAGGACGTATGCAACAACGCCAATCAGATGCACGGATGCTGCGTCGTCATCGAGAAGCGGCCTGCCGGCGCTGGATCACCCAAAGCAGCGCCAGCCCGGCCATGGCCAGCGACAGGAAGGGTACGAAGCTGCCGCCGATCAGAAAGCCAAGGCTGTAGCAGGGCACCATGATCGCGGCACCTGCCAGTACGAATCGGCGGTCCCAGCGGTAGAGGATCAGTAGCGGGAAAAGCCCGCCAATGACGAAGACAAAGCTGCGATAGGTCAGCAACCCCAGGGGAACCCGCAGCTCTGGCGCCAGCAGAGCAACTGCGAAATGCACCGCGACCAACCCGCCGATCACCAGCGCCACGATCAGGTTCAGGCGGGGGGGCAGGGGCGTCGTTGCCGCCAGCTCGCTCAGATGAGCGGCGGTGGTGAAGGCAAATTGCAGCACCAGCAGCCCGACCAGCAGCCCCAGCCCGGCAGGATGCGGCGCCTCGGGCGAAAGCAGCGATTCCAGCCGACCGATCGAGAACCAGACACCGATCAGCAGGGCCCCGAAAAGCCCGATGAATCCGATTGCAAAGCTGATCCTCGGGGATGAGCTATCGGCATAGGCGCGGTGGAAGGTCAGGTCGAAATAGGGGGCGATCAGAAAGCCCAGGGCCAGCGGCAGGATGCCGTGCAGATAGCTCGCTGGAGCTGGATTGACGGCATGTTCCGCGATAGGTTGGCCCAAAGAAAACGCAAAGAGCAGCGCGGTCAGCACGAAGAGCCCGACCGACAGCGCGAACAGCTTGCGCCGCAGCCCCCAGAAGGCAGCACTCGCCAGCAGATAGGCGGCCAGAACGAAGGCATTGCCCAGAAGCATGGTCAGCCAGCTGACGAAGACCAGGTGATAACCGGCAACCACCAGCGAAAACAGCTGGGCAGGATATGCGTGCCGGCTCAGGAAATTCAGCCTGCGCTCATTGGACCAGGCAAAGCCGAAGGCGGCGGCGCCAATGGTGTTGAAGGCGAAGAAGAAGAAAAAGACCTCGGGGCCGAAATCCCGGACGATCAGCATCGGGAAGAAGCCGCCGATGCACCAGAACCAGGACGAGGCCAGGAAGAATGCCGCCGCCAGATTGCGGGTCATGCTGCCGGTTCCGCAGAGGATTGCGTGGTCACCGGCCAGAGATGAAAGCGCAGCTCCCCGCGGCCAATTCGCCGCCCCGGCTCGCCCCGGCGTTTGCCGCGTGCGTAGACCGAGACTTTGAGATCGGCATTGAACGGCTGGTTCGAGCGGATGGCGGCTTCCAGATCCTCGCCGACCGGCTCGACCTTGAAATGCAGCCCGGTGGTCGAGGGCAGCATGAAGCGATAGCTGGCATTGCGGCAGACCAGCCGATGGCGGGCCTCGGTGCGCAAGGAAAGATAGGCCCCCGCCGCCATTTCCAGATTGGCGAGCAGCGCTGCGCCGCCAACAGTGCCATAGTAATTGCGATTGAAGCGGTTATTCGGGGTCTCGGCGTAGAAATCATCGACCGAATAGTTGATCTTCAGCCCCATGCGCCAGGCGAGCGGCATGAACAGCATGGTCAACAGCCAATGCAGCCAGGGCTTGCGCATGGTGGCGAGGGTCAGTTTTTGCTCGACGCCAGGGTTGATCCAGGAAAGGCCGGCAGCCGGCGGGCGATATTCTTTCGCTTCCCTGGGTTCGGGTTTTTTGGATGAAACCGGCACGAATTCCTGTACTCTTTGACGACATGTCCACATCCCGGGCAGAAAACGCTCCGCGAGGGAGGGATAGCATTTGAACTATTATGTCTGAGCTGTCTAACAACTTTGGCGCGATTCACAAGTAGATCCCACAATCAGCTCAGGGCCGGGCGATCAGCCTTCGATATCGGGTCGTCTTGCCGCAAATGGTTCTGGGTCGTAACCGACGCCGGTCAGGGACAGGCCTTGCGGCGGACAGACCGGCCCGCAGGCGGCGCGGTCCCGGGCGGATAGCGCTGATTTGACGCGGGCCGGATCCCAGCTGCCGGCGCCGACCCGTTCCAGCGTGCCGACAATGCTGCGCACCTGATTGTGCAGGAAGCTGCGGGCGCGCAGATGGAAGCGGATCTCCTGCCCGGCGGGATAGGGCAGCTCCTCGATGCGGATCTCGTCCAGGGTTTTGACCGGCGAGGGCGACTGGCACATGGTGCTACGGAATGTGGTGAAATCGTGGCGCCCGATCAGGTGGCGGGCACCTTCGCGCATGGCCTGCGCATCCAGCCGCCCCAGTACCTGCCAGACCTGTCCGCGATCCGCGACCACCGGCGCGCGGCGCGCGGCCAGCCGGAAGGTATAGCGCCGCTCAAGCGCAGAGAAGCGGGCGTGGAAATCCTCGGGCACTTCGGCGCAGGCGGTGACGGCGACCGGGGCTGGCTTGAGATGCCAGTTCAGCGCCTCGCTCAGGCGGAAGCAGTCCCAGTTTCGGGCCAGATCGGCATGGAAAACCTGCCCTGTCGCGTGAACGCCGGTATCGGTGCGCCCGGCAGCCCCGATCCGCGCGCCCGCCGCAAAGCCCGGATCAAGTCGGGCCAGAGCCGCTTCGATCGCCCCCTGAACGCTTGGCCGGTCGGCCTGAGCCTGCCAGCCGGAAAACGGCGCGCCGTCATATTCGACCCGAAAAGCGTAGCGCGGCATCAGTCGGTCTTTCGCCCGGCCTTGTTCACCTCGCGCAGGAGGCTGGTGAAGTCGATGCCGGCGCGGTCTTCAAGCGCAGGCGGGGCCTCGGGATCGGCGGGGCGGATGCCTTCGCGGGCCAGACGCTCGCGCAGGACCTGCAATTCGATGTCGAGATCGGTGCGCCCGCCTTCAATCAGCGAGCGGGTGCGTGCTGCGAAATTGGCTTCGAGATCGGAGAGCAGCGCCTCATAATCCGCCCGCGCCGAGGCGTCCCGGGTCTGGCTGTAAAGATCGGCGAATTTTACCGTCGCATCACGCGCGCCCATCAGATAGACGCCGAGATAGCGCCGCGCGGCGGTCAGGTCCGAGGGATCTTCCTCGACCCGGCGGAACAGCTCGCGCGCGGTTTCCGCGAAGATCGTGACCCGGGCTTCCAGCTTGCGATCGCCGGTGCGGCGGATCGTGTCCTGCATGCCCTCCAGATAGGCCTCGCCCTCGGCAATGACCCGGGCGACGCGGTCCTGCTGAAAATCGTCGATCCCTTCCATGCCCTTGTCGCGCATCGGATCGGGGCCGAAGGCCAGATAATGCAGGATGAAACCGGCTACGCCGATGATGGCCGCGCCGGCAAGGGCACCGGGCTCGGCCGCGCCGATTGCCAGACCGAGCCCGGTCAGCATCCCGCCAAGCAGCTTGCGCGGCCAGGCGGGCCGGCGGGCGACGCGGCGGGCGCTATAGGCGGCCTCGGCCTGAAGCCCCTCGCGGGTCAGATAGGAACCGAAGGCGACAATCCCGAAAGCGGCAAGATTGGCAATCAGACCGGCCGGGCTTTGCCAGAAGGCGCTGAGCAGAAACGGGATCGCGGCAATGGTGATCCATTTCGTGCGCGATTCCAGCGGATGGCGGGTCGGGGTCCGGGGCTCCTGCTGCGAGGCGCTGCTCGCGCCCGGCGAATAGGTGCCGCGATAACGCTCTGCCATATCGAACTCAGGCCGCGCCGCCGAATGACGCGTAAAGCGTCAGGGCGATCAGCAGATAAAAGGACAGGCGCCGCATGGCTTTCTCGGACATTGCACACTCCGCTTCGGGTCTTTGAACAGATGGGCCGGGCAATGGCTGATTGCAACAGTCCGATCTATTTGACAGACGCGTTCCTGCGGAAAATGGTGCTATGATGAAAAAGCGGCAGGATGGCCGGGTTGAGGTCAGGGACATGAAATGGAACGAAAAACCCGGCAATACGCCTGCGCCAGTGCGGACCCGGCGATGAGTGCGCCCGATCCGGCATCAAAGCGCCGCGCGGTCCTGCTGCTGTGTCTGGTGGTGATCTGTGGCATGTCGCCCTGGTTTGCGACCGGCGCGGCGATCATGGATATTGCCCGCGAACGCGGGGTCGGGCCGGTGCTGCAGGCGCTTTTGTCTTCGGCGGTGCAGGCCGGGTTCGTGATTGGCGCATTGGCGGTGGCGATGACCGGCATTGCCGACCGTTTCGATCCGCGCCGGATCATGGCGCTGAGCGCGCTGCTCAACGGGCTGATGTCGCTGGCACTGCTGGTGGTGCCGCCCGGAACGCCGGGCTCGGTCGCGCTGCGCTTTGGGGTCGGGATCGGCTTTGCCGGGATCTATCCGGTCGGCATGAAGATCATGGTCGGCTGGGGCCAGAAGGATCGCGGCTTTCTGGTGGGGGTGCTGGTGGGTGCGCTGACATTCGGCTCGGCGCTGCCGCATCTGGCGGCTTGGGCTGGCGGGACTGGCTGGCGGGTGGTGATCGCGGCGACCGGGATCGCCTCGATCCTGGCGGCGGTGCTGGCGCTGCGCCTGCGGCTGGGGCCATATCATGCCCGTGTCGCCAGTTTCGATCCAAGGGCGATTCGGTTGGTCTGGGCCGACCGTCCGATCCGGGCCGCCGTCGGCGGCTATCTTGGCCATATGTGGGAACTTTACGCATTTTGGAGCTGGATCGGCGTGATTGCCGCGACCAGCTATGCCACCCGGATCGCCGCGCCCGAAGCCGCCAGTCTGGCGGCGCTGACCGCCTTTCTGGCGGTGGCGATCGGGGCGGTCTTCTGCGTGCCCGCCGGCTGGCTGGCGGACCGGCTGGGCAAGGCCCGGATCGCCGAGGGCGCGATGTGGCTGTCGGGCGCGGCCGGGCTGGCGATGGCTGCCGCTTACGGCGGGCCGGTCTGGCTGGTCTTTGCGCTGCTGCTGCTCTGGGGCGCGGCGATCATCCCGGACAGCGCACAGTTTTCAGCGCTGATCGCCGATCACGCCCCGCCCGAAATCGCCGGCAGTCTGATGGCCCTGCAAACCGCGCTTGGCTTTTTGCTGACCATCCTGACCGTACAGCTGACCCCGCTGCTGGCCGAAGCCATCGGCTGGCACTGGACCCTGGCGCTGATGGCGCTCGGGCCGGCCTTCGGGATCCGCGCGCTCAGGACGGTCTGGCGCTGAGCCTCAATAGCTGCGGGTCCGCCGATCAAAGACCTTCTGCCCCATCATCGAGCCGACCAGATCGACCATCAGCTTGGCCGTCCGGCCACGATCATCGAGGAAGGGATTCAGCTCGACCAGATCGAGCGAGGTCATCAGCCCGGATTCGTGCAGGATTTCGCAGACCAGATGCGCCTCGCGGAAGGTGGTGCCGCCCGGAACCGTGGTGCCGACCGCCGGGGCAATCGAAGGGTCGAGGAAATCGACATCGAGCGAGACATGCAAAAGCCCGTTCTCGGCCCGGACCCGTTCGAGGAATTCGCGCAAAGGGGCGACGATGCCGCGCTCGTCCAGAACCCGCATGTCGTTCACGGTGATCTCGGTTTCCTGAAGCATGGCGTGCTCGGCCGGATCGACGCTGCGGATCCCGAACATGCAGATGTTTTCGCCCGGAACCGGCGCCGGAAAGGGCGGGAAGGGGGCGAAACCGGGACGGCCGGCGGCATAGGCCATGGGCGTTCCGTGCAGGTTGCCCGAAGTCGTGGTCTCGGGCGTGTGGAAATCGCTATGGGCATCCAGCCAAATCACGAAAAGCGGACGACCGGCGGCTTTGGCATGGGCGGCAACCCCGGCCACGGTGCCAAGCGCCAGCGAATGATCCCCGCCCATGAAGACCGGCATCCCATCGGGCATCGCGGTCTGCGCCGCCGTCGACAGCGCCTCGGTCCAGGCGATGGTTTCGGGCAGGTGGTGGATGGCGGCATTGGCATGGGTCTGGCCGCCAGGCGGGGCAGGAGTGACATCGCCGCGATCCTCGACCGTGTGGCCGAGCGAGGCCAGGACGCTGCCGAGCCCGGCGACGCGGTACGCGGCCGGGCCCATCATGCAGCCGGCAACGCTCTGCCCCTCGTCCACCGGGGCTCCGATCAGAATGCAATGGGTCATGGCTGGCCTTTCCTGTGTTCGCGGCTGGAAGATAGGCGCAAGCCGCGCATTTTGCCACTTTTTTCCGCGAGGCTCCGTGCCTCAGCCGAGCTTGCCGAGCGAGGAGACGATCAGCGAGACCCCGGACAGGAACAAAAGCGCCAGTGCCGCCTTGCGGATGGTGCGCGGCTGAACCGGTGGCGCAAAGCGCCGTGCCGCCCAGGTGCCAAGGATGACCGCCGGTGCGGCGCCCGCGGCACTGATCAGCAAGGACGCGGTGATCCCGCCCGATCCGATCACCAGCGCGGTGCGCAGAAGCTGGGTCAGAAAGAACAGCGCAACCAGCGTGACCCGGACCGCCGCCAGCGGCATGGGCTGGCGATAAAGATGCCAGATGACCGGGGGCCCGGTGGTGGCGAAAAGCCCGCCCATCAGCCCGCCGATCAGGCCGGACAGGAAGAAGGAGACGGGCGGGGAACGGGTCTCGCGCAGCTTCGGGCGCGCCGCCAGCTGGGCAGCAGATCCGGCTATGACCAGCCCGAGCAGCAGTTGCAAAAGGCCAAGCGCCATGCCTGCAAGCCAGCCCAGCAGGAAGAACCCGGCAATCAGCGCCGGCACCGCACCCAAAAGGATCAGCCGCAGCGCCGGGCGGTCGATGTCGCGCCAGCTGCGCGACAGCACCAGCACCGCATTGACCAGCACCAGAAGCGAAGTGATCGCCGCCGCCTGCGGCACCGGCATCAGCCCAAGCGCGCCCGTCGCCCCCATCAGGATCAGCCCGAGCGCAAAGCCGGTCAGCGTCTGCACCCAAGCCGCCAGCGCGGCTATTGCCCAGAAGATCAGAAGCGCGGGCGACAGCTCCATCCCGGCTTAGCCGCGCGTGCCCTTGAAGCGCTCGGTCCATTCCTCGCGCTGCTCGTCGGTGATCTTGGCAAACAGGTTTTCCGGCACGGTGAAGGCGTGCCCCGGCGCGAGTGCGCTCAGCGTGGCTTCCACATTGTCGGGCCAGTCGGTGCCGCTGTTCATCGCTTCGCGCAGGACCGCTGCGGTAAAAGGGATGAAGGGGGCCGAAAGGCTGGCGTAAAGCGCGATCAGGTTCAGGCCGAGCCGGACCTGCATGGCGGCCTTTTCCGGGTCTTCCTTGAACGTGGCCCAAGGCGCGGCTGATTGCAGATATTCGTTGCCGAGCACCCAGATCGCCCGCAATTCGCCCGAGGCCTTGCGGATCTCCATCCCGTCCATGAAGCTTTCATAGGCGCGGATGCGGACGGAGATCACCGCGGCCAGCTCGTGTTCGGTCTCGTCCCAAGCGCCGCCTTCGGGCACGGTTTCGCCGAATTTTGAGCGGCAGAATTTGGTGATCCGGCTGACGAAATTGCCTAGTACATCGGCAAGATCCTTGTTCACCGACTGCTGGAAGTTTTCCCAGGTGAACTCGCTATCCCCCGATTCGGGCGCATGCGACAGCAGCCACCAGCGCCAGTAATCGGCCGGCAGCAGCGACAGGGCGTCATCCATGAAGACGCCGCGCCCCTGAGACGTGCTGAACTGCCCGCCATCATAGGTCAGGTAGTTGAAGGATTTGATGTAATCGACCAGCTTCCAGGGCTCACCCGATCCCATGATCGTTGCCGGGAAACCCAGCGTGTGGAAGGGGACGTTATCCTTGCCCATGAACTGGGTATAGGTCACGTCATCCGCGCCCTTGTCGGTACGCCACCAGCGTTCCCATTCGCCGCCATTCGCATCGGCCCATTCTGCGGTTGCGCCGATATATTCGATGGGCGCGTCGAACCAGACATAGAAGACCTTGCCTTCCATCCCCGGCCAGGGCTGATCGCCCTTCTGGACCGGCACCCCCCAGTCGAGATCGCGGGTGATGCCGCGATCCTGAAGCCCGTCGCCGTCGAACAGCCATTTCTTGGCGATGGATGTCGTCAGCACCGGCCAGTCGGTCTTGCTGTCGATCCAGGCCGCGATCTGATCGCGCATCGCGGACTGGCGCAGGAACAGGTGCTTGGTCTCGCGCACTTCCAGATTGGTGCTGCCGGAAATGGCGCTGCGCGGATTGATCAGATCGGTCGGGTCGAGCTGCTTGGTGCAGTTCTCGCATTGATCGCCGCGCGCCTTTTCATAGCCGCAATTCGGGCAGGTGCCCTCGATATAGCGGTCGGGCAGGAAGCGGCCATCGTCGATGGAATAGACCTGACGCTCGCTGACCTCGCGGATCAGCCCGGCCTCGTCCAGCTGGCCGGCGAAATGCTGGGTCAGGCGGCGGTTCTGGGCGCTGGATGATCTGCCATAGTGATCGAAGCTCAGCCCGAATCCCGCCGCAAGTTTCGACTGCTCGGCATGCATGCGGGCGCAGTATTCGGCCACCGGCTCGCCGGTCCTGGCGGCGGCAAGCTCGGCCGGGGTGCCATGTTCGTCGGTGGCACAGATGAACATCACCTCATGGCCGCGTCCGCGCAGATAACGGGCGTAAAGATCGGCCGGCAGCTGCGAGCCGACCAGATTGCCCAGGTGCTTGATGCCGTTGATATAGGGCAGGGCGGAGGTGATGAGATGGCGTGCCATGATTTTTCCCGGAAATGTTGCCGTTTATGTAACCGCTGGAGCTGGTCTTGGAAAGATACAGGCGGATGATGGCGCATTGGGGCGCGACCATACCTCGGTATGGATAGACGCCGCGCGGCAGCTCCGGCATAATCCTGTGGAATCTGGCGGGATACACGATGCGCCTTGCGCTGAAGGGAATGGTTTTTGTCGGGCTGCTGACCGTTGCGTCGGCGGCCTATGCGGAGTTTTCCGAAGAAAATGTGCGTGCGCAGCTGATTGCGCAGGGCTATGAGGAGATCGTCTTTGTCGAAAAGGACGGTCAGATCCATGTCACCGCCCTGCGTGACAAGATCCGTCTCTATACGATTTACGACAAGGCGATCGGCGAAGTCATCTCGGACCGGGTCAGTCAGGTGGAAGAGGTGGACGAGGGCGCAGCCGAGGCGGAAACCTCGGCCCGCGAGGCAAGCACGGGTCAAGGCCGGAGCGCCGTGAGCATGAATGGCGCGACGCATCGTGACGGAGAGGCACAGGGCGAGGCTGCCGAAGATGTAGCCGCGTCCGGTGATCCGACGACCGGACCAGATGGCACGGCACAACCCGGCGCTGCGGATCGGGATGACCGGTCTGAATTGGATGCGGCCGGCGCTATGGCGATCCAGCAAACGGCAGCGCCGCCTTCCCGCGAGCTGACCGATGAGGGCGCGGATGCCGAAGCGGGTCCCGATCAATCGGGTGCCCCGACCGAGACTGGTGCCGGCAGAGATCAGAGCGCCGATGATGGTGATGGCAAGGGCCAGTCGAGCGACACTGAAATTCATACCGATACGGACGGAAGCGGCGGCGGCGCCCCATCCGAAAGCTCGCGGCCCGATAGTGCCGGGGACAGCGACGCAGGCAGCGGTGCTGCGGACGATAAGCCCGAAAATGACGCCAAGGGTCATGAGAGTGCAGGCCAAGGTGGAGATCCCGCCGGCAAGGACAAATCCGGGGATAAGGATCAGTCCCATCATGGCCGGGGCCACGGATCGGACCACGGTAACGCTCATGATGCGTCCGGACGTGGAGCGGAGAAGTCCGGGGGCAACGGCGAAGGCGGCTCCGCAGGGGCGGCGACATCTGACGCATCTGACGATAAAGGCTCGGCCAGCGATGATTCCGGCTCGGATGGTGCCTCGGGTTCGGACGACAGTTCCGGCTCGCAGAGTGATGGCGGCGACGGCGGCGGCGAATCGGATAAGTGATTGCAGCCGGTGCGGGGCCTTCCCTGCGGAACATGCAGCCTGTGCAATTTCATCATGCACAACATGAATTTGTCGAAGGTCTGCAAGACTGCTAGAAGCGGTGGCTGATTCCGCAAAAGGTGTGCCCGTGGCCGAACTTCCCCGCTCCGACGTTTTCGCAAAACTCCGCCATGAGGCCCGGGATCGCATCCTGATCCTCGACGGGGCCATGGGCACGCAGATCCAGGAACTCGGTCTGTCGGAGGACGATTATACCGGCCATGGCGCGGGCTGTGCCTGTCATATCCATTCCGATCATCCGCAGAAGGGTAATAACGATCTTCTGAACCTGACCCGGCCCGACGCGATCGAGGAAATCCACTATCGCTATGCCAAGGCCGGCGCCGATATCGTCGAGACCAACACTTTTTCCTCGACCACCATCGCTCAGGCCGATTACGGGCTGGAGGATAAAGTTTACGATCTGAACTTTTCCGGCGCGAAACTGGTCCGTGCCGCGCTGGACCGCGTCACTGCCGAAGACGGCCGGCAGCGCTTTGTCGCCGGCGCGCTTGGGCCGACCAACCGCACCGCGTCGATCAGCCCGGATGTGAACAATCCGGGCTTCCGGGCGGTGAGCTTCGATCAGCTCGCCGCCGCTTATGCGGAACAGATCCGCGGGCTGATGGATGGCGGCGCCGATCTGATTCTGATCGAAACCATCTTCGATACGCTGAACGCCAAGGCCGCGATCTTCGCCTGCGAGCAGGTCTTCGTCGAAAAGAACCTGCGCCTGCCGGTGATGATTTCGGGTACGATCACCGATCTGTCGGGCCGGACCCTGTCGGGTCAGACCCCGACCGCCTTCTGGTATTCGGTCCGCCATGCCCAGCCTTTGACCGTCGGTCTCAACTGCGCCCTTGGCGCCGAAGCCATGCGCCCGCATCTGGCCGAGATCTCGGATGTGGCCGACACGCTGGTCTGCGCCTATCCCAATGCCGGCCTGCCCAATGAGATGGGCCAGTATGACGAAACCCCTTTGATGATGGCGGCGCAGGTCGCCGAATTCGCCCGTGAAGGTCTGGTCAATATCGTCGGCGGCTGCTGCGGTTCGACCCCGGCCCATATCACCGCGATTGCCGAAGCGGTGGCGGGCATCGCCCCGCGCAAGATCCCCGAAATCGCCCCGGCGTTGCGCCTGTCGGGGCTGGAGCCGTTCACCAAGACCGACGCCATCCCCTTCGTGAATGTGGGCGAGCGCACCAACGTCACCGGCTCGGCCCGTTTCCGCAAGCTGATCACCAATGGCGATCTGGCGGCGGCGCTGGATGTTGCCCGCGATCAGGTCGAAAACGGCGCCCAGATCATCGACATCAATATGGACGAAGGCCTGATCGACAGCGAAAAGGCCATGGTCGATTATCTGAACCTGATCGCCTCGGAGCCCGATATCGCCCGGGTGCCGATCATGGTCGACAGTTCGAAATGGGAGGTGATCGAGGCCGGGCTGAAATGCATTCAGGGCAAGCCGGTGGTGAATTCGATTTCGCTCAAGGAAGGCGAGGAAGCCTTCCTGCACCATGCGCGGCTCTGCCGGGCTTATGGCGCGGCGGTCGTGGTCATGGCCTTTGACGAGACCGGGCAGGCCGATACCGAAAACCGCAAGGTCGAGATCTGTAGCCGCGCCTATGATCTTCTGGTGAACGAGGTCGGCTTTCCGCCCGAGGACATCATTTTCGACCCCAATATCTTCGCCGTGGCGACGGGGATCGAGGAGCACGACAAGTACGGCGTCGATTTCATCAATGCGGTGCGCCGGATCACCCAGACCCTGCCGCATGTCCATATTTCGGGCGGGGTGTCGAACCTCAGCTTCAGCTTCCGCGGCAATGAGCCGGTGCGCGAAGCCATGCATGCGGTCTTCCTCTATCACGCCATTCAGGCGGGGATGGATATGGGCATCGTCAATGCCGGCCAGCTGGCCGTCTATGACCAGATCGACCCGGAGCTGCGCGAGGCCTGCGAGGATGTGGTGCTGAACCGCCGTTCTGACGCGACCGAGCGGATGCTGGATCTGGCCGAGAAATATCGCGGCGAGGGCGGGGCGAAAGCGCGCGAGAAGGATCTGAGCTGGCGCGAATGGCCGGTCGAAAAGCGGCTGGAACATGCGCTGGTGAACGGCATCACCGAATATATCGAGGAAGACACCGAGCTTGCCCGCCAACGGGTGGCCCGTCCGCTTCATGTCATCGAGGGCCCGCTGATGGCCGGAATGAATGTGGTCGGCGATCTGTTCGGGGCCGGCAAGATGTTCCTGCCGCAGGTGGTGAAATCGGCACGGGTCATGAAACAGGCGGTGGCTTATTTGCTGCCCTACATGGAAGAAGAAAAGGCCGCGTCCGGCGAGGCCAGCAGCAATGGCAAGATCCTGATGGCGACGGTGAAGGGCGATGTTCATGACATCGGCAAGAACATCGTCGGCGTCGTGCTGGCCTGCAACAATTACGATATCATCGACCTCGGCGTCATGGTCCCGGTCCAGAAGATCCTTGAGGTCGCAAGGGCCGAGAAAGTCGATGTCATCGGGCTCTCGGGTCTGATCACGCCTTCGCTGGACGAAATGGTCCATGTCGCCGCCGAAATGGAACGCGAGGGTTTCGATATTCCGCTGCTGATCGGCGGGGCAACCACCTCGCGCATTCATACGGCGGTGAAGATCAACCCGCGTTATCAGCGCGGTCAGACGATCTATGTCACCGATGCCAGCCGGGCGGTCGGCGTCGTCTCGCAGCTATTGTCGGATCAGAAGGCGGATTACACCGCCGGCATTCGCCGCGAATACGAGGATGTCGCCGAGAAATACAATCGCAGCGACCGCAACAAGACGCGCCTGTCCCTCGACGCAGCGCGGGCCAATGCCATGCGCGCCGGTTTCGACAATTGGCAGGCTACCGCGCCGAAATTCTTCGGCCCGCGCGTGATCGAGGATTTCGATCTGGCCGAGATTGCCCGCTATATCGACTGGACGCCTTTCTTCCAGACCTGGGAGATGAAGGGGGTCTATCCGCGCATTCTGGACGATGAAAAGCAGGGCGAAGCGGCGCGGGCGCTGTTTGCTGACGCGCAGGAGATGCTGGCGAAGATCGTGGCCGAAGGCTGGTTCAAGCCGTGCGCCGTGGTCGGCTTCTGGCCGGCGAACCGGGTCGGCGACGACATCCGGCTTTACATCGATGAAAGCCGGGCCGAGGAACTTGCGACCTTCCACACCCTGCGCCAGCAGGTCGAAAAGCGCGAGGGCCGCCCGAATGTCGCGCTGTCCGATTTCGTCGCGCCCGAAGGGCAGGCCGATTATGTCGGCGGCTTTGTGGTGACTGCGGGGCCAGAAGATCACCAGCTGGCTGCCCGCTTCAAGGAACAGGGCGACGATTATTCGGCGATCATGGTGCAGGCGCTCTCGGATCGCTTTGCCGAGGCTCTGGCCGAGCTGATGCATGAACGGGTCCGGCGCGAGCACTGGGGCTATGCCCCCGGCGAATCGCTGTCGAATGAAGAACTGGTCGCGGAAGCCTATGCCGGGATCCGTCCGGCGTCGGGCTATCCGGCTCAGCCCGATCATACCGAAAAGCGCATCCTGTTCGATCTGCTGAATGCCACAGAGGCGACCGGGGTCGAACTGACTGAATCCATGGCGATGTGGCCGGGGTCTTCGGTCTCGGGGCTCTATATCGGCCATTCCGATGCCTATTATTTCGGCGTGGCTCGGGTCGAGGCCGATCAGGTTGCGGATTACGCCGCGCGCAAGGGCATGGACCTGGCCGAGGCCGAACGCTGGCTGGCACCGGTCCTGGGCTATGTGCCGGCCTGATTGTCGGCGCTGGGGGCCGCTTTGAAACGAAAAGGGCCGCAACTAATGTTGCGGCCCTTTCATATTGGTTTTCTTTCAGGAGAGATCAGAGCCCTTCGACGACCAGCACCGGATCGGCGCTGATGGTCGGGGCATAATTCGGCGTGCCGCCATTCATGATGCGCTGGCCTTCGGCACGGCACAGATTGTCGGCGGTGTTGACGTCCATATTGGCCGGACGGCCGATGGAGCGGTCCCAGGTCACCTGTTCACGAGTATAGATCTGGCAGGTCACCGGACCCATGGGCGAATCGGCAAGAACCGGCGTGCTTTCGAAGTCCTTTGGAGAGATCATGTTCGTACAGGCGGTCAGCGTCGTGATTGCGGTGATGGCGATGGCGGCTTTCAGGTACATTCACTCATTCCTCTGGTTGTGAATGGGGGCGCAGATTCGCGCCCCGCAGATGCTGTAACTATCTCATCACATTTTCGTTCAATTTGCGAGGAGTTTGCGAATCAATATTTTCGAAAAGTTAACCATTCCCGGTGGTCGCCAGCCCGGACTCGGCCATCAACTCGTCGCTGCGGGTCTCGATCGCCTCGCGCAGGCGCGCAATGAAGGCTTCGCGGCTTTCACCGGGCTCGGCCTGCATCGGGGGAAGGAACTCGATGACGGCGCGGCCGGCGGCGACGGGGATGCCGCGCTTGGGCCAGAACATCCCGCAATTGACCGCGACCGGCCAGACCGGCAGGCCGGTTTCCATGTGGATGGTGCCAATGCCGTGCTTGTAGGGGCGCTGCTCGCCCGGGCGGGTGCGCGTGCCCTCCGGATAGACGATCAGATGACCGAGCCCGATATCGCTGTTCATCCGCTCGCGCACGGTATTGACGATCTGTCCCATGGCGTCGCGGCCCTTGGTACGATCGATCGGGATGCAACCGACCTCACGCGCATACCAGCCCATGACCGGCACCCGCAGCACCTCGCGCTTCATCACGAAGGCGCGGCGCTTCGCGGCACAGGCGATGGCGAGAATGTCGAGAAAGCTCTGATGCTTGGCGGCGATCAGCGCGTCCTGGCCGTTGGCAGGCGGCGTGCCGCGCAGCTCGACCACCACCCCCATATGCCAACGTGCGGCCCGCAGCATGTAGCTGATCCAGATCGAGGCGACGCGGTTGGCGCCGAGCGGCCCCTGACGCAACTTGTTCAGCCCCCAGAGCCCGATGAGAGCGGTCGCCAGCGCCATATGCAGGTAATAGGTGCCGGCGCGGACATAGCTGAAGATTCCGGTCGGGCGGGGTTTGGGCGAATATTTCGCCGCTTCCGCGGCATTCAGAAGTGGACCCAGTCCCATCAGCGAACCTCCCTCAGCATGCGCAGCGCCGCCCAACGGGTGGCAAAGAAGCCGACAGTTGCCGCGATCAGCGGGATCAGCAACGGCCAGAGCCAGCCCCAGCCCTGAAAGCCGAGCCCGGTCAGAAACCCGCCGGCCCTGTCCATGTCCGGCAGAAGGGCGATGGCAATCATGCCCAAAAGCGTGCCGGCAAGCGCACCGACCCCGACCCGGCGGGTGAACAGGCGCACGAAGGCCTGGGCGATGGTGACATCGCGCGCCCCGATCAGGCGCAGCACCCGGATCACCTGACCATTGGCTGCCAGCGACGATTGCGCCGCCAGCGTGGTCATGGCGGTTCCGGCCGTGCCGATCAGCAGAAGCGAGACCCAGCCCAGGAAGCGCAGCCGATGCGCCGCCGAAATCAGCGGCTGGCGCCAGCGCGTATGATCGTCGAGAACCGCGCCCGGTGCTTCGGCGTCAAGGCGCAGGCGCAGGCCCTGGGCGTCGAATTCGCCATTGTCATCCTCGATGATCTCGACGAGGCGCGGCACCGGCAGGGCCTCGACCGGGACATCGGGGCCGAACCAGGGGGCAAGAAGCGCGCCGACCTCGTCATCGGGCAGAGCCCGCGATTCGGCGATGCCCGGGGTCTGATCCAGCACCGCCATCACCTTGCCGGTCAGCTGCTCGACCTCCTCTGGCGGGGCAGAGATCCGCACGGTGACGGTCTGGGCCAGCGATTGCGACCAGCGGTCGGCCAGCCGGCCGGTCGCCATCGACAGCGCCAGTGCGAAGACCGCCAGAAAGGCCATGGCTCCGGCGGTCAGCAGGGTCAGCTGTGCGGTGAAGCCGGTTGGCGGCACGATCCGGCTGGTGATCGAGCCATCGCGCCCGATCAGCCCGCGCCAGAGACTGCGCCAGTCCACATGCCGAAGATCGCCTCTCATAGATCTGCCCCCGCCAGTTGCACCTTCTTGCCGGAAATCCGCAGAACACGCGCCTGCACCTCCATCTGACGGGCGGCGCGGATCAGGTCCATGTCATGGGTGGCGATCAGGATGGTCTTGCCCGAACGGTTCAGCTCGACCAGCAGCTGCAGAAGGCGCAGCGACATTTCCCAGTCGAGATTGCCGGTCGGCTCATCGGCCATGACGAAATCGGGCGACATGATCACGGCGCGGGCCAGGGCGGCGCGCTGACGCTCGCCACCCGACAACGAGGATGGCAGCGCGCGGGCATGTCCGGTCATGCCGACCCAGCCCAGAAGTTCCTTCAGCGCCTGCATGTCGATGGGTTGCCCGGCGACGGTCAGCGGCAGGGCGACGTTTTCGGCGACCGGCAGATGGTCCAGAAACTGCGCGTCCTGATGCAGCACACCCACCTTGCGGCGCAGGTTGGCGATGCCATCGCGCGAGAGATTGGTGACGTCATGCCCGAAGACATCGAGCCGCCCTTTGGAGGGCAGAAGATCGGCGTAGCACAGGCGCAGAAAGGTGGTCTTGCCCGACCCGGAAGGGCCGGTCAGGAAGTGGAACGACCCGGCCGGCAGGCTCAGGGTCATGCCGGACAGCAAGGCTCCGCCTTCGCGATAGCCAAAGGACAGGTCTTGCATCTCGATCAAGGTGGCCTCCATCGGTCATGGCCCGGACTTGGAAGCCGGGCGCTGCGTTGATAGAACAGGCTGCGGAGGATTGCCAGAAACGGCGTAGCTTTTGACAGGAAGACCCATGCGGCTGACATGCCCCCAATGCAATGCACGCTACGACCTTCCCGCCGGCCTGATCCCGCCGGAAGGACGCGAAGTCGAATGTTCGGCCTGCGGCCATGTCTGGCATCAGGTCCTGCTGCCGGGCGGCGTCCCGGCGATGGCCGAGCCGGTCATGCCTGCGCCAGTCGGGCCGGCAGCGCCCACAGAGCCGGAAATCCCTGCAAATATTGACCCGCAGCCGGTCGAAGACCTGCAGGAGGCCCCGGTCCTGCGCCGGCCTCTGCCGGACGATGTTCTGGCCATCCTGCGCGAGGAAACCGCCCGCGAGCTGCATGCCCGCCGGGCTGCCCGCGGAGAGAGTATTTCCGAAGATGCGGCGGCGCCCGGGTCCGAATCGCTGCTGCCTCCGCCGCCGACGATGCTGGCGATCACCCGCATGGATCAGCCCGAAACCGCCGCTATCAGCCCGCCGAGTCGCGTTGCCGCGCCGCCGACGGCTGCAATTGCGGGGTCTGGCGCTGCCGATATCGCGCCCGGATCGGCGGAATCGGGCGCAGAGCAGCAGAATTTCGGCGAAACACCGCCGCAATCTGTGGGAGAAGATGGCGCCGCGCTTTCTGCCCACGGGGCAGGCGACGACGAATTCGTGCTGAACCGGGCGCTGACCGCCGAAGGTGAAACCCGCCCCGATCCGCCTCCGGTGCCGCGCCGGCGCATTTCGCGCGGGCTCCCGGATGTCGAACAGCTGGCCGCCAGCCTTCAGGTCAAGGCTCCGCCGCCGCTGCCCCCGGCACTGGCCTTTCCGGCGCCGGTTCCGGTCGCTTCCGAGGATGAGAACGAGCCGGCAGCCAGCGGTTACCGCGCAGGCCTGTCGCGGGCGCTCGGGGTGGCTGCGGCGGTGATCGGGGTCTATCTGCTGGCCGCCTTCTGGGCTTATGGCGGCGAAGCGCCTGAGCCGGTCTCGCAGGTGATGAGCGATATCGACAGTGCGCGTGCGGGGATGCAGGACCCGGCGATGGGCTTGGCCGGGCAGGGCGCGCGCTGATGCGCTTTGCGCCGATTCCGGCCAGCCTGCCGCATATCGTCCCTTTCATCGGCCCCGAAACCCTGGAGCGCCAGCGCGGCGCGCCTTATCGCGCCCGGCTCGGTGCCAATGAGAACGGCTTCGGCCCCTCGCCGCTTGCGGTTGAAGCGATGGCACGGGCCGCATCCGAGGTCTGGAAATACGGCGATCCTGACAACTACCTGCTGCGTGAGGTGCTGGCTGGCCATTACGGCATCCGATCCGATCCGATCAGATCACCATCGGCGAGGGGATCGACGGCGTGCTTGGGCTGCTGGTCCGTTTGCTGGTCGCGCCCGGCGAATATGTCGTGACCTCGGAAGGCGCCTATCCGACCTTCAATTATCTGGTCGCCGGTCATGGCGGGGTGATCGCCAAGGTGCCTTATCGCGGCGATCAGGAAGATCCCGAGGCGCTGCTGGAGCAGGCGGCGGAATGCGGCGCTCGGCTGATCTATCTGGTCAATCCCGACAACCCGATGGGCAGCTGGCTACCCGGCGTGCAGATCGAGGCGATGGTGGAGCGTATTCCCGATGGCGCGATGCTGGTTCTGGATGAAGCCTATGCCGAGTTTGCCCCGCAAGATGCGCTGCCCCGGATCGACCCGGAGGATCCGCGGGTGATCCGGGTGCGGACCTTTTCCAAAGCTTACGGCATGGCCGGTGCCCGCATTGGTTATGCGATCGGCCCGACCGGGCTGATCGCCGGCTTTGACCGCATCCGCAATCATTTCGGTGTCAATCTGATCGCCCAGGCTGGCGCCCTGGCGGCGCTTGCCGATCAGGACTGGCTGTCCCATATCCGGGCCGAGGTCGCGACCTCGCGCGCCCGCATTGGCGATATTGCCGCAGCGAGCGGATTGGTGGCGCTGCCATCGGCAACGAATTTCGTGGCGCTCGATTGCGGGCGCGACGGGCTGTTTGCCCGCCGGGTGCTGGACGGGCTCGACCGGGCCGGGATCTTCGCCCGGATGCCGGGCGTGGCGCCGCTTGATCGCTGCATCCGGATTTCCTGCGGTCCGGCGGCAGAGATGGACGCTTTGGCTGCGGTGCTGCCCGAAGCGGTTATGGCGGCACGCGCCGGCTGAGCCGGCCTTGCCTTGTGGCCCCCCGACCAATCATGCGCTCTCATCCTGTCTGGAAATCGAGCCACCTGCCTGATTTTGAGCATGAATTCGGCCCTTGCGGTCACAGGAACCCCTGTTAGTCTTTCTTAAAATTAAAGAGGGACCGGGGGACAAGGCATGAATGCTATCATTGACTTTCTGAACAACATATTCTGGGGGTATATTCTCATCTATGGCCTCTTGACGGTGGGTGTGTACTTCACCATTCGTCTCGGCTTCATCCAGTTCGTCCACTTCAGGGAGATGTGGCGCTGCGTGGCCGGGTCCAAGGAGCAGGACAAGGACGGGATTTCGCCTTTCCAGGCACTGACCGTTTCGCTGGCCAGCCGGGTTGGCACCGGCAATATCGCTGGCGTGGCCGTGGCGCTGACCTTGGGCGGTCCGGGTGCGATCTTCTGGATGTGGATCGTGGCGCTGGTTGGCATGGCCACCGCCTATTCGGAATCGACGCTGGCCCAGCTTTACAAGACCCATGGCCCTGATGGGATGTATCGCGGCGGTCCGGCCGCCTATATCGCGCGCGGGCTGAAGGCGCCGTGGCTGGCGGCGATCTTTTCGGTTTCGCTGATCCTGTCCTTCGGGCTGATCTTCAACGCGGTACAGGCCAACTCGATCGCCGAGGCAACCTCGGCTGCCTTCGGGATCAACAAGGCCTGGGTCGGGGTTGCGGTCGCTGCGCTGACCGGGATCATCATTTTCGGCGGCATCCCGCAGATTGCCCGCGTGGCGGAATTCGTCGTGCCCTTCATGGCCGGTCTCTATCTGCTGGCGGCGATCATTGTGATGATCATGAATATCGGCGAAGTTCCTGGCATTCTTATCGGGATCGTCAAATCGGCCTTCGGCCTTCAGGAAACGGTGGGCGGCGTCGCCGGCGGCATGGTCGCAGCGGCGCTGAACGGGATCAAGCGCGGCCTCTTCTCGAACGAGGCCGGCATGGGCTCGGCCCCGAATATCGCGGCCGTGGCCACCCCGAATCCGCATCATCCGTCGAGCCAGGGCTTCGTGCAGTCGCTCGGCGTCTTCATTGACACCATCCTGGTCTGCACCGCGACCGCGGTCATGATCCTGCTGGCAGATGTCATGCCTTCGTCCGAACTGACCGGGGTGAACCTGACACAGGCGGCGCTCGGTGACCACTTCGGCACTTTCGGGCATGTCTTCGTGGCGGTGGCAATCTTCTTCTTCGCCTTCACCTCGATCATCGGCAACTATTCCTATGCCGAAAATGCCGTCATCTATCTGGGCGGTGGCAAGCCGGGTGTCATCGCCATGCGGGTTGCCGTTATGGCTATGGTGGTCTGGGGCGCCGTGCAGGCGGTTGCAACCGTCTTCAACTTCGCCGATGCCTCGATGGGCCTGATGGCGACGATCAACCTGATTGCCATCGTGCTGCTGTCGGGCACCGTTGTGGTGGTGACCCGCGATTACCTTGCGCAGCGCAAGGCGGGCAAGCAGCCGACCTTCCATATCGGCAACCATCCCCATATCGCGCCCGGTGTGGATCGCAATATCTGGGAATGATCCGGCAGCTAGCCTGATCTGAGCAACCGCGCCCGCCCCGCAGATCCGGGGCGGGCGTTTCCATTCCGCCTTCCCCTTCGCCTCTCTTTCCCCATGCGCAATCCCATGCTAAGCCGCCCGGGAAAATCAGGATGACGCCGATGACCGATCTCGACACGCTTCGCTCCACCTATCTGGCCCGTGTGGCCGATGCCCCCGATGCTGCCGCCCTGGAAGAGGTGCGTCTTGCTGCGCTTGGCAAGAAGGGCGAGATCAGCCTGATGATGCGCGAATTGGGCCGGATGACCCCGGAAGAACGCCAGAGCGCCGGTGTTGCGCTGAACCGGCTGAAAGACGAAATCGACGCCGCCCTGCGTGCCAGGAAAGCCGCGCTGGAGGATGCCGCGCTTGATGCCCGCTTGCGCGAGGAATGGCTGGACGTGACCCTGCCGGGCCGCCCGCGGCCTGCGGGTACGATCCATCCAGTCAGCCAGGTCACCGAGGAGATCACCCAGATCTTCGCCGATATGGGCTTTTCGGTTGCCGAGGGTCCGCAGCTCGAAAGCGACTGGTACAATTTCGATGCGCTGAACATCCCGCCCGAGCATCCCGCCCGGCAGGAACACGACACCTTCTTCATGCACCGCGCCCCCGGCGATGATCGCCCGCCGCATGTGCTGCGCACCCATACCTCGCCGGTGCAGATCCGCGCCATGCAGGAAAGCGGCGCGCCCATTCGCATCATCGCGCCGGGCCGGGTTTACCGCATGGACATGGACCAGACCCATACCCCCATGTTCCATCAGGTCGAGGGGCTGGCGCTTGGCCGCGATATCTCCATGGCCAATCTGAAATGGGTTTTGGAGGAATTCTGCCGCGCCTTCTTTGAGCTCGATGAGGTCGAACTGCGTTTCCGCGCCAGCCACTTCCCCTTCACCGAACCCTCGGCCGAGGTCGATATCCGTTGCAGCTGGGAAGGCGGCAAGCTTCAGATCGGGCAGGGCGACAGCTGGCTGGAGATCCTGGGTTCCGGCATGGTTCATCCCAAGGTGCTGGAAGCGGCGGGGATCGATTCGAACGAATGGCAGGGCTTTGCCTTCGGCATGGGCATCGACCGTCTCGCCATGCTGAAATACGGCATACCCGACCTGCGCGCATTTTTGAAAGCGACCTGCGCTGGCTGCGCCATTACGGCTTTGCCACCGGAGACGTGCCGAATGTGGCGGGCGGGCTCTCGCGTTAGGCGACGCGCTTCCAGACAGATAACGTTGCATGAACCGGCGAATTTCGCCGGTTCATTTTTGTTATAGCATCGTCTACGCATGAACCTACGTTATTTAGTTGGCTCTGAACAACCGACAACATGCTGATTGAGCTACTCCCCAACTCTTGGACAGATTCCGGGGTAATTTAAGCTACTGCCTGCGCCTGCTGATCGGTTTCGATGCTGTTGAAGTAGACCACGGCAGGCGGCTGGCCGCCATGGGCA
>JBKEBH010000198.1:0-1794 GCA_047973065.1 Paracoccus sp. (in: a-proteobacteria) | reverse complement strand
GGCGATCTTGGCTGCCTTGGCTGCAGTCCTCGGTTGGCTGATCGCGCACCTGACCTTGTCGAAAACCCGAAATCAAGGTGCTCAGCCGGCCTGAAGGCGTTGTTCAAAGCCGACTAATTGGAGGCTCCGCGCCAGGCGTGCTTGCGCCAGAAGACGAACCCGAATACCAAAATCAAACCTGCAGACTCTCGTTATGAACGAGGGACCATCGGGGGGCAGGTCAATATCTGCGGCTCTCCTGGCCTGAAGCGATACATCAATTTGTGAAGCAAGTTTTCTTGTCGCTGTAACAAATGATGGGTCATGATCGTATAACCCTCAAACAGGAGGACGCCATGAAGCTCAGTTGGCCCGATATCACCCCCGAAACCGTCTGGTTGAACCGCAGGCATTTCATGGCGGGTGCCGCAGCACTGGCGGCGACGCCGGCCGCCGCGGTGACCGGCCGGCCGTCGAAATATTCGACCGATGCGAAGCCCAACAGCTTCGAGGAAATCACTAATTACAACAACTTCTACGAATTCGGCTTCGGCAAGAAGGATCCGGCGCGTTATGCCAAGGCGTTGACCACGGACCCCTGGTCGATCGAAATTGGCGGCCTGGTCGATCGCCCCGGCAGCTATGCGCTGGAAAATATCGCCCCGGATAATGCGCTGGAAGAACGCATCTATCGGCTGCGCTGCGTTGAAGGCTGGGCGATGGTCATCCCCTGGCTCGGCGTGCCGCTGTCCGGTCTGCTGAACAAGGCCGGCATCCGCTCGGGCGCGAAATATGTCGCTTTTGAGACCCTCTTGCGGCCCTCGGAAATGCGGGCCCAGAAGGGCGGCGGTCTGGATTGGCCTTATCGCGAGGCGCTGCGGATTGATGAGGCCATGAACCCGCTGACCATTCTGGCGACCGGGCTTTATGGCAAACCGATGCCCAAGCAGAACGGTGCCCCGGTCCGGCTGGTGGTGCCGTGGAAATACGGGTTCAAGTCGATCAAATCGGTGGTGAAGATCACCCTGACCGACAAGAAGCCCCCGACCACCTGGAACCGGTTGCAACCGGATGAATACGGCTTTTATGCCAATGTGAACCCCAAGGTCGATCATCCGCGCTGGAGCCAGGCGACCGAGCGCCGGATCGGCGCCGGCCTTCTGGCCGGGCGCGAAGAAACGCTGATGTTCAATGGCTATGCCGATCAGGTCGCCAGCCTTTACGCGGGTCAAGATCTGGCGAAGGATTACTGATGCAACCCGTGAATCGTCTGCTGCGCCGCATTCCCGAATGGGCGGTCTGGCTGCTGGGGGCTCTGCCGCTGGCGCTGCTGGTTCTCGATACGCTGTCGGGTCAGCTCGGCATAGATCCGGTGCGCGATATCGAACACCGGCTGGGCCGGACGGCTTTCTATTTCCTGATCGCGTCGCTGGCGGTGACGCCTTTGCGCCGCCTGACCAGGATCAACGCATTTCATATGCGCCGCGCGCTAGGCCTTTTGAGCTTTAGCTACGCGCTCCTGCATATCGCCAGCTGGGCGCTGTTCGACATGGGTCTGCTCTGGGGGCAAATGCTGAGCGATCTGCTCAAGCGGCCCTATCTGTTTCTGGGCATGGCGGGTTTCGTGATTCTGCTGGCGCTGGCGGTGACCTCGAACCGCGCCTCTATCCGCAAGCTCGGGCGCAACTGGCATCGGCTGCACCGCGCGGTCTATGTCGCGGCGGTTCTGATCGGCCTGCACTGGCTGCTGGCCCTGAAGATTGTCGCCGGCTGGCCGGTGGTCTGCGTCGGAGCGCTTCTGATCCTGCTGGCGCT
>JBKEBH010000169.1:0-15708 GCA_047973065.1 Paracoccus sp. (in: a-proteobacteria) | reverse complement strand
GTCAGGGCGATCCGCACCGCCTCACGCTTGAATTCTGCTGTCGGTTTGTTCGTCATTGTCCGTCTCCTTGATCGCTCTCATGCTCTCAAGAAACCGGCACTTTTCCGAGACAAGTCCAGCTGATCGACCGGGCGCTTGAGATGCTGAAGCCCGGTGGACGGCTGATTTTCGCCACTTGCTCGCTGCTGCCCGAGGAGGGCGAGGCCCAGCTGGCGGCCGCGCTGGCGCGTCATCCCGAGGTGAGGGTGGAGCGTCCGGCCCTGCCCGGGCTGGCCCCGGAGTGGATTACGACCGAAGGCGGGTTGCGGCTTCGGCCTGATCACTGGCCCGATCTTGGCGCAATGGACGGCTTCTTCATCGCCCGCTTGCGAAAGCCCGATGCGGCCCGCTAATTTCCTGCCATGAACGAGACAAGCCCCCCGAACGGATTCGTCAGAAGACCCGAGCCGCGCAGCCTCGGCTCGGCCACGCGCGGTCAGGAAATCGTGGACGGCCTGCTGCCCCTGACCGGGGGCAGCATTGCCGGCGATCCCTTTGCCGCGCCGGCAAAGAGCGATCAGGCGGCTGAGCTGCATGGCTTCGGCTGGCTCGACGATCTGGCCGCGGTCGGCAGCAACAAGGCCCGCGATCTGGCGCAGGAACGGGTTCTGGGCTGGATCGCAGCCCATCCCGCCCCGCCGGAGGCTGCCGGCAATGACCCGGCCTGGCGGGCCGATGTGACCGGCCGGCGGCTGATGCGCTGGATCTTTCATGCCGGCCAGATCCTGCCCGGTCTGGACCGGGGTGCCGCCCAGCCGGTCTTCGACAGCATGCATGCCCAGCTTGTCTGGCTGGAAACCCATGACGCGCCCTCGGGCGCGCCCCGGATCGAGGCGCTGTCAGGACAGGCCATCGCGGCGATGATGCTGAAAGGTGCCGGGGACAGGGCGGGTCCGGCGCTGAATGCACTGGCCGGCTCGGTCGATGGCTCGATCCGTCAGGGCGTGCTGCGCGGCCGTTGCCCCGAGGCGCTGCTGAGCTGCCTGTCGCAGCTTGGCTGGGTCAAGGTGACTGCGGCGGATACGGATCATGCCCTGCCCGAAGAGGTGAGCGCCGCAATCGAGGATATCGCCCCGGTCCTGCGCGCCCTGCGCCATGCCGATGGTGGGCTGCCGCGCTTTCATGGCGGCGGGCGCGGGGTGCCGGGCCGGCTTGACCACAGCCTGCGCGCGGCCTCGGGTCCGGCGGCTGTCGCGCCCGGCCATGTCATGGGCTTTGCCCGGCTGTTGCGGTCGCGGGCGACGGTGATCATGGATGCTGCCGCACCGCCAGCCGGTCCGGCGGCGGCCCATGCCCATGCCTCGACGCTGGCCATCGAATTTACCTCGGCCCGTCATCCGGTGGTGGTCAATTGCGGCTCGGGTCGGCTTTTCGGTTCGGCCTGGCCGCGGGCCAGCCGGGCCACGGCCTGTCATTCGACGCTGAGCCTGTCGGGGCACAGCTCGGCGAAACTCCTGCCGCCTGACAGTCAGGGCCATGAGCGTCTGACCCTGCTGCCCCAGAAGGTCTGGGCCGGGCCCTGCGACGGCGATGGCAATCTGCTGCCCGCCGATTCGCCCGCACCCGCGCCGCGCCTGCCCCAGACCATTCTGGCCGGTCATGACGCCTGGCAGGGCACCCACGGGCTGACACATCTGCGCGAGCTCTATCTGGCGCCGGCGGGCGACGAACTGCGCGGCACCGATATTCTGGCGGCGCTGGATATCGAAGGGCAGGGCCGGCTGGAACAGGTTCTGACCAACAATCCCGGCGGGATCAGCATGGATATCCGCTTCCATCTTCACCCCGATATCGAGACGGTGCAGGAAGGCGATGCGGTTCGGCTGATGCTGCCGGGCGGCGAGGAATGGTATTTCAGCCATGATCTGGTGGCCGAGCTCAGGCTGGAGCCCTCGGCCTATCTGGAAAACGGGCAGGCCGAGCCGCGCGCTTCGGTCCAGATCGTGCTGGGGCACCGCCTGCAGGGACATGCCGTGCAGATCGGCTGGACCTTCATGCGGGCAGGCGCTAGCTAGGCCTCAATTGAAAGCCGCCAATCGCAGGATCTCATGACGCAAGATATCGTCCCGCTGAAACGCGCCCTCATCTCTGTCTCGGACAAGACCGGGCTGATCGACTTTGCCACGGCGCTGGAAGACGCCGGGGTCGAGATCCTTTCGACCGGCGGCACGGCGAAAGCCCTGCGCGAGGCCGGGATTGCCGTGAAGGATGTCGCGGAGGTTACCGGCTTTCCCGAGATGATGGATGGCCGGGTCAAGACCCTGCATCCGGTGGTTCATGGCGGTCTGCTGGCGCTGCGCGATGACGCGGCGCATCAGGCTTCGGCGGCCGAGCACGGGATCGGGATGATCGACCTGCTGGTGGTGAACCTTTACCCATTTGAGGAAACCGTGGCCAAGGGCGGCGATTACGCCGATTGCGTGGAAAATATCGACATTGGCGGGCCGGCGATGATCCGGGCCGGGGCCAAGAACCATGCCTTTGTCGGCGTCGTGGTTGATGTTGAGGATTATGAGCTGGTCGCCCGGCAACTGGCCGCGCAGGGCGGGCTCGATCTGGCGGCGCGCCGGCTGTTGGCCCAGACCGCCTATGCCCGGACCGCGGTCTATGATGCGGCCGTGTCGAACTGGATGGCCGGTGCGATTGGCGTGGAAACCCCGCGCCGCCGGGCTTTCGCCGGCACGCTGGCTCAGGGGTTGCGTTACGGCGAGAACCCGCATCAGCGCGCCGCCTTCTATGTGACCGGCGAGGCCCGTCCCGGCGTGGCTTCGGCCAGACAGTGGCAGGGCAAGGAACTTTCCTACAACAATATCAACGACACCGATGCCGCGTTCGAACTGGTGGCCGAGTTCGATCCGGCCGAGGGCCCGGCCTGTGCGATCATCAAGCACGCCAATCCCTGCGGCGTTGCCCGCGCCGATACCGCTGTCGAGGCTTACCGGCGGGCGTTCGATTGCGACCGGACCTCGGCCTTTGGCGGGATCATTGCGCTGAACCGGACGCTGGACGGGGAAACCGCGAAGGCAATCACCGAGATTTTCACCGAAGTGGTGATTGCGCCCGATGCCACCGACGAAGCGAAGGAGGTCTTTGCCGGCCGCAAGAACCTGCGCTTGCTGACCACCGGCGGTCTGCCCGATGCGGCGGCACCCGGTCTGGCCTTCCGTCAGGTGGCAGGCGGCCTTCTGGTCCAGTCGCGCGACAATGGCCGGGTAATCATGCCCGACCTGAAGGTGGTCACCAAGCGTCAGCCCTCGCCCGGGGAAATGGCCGATCTGCTGTTCGCCTGGCAGGTCGCGAAACATGTGAAATCCAATGCCATCGTTTATGCCAAGGATCTGGCCACGGTCGGGGTCGGCGCGGGCCAGATGAGCCGGATCGATTCGACCCGGATCGGGCAGCGCAAGGCGCAGGATATGGCCGAAGCGTTGAACCTGCCGCAGGCGCTGACTGCCGGTTTGGTGGTCGCGTCTGACGCCTTCTTCCCGTTTGCGGACGGGGTAGAGGCCCTGGCCGATGCCGGGGCGGTCGCGGTGATCCAGCCGGGCGGCTCGATGCGCGACGGCGAGGTGATCGCGGCGGCCGATGCCCGCGGCATCGCCATGGTCTTCACCGGCCAGCGGCATTTCCGTCACTGATGGCCCGGGACAGCATCAAGACCGAGGCCGGCAAGGCGGCGGCGAAAAAGCCCGCGGCAAAGCCGCGCGCGAAGAAGGCCGCAGCTGCGCCCGAGCCGGCCAGTCTGCGCATGTTGGGCTGGGCCACGGCGCTGGTGCTGCTGCTCGACCAGATCAGCAAATATTACGTCGTCCATGTGCTGCGGCTCGACCGGGTGCGGGAAATCGACGTGCTGCCGCCCTGGCTCAATCTGCGCATGGCCTGGAATCAGGGGGTGAATTTCGGGCTGTTCAGTTCCTCGCAGGATATCATGCGCTGGGTTCTGGTCGGGGTGGCGCTGGCGGTTTGCGGCTGGGTCTATCTCTGGGTTTGCAGGGTGCGGCCGGGCGGCTGGTCGCAATTGGCGGCCGGGCTGCTGATCGGGGGCGCGCTTGGCAATGTCATCGACCGGATCGGCTATGGCGCGGTGGCCGATTTCCTGAACATGTCGCTGCCGAACTGGCAGAACCCTTACAGCTTCAATATTGCCGATATCGCGATTTTCGCCGGGGCGATCGGGCTGATCCTGATCCCGCCGCAGCGAGACGCGGAAGAGACCGACAAGAACCCGTGACGCGCCGGTGAAAACGGGCTAGAACGGTCAGCAACGAGTTACGGGGGGCGGAATGCGGGCTATCTGGGTAGTGATCGGGACGGTGGCGCTGGCTGCCTGTTCGAATGATCCGCAGCTGCACAATATCAAATCCGGTCAGGACACGCCTGACGAGTTTTCCATCGTGCCGACCCGGGCCCTGACCATGCCGCCCGATCTCAACCGGCTGCCGGCGCCGACGCCGGGCGGGGCCAATATCACCGATCCCAATCCGAAGGGCGATGCCGTGGCCGCGCTTGGCGGCGATCCGCAGCGGCTGGCCCCGACTGGGATCGGCGACGCCGATGGGGCTCTGGTCAATTATGCCGGGCGGCTTGGCATGTCGCCGGGGATCCGGGTCCAGCTGGCCCAGGAAGACCTGCAATGGCGCTCGCGCCATTCGCGGCGCCTGCTGGAGACCTGGGCCAGGACCGATGTCTATTACCGTGCCTATGAGGGGATAACCCTCGACAGCAACGCGGAACAGTTGCGCTGGCAGCGGGCCGGGGCCAGGACCGTCACGGCCCCGCCGCAGCCAGACTGATTTCGTCCTCCGGGGGAGTCACCTGGTCGTGATTTGCCGTCGGCAATCGCTGCATTCATGTTCGCCCTAGCTCGCCCCTAGCGAAAGGATTGCCGATGCGTGTGCTCACATTTGCCACGATCATGGCCGCTTCCGGCCTCTCTGTCCCGGCCCTGGCCGAGATGCCTGCGGGCATCACCCATTTCACCCTCGATAACGGCATGGAGGCGGTGGTGATCGAAGATCACCGCGCCCCGGTCGTCGTGCAGATGGTCTGGTACAAGGTCGGATCTGCCGATGAGGTTGCCGGCAAGACCGGGCTTGCCCATTATCTGGAACATCTGATGTTCAAGGGCACCGAAAAGCTGGCACCGGGCGAATTGTCGAAGACCGTTATCGCCAATGGCGGTTCGGACAATGCCTTTACCAGCTATGATTACACCGCCTACTTCCAGCGCATCGCCAGCGACCGGCTGCCGCTGGTCATGGAGATGGAGGCTGATCGCATGGAAAACCTGCGGATCGGCGAGGAAGACTGGCAGGCCGAGCGTCAGGTCGTGCTGGAGGAACGCGCGCAGCGCACAGACAGCGATCCCGGCGCGCTGTTTGCGGAAGAACGCAATGCGGCGCAATATCTCAACAGCCCCTACGGCCGCCCGGTGATCGGCTGGCGCGCCGAAATGGAGGGGCTGACCCGCGCCGATGCGCTGGATTGGTACGATCGCCATTATGCGCCCAATAACGCCGTTCTGATCCTGGCTGGCGATGTTACGCCCGAAAAGGCGCGCGAGCTGGCCGAGCGATATTACGGCCCGGTCCCGGCCAAGGAAGGGGTCGAGCGCGCCGCCCGCCCGCAGGAGCCCGATCAGCGCGCCCCGCGCCGGCTGGTCATGCATGATCCGCGCGTGCCGCAGCCCCGGATGACCCGCACCATTCTGGCACCCGAACGCAATCCCGGCGATCAGAAGATGGCTGCTTCGCTGGCGGTTCTGGCCGAATTGCTGGGTGGCTCGGCCCAGACCTCGGTTCTGGGGCAGGAACTGGTGATGAGCGGCAAGGCGCTTTACGCGGGTGCCGGCTATGACGGTTTCGCGGTCGATCCGACGACTTTCTATATCTCGCTGGCCCCGGTCGAGGGCGAAAGCCCGGAAGCGGCCGAGGCCGCGCTGGATGAAGTTCTGGACCAGTTCCTGCAAGACGGCCCCGACCCCGAGCAGCTGGAACGGGTCAAGACCCAGATCCGCGCCGCCCAGATCTACGATCAGGATTCGGCGCATGGCCGGGCCTATCAATACGGTCAGGGGCTGGCGACCGGGCTGAGCATCGAAGATGTCAATGACTGGCCGGATCAACTGGCTGCCGTCACCGCCGAAGATGTCATGGCCGCCGCCGATCTGGCGTTGAACAGCTCGGCCTCTGTCACCGGCTGGCTGTTGCCCCCCGAGGTGCCGGTCGTGGAGATCGTCGAGACCGAAGCCGCCGCGGGCGAAAATGTCGAAAACGCATCGCCCATCGCCGATGTGATCGAAACCCAAGCCGAAGAGGTCAGCCAATGAGCTTTCTGCGCGCCATTCCCGCTCTGTTGGTCGGTTTGATCGTGGCTCTGTCCGCCGCAGCGACCGAGATTGAGGAGGTCACCTCGCCCTCCGGGGTCAAGGCCTGGCTGGTCGAGGACCATTCCATCCCCTTCACCGCGCTGAACATCACCTTCCGGGGCGGTGCCAGTCTGGATGCGCCGGGCAAGCGCGGGGCCATCAACCTGATGACCCATACGCTGGAAGAAGGCGCGGGCGAGATGGACGCCACCGAATTCGCCGCCGCGGCCGAGGGGCTGGGGGCCAGGATTTCCTTCGATGTCAGCGATGATGCGTTGAACGTGTCGGGCATGCTGCTGAGCGAAAACCGCGACGAGGCCGCGGATCTGATCGCGGTTGCTCTGGCCGATCCGCGCTTTGACGACGAATCGGTGAGCCGGGTCAAGGGTCAGGTTCAGGCCGTCATCCGTTCCGAAGACACCGATCCCAATTCGATTGCCCAGAAGGCGCTCGCCCATGCAATCTGGGGGGGGCATCCCTATGGCAGCTCGATCAACGGCACGGTTGAATCGGTGGCCCAGCTTGGCCCGCAGGATATGGTCGAGGCCAAGAATCGGGTGATCGCCCGTGAGCGCGTGATCATCGGCGCGGCCGGCGATATTACCGCCGAAGAACTTGGCCAGCTGATCGACAGGATCCTGGCCGATCTGCCCGAGACCGGCACCGCCCCCTTGCCCGAACCGGCGAGCTTTCTGTCGGAAGGCGGGACCGAGGTCATCGACTGGGACAGCCCGCAGACGGTGGTTGCTTTCACGCAGCCCGGTCTGGCCATGGATGATCCCGATTACTTTGCCGCCTTTGTGGCTGATCACATCATCGGCGGCGGCGGGTTTTCCTCGCGGCTGATGGCGGAGATCCGTGAAAAGCGCGGGCTGAGCTATGGGGTCTATACCTCGCTGGTCAACGGGGTTTACGGTGCCAGTTGGCAGGGCGGCATGGCCAGCTCCAATGGTTCGGTGGCCGAAGCCGTGGATCTGGTGCGCTCGGAATGGGCGCGCATGGCCGACGGTGTCAGCGACAAGGAGCTGAACGACGCCAAGACCTATCTGACCGGGGAATATCCGCTGCGTTGGGACGGAAATGCCAAGATTGCCGGGATTCTGGCCGGGATGCAGCTGATCGGTCTGCCGATTGATTACCCGCAGACCCGCAATCAGATGGTCGATGCCGTCACCGCCGAGGATGTCGCCCGGCTCGCGCGTGAGAGGATGCAGGCAGACAAGCTGCAATTCGTGCTGGTCGGCCGGCCCGAAGGGATTTTCGCCACCCAGTAAGGCGGCCTGCCCTTAGCCCGAAGGGGTTTCGGGCCTTACTTCACACGAACCATGCCGGAGCTGCCGATGGCCGCTCCGGCCACCGCGCTGATCGGGCTGGCCACGACAGCGCCTGCGGCTGTGCCGGTTGTGGCGCAGGTGGTGGTGTTGGGGCCGCAGCCGGCCGGAGCCAGAAGCGATGCGATGCAGGCGGGGGCAAAAATCTGAAGCATTCCGCCTTTCTCTTGATTTGGGGCGGGGCAGGGCGCAGATCGGCCTTGCCGGAGATCGGATCGGTTCTGATTCAAAGCCGAAATCAAGTCGAATCATTTTCAGATGAGCGTGCTCTTGCTAGATATTGCGTCATGAACGATCAGTCCCCCCAGATCCGCCCGGTCATCCGCCAGCTCGATGACAGCATCGCCAATCGCATTGCGGCGGGCGAGGTGGTCGAGCGCCCGGCCTCGGCGGTCAAGGAACTGGTCGAGAACGCGCTCGATGCCGGGGCGCGGCGGATCGACGTGACGATTTCGCAGGGCGGCAAGGCATTGATCCGGGTGGCGGATGACGGTTGCGGGATGAGCGCCGAAGACCTGCCGCTGGCCCTGTCGCGTCATGCGACCTCGAAAATCGACGGCAGCGATCTGCTTGATATCCACAGCTTCGGTTTTCGCGGCGAAGCGCTGCCCTCGCTTGGCGCGGTCGGCCGGCTGACGATTACCTCGCGCGCCGGGGAAGAGGGCGCGGAAATCCGTGTCGCCGGCGGCAAGGCCGATCCGGTGCGCCCGGCCCCGGCCAATCGCGGCACCGTGGTCGAGCTGCGCGATCTGTTCTTCGCGACCCCCGCCCGGCTGAAATTCCTGCGCAGCGAACGGGCCGAGACCCAGGCCGTGGCCGAGGTGATCCGGCGGCTGGCCATGGCCGAGCCTTCGGTGGCCTTCACCCTCAGCGACGATGACCGGGTGATCTTCCGCGCCGATGCCGAACAGGGCGATCTGTTCGATGCGCTTCATGCCCGGTTGAGCAAGGTGATGGGGCGTGAATTCATCGACAATGCCATCCGCATCGAGGCCGAACGCGATGGTGTGCGCCTGACCGGCTTTGCCGCCCTGCCGACCTATTCGCGCGGCGCGGCGGTGGCGCAGCATGTCTTCGTCAATACCCGCCCGGTGCGGGACAAGCTGCTGACCGGGGCGCTGCGGGCCGGCTATTTCGATGTGCTGCCTTCCGGCCGCTATCCGGCGGCGGTGCTGTTCATTGATTGCGACCCGCATTTCGTTGACGTCAACGTTCATCCCGCCAAGGCCGAGGTCCGTTTCCGCGAACCCGATCTGGTGCGCGGGCTGGTGGTGTCCACCCTGCGCCATAATCTGGCGGGGGCTTCGCGCCGGGCCTCGGATACGGTCGGCACCGCGACGCTGGCCGCCTTCCGGGCCGAGCCGGATGCGCCGATGACCCGCCCGGCCTATCAGATGGAATACCGTCCCTCGGCCCCGGCCTTACGGGCGTCCTATGCCGCGCAGGCCCCGGCATTCGATGGCTTTTCCGAAAGCCCCTCGGCCCGGTTCGAGCCGGTCATCGCTGATGAACCCCTGCCCGAAGATGCCCCGCTTGGCGCCGCACGGGCGCAGGTTCATGAAAACTACATCATCGCCCAGACCGGCGACGGCATGGTGATCGTCGATCAGCACGCTGCCCATGAACGGCTGGTCTATGAACGGCTGAAGACGCTGGCTGAGGCGAATGGCATCACCAGTCAGGCGCTGCTCATCCCCGAAATCGTTGATCTGCCCGAAGCGGATGCCGCCCGGGTGCTGGCTGTGGCCGACGATCTGGCCGCGCTTGGCCTTCATGTCGAGCCTTTCGGCGGCGGGGCGGTCGCGGTGCGCGAAATCCCGGCGCTGCTTGGCAAGGTCAATGCGGCAGCGCTGATCCGCGATATCGCCGATGATCTGGCCGATCAAGGGGCCTCCGACCGGCTCAGGGCTCGGGTCGATGCGGTGCTGTCCTCGATGGCCTGTCATGGCTCGGTCCGCTCGGGCCGGCGCATGACGGCCGAGGAAATGAACGCGCTTTTGCGCGAGATGGAGCGCACGCCCCGCTCCGGCCAGTGCAATCACGGCCGCCCGACCTGGGTCAAACTGTCGCTTCCCGATATCGAGCGGCTTTTCGGGCGCAAGGATTGACGCGGGTCAACCGCGAGGCGAGAAGAAGATAAAGGGAGCCCCGACATGCGCGATATTTCTGCCGACAAGATTGCCTATATCATTATCCGGGCCCGCGAATATGACAGCGGTGTCGATGCCTGGGCGGATAACGGGTTCCGCAAAGGCAATGGGGTGCAGACCGAGCTGCATGAATTCATCGCCGGGCTGAACGATGACGAACAGGCGGCGCTGACCGCGCTGATGTGGATCGGCCGGGGCAGTTTCGACGCCGAGGATCTGGATGAGGCCATCGCCACCGCCAGGGCCGAAAAGACCTCGCCGACCGAGGATTACCTGATGGGCGAGCCGCAACTGGCCGATTATCTGGAGGCCGGGATGGACGCGCTTGGCATGTCGCCTGAGGATGCGGAAGACGATCTGCAGCTTCCGGTCTGAGGCGGGATGTTCCTGCCTGACCTTCCGATACGTTTGGGTGGCAAGCAATGGTGGTTTCTTGCCGCGAAGGGGGCTAAAAGCTGGCGATACGCCCGGTCTGGCCGGGACATGTGCAATGGCTGAAAGGGCTGCGGGATGAGCGAAATCGCAACCATGTCCTTCGAGGACGCGATGAAGGAACTGGAGGGCGTGGTCTCGCGGCTGGAAAGCGGCAATGCCTCGCTGGAGGATTCGATCAAGCTGTATGAGCGCGGCGCGATGCTGCGCGCCCATTGTGAGACCCGGCTGCGCGAGGCCGATGAACGGGTCGAAAAGATCACCCTCGCCCAGGGCCAGCCGACCGGCACCGTCAAGGCCGAGGGGCTTTGATGGACGTCCGGATAGAGACGGTGAAAGCCGAGGTCGAGGCTGCGCTGGATGCGGCCATGGCGAAGCTGCCCAAGGGCGAGCTGTCCGACGCGATGCGCTATGCCTGCGTTGGCGGCAAGAAGCTGCGGGCCTATCTGGTCATGGAATCGGCCCGGCTGCACGGGGTCGGTGCCGAAGCCGCGCTGCCGGTCGCGGTCGCGGTCGAAATGATCCACGCCTATAGTCTGGTCCATGACGATCTGCCGGCGATGGACAATGACGATATGCGCCGGGGCATGCCGACCGTGCATGTGCAATGGTCCGATGCCACCGCAATTCTGGCTGGCGACGCGCTGCAATCGCTGGCCTTTGAACAGCTGGTCAATCCGGTGATCGGCGATGCCGAGGCCCGGCTGCGGCTGGTGCGCGGCCTGTCCCATGCCATCGGCGCCGAAGGCATGGTTTACGGTCAGGCGCTCGATATCGCCGCGCAGGGCTCGGCGCTGCCGCTGGACATGCCCGGCATCACCCGGATGCAGGTCGCCAAGACTGGGGCGCTGATTGCCTTTGCCGCGACCTCGGGCGCGCTGATTGCCGGCGCCGATACCGAAGGTCTGCGCGTCTATGCCGCGAAGCTGGGCCTCGCCTTCCAGATCCATGACGATATTCTGGATGTGACCGGGGATGAGGAAACCACCGGCAAGCGGGTCGGCAAGGATGCCCATGCCGGTAAGGCGACTTTTGTGTCGCTGCTGGGTCTCGATGGTGCCCGCGCCCGCGAGGCCGAACTGATTGAGAAGGCAACCGCCGCTTTGGCGGCTTATGGCGAAGAGGCAGGAAATCTGCGCGATCTCGCGCGTTTTGCCATCGACCGCCAGAGCTGAGCCGCCACCGCCAAGCCCGTGCAAACCGGATCGGGAAAGGGCCCGCCAAGATGAACCAGGATCGCCCCCAAACGCCCGTGCTCGACCGGGTCAACCTGCCCTCGGATCTCAAATCGCTGAGTGACCGGGAGCTGCACCAGCTTGCCGCCGAGCTGCGCGCGGAAACCGTCAGCGCGGTTTCGGTCACCGGCGGACATCTTGGCGCCGGGCTGGGGGTGGTCGAGCTGACCGTGGCGCTGCATGCCGTGTTCGAAGCCCCGCGCGACAAGATCATCTGGGATGTCGGTGATCAGTGTTATCCGCACAAGATCCTGACCGGGCGCAGGGACCGCATCCGCACCCTGCGTCAGGGCGGCGGGCTTTCGGGTTTCACCAAGCGTTCGGAAAGCCCCTTTGATCCATTCGGGGCCGGGCACAGCTCGACCTCGATCTCGGCGGCTCTGGGTTTTGCCATGGCGCGCGAGCTGGGCGGCGATCCGGGCGATGCGATTGCGGTGATCGGCGATGGTGCCATGTCGGCGGGTATGGCGTTCGAGGCGCTGAACAATACCGGCCATCTTGGCAAGCGGCTGTTCGTGATCCTCAATGACAATGAGATGTCGATTGCGCCGCCGACCGGGGCGCTGTCGTCCTATCTGACCCGGCTTTACACCGAAGGCCCGTTTCAGGATCTGAAATCCATCGCTAAGGGCGCGGTCGGCTTCCTGCCCGGGCCGTTTCAGGAAGGCGCGCGCCGGGCCAAGGAAATGCTCAAGGGGATGGCGGTCGGCGGCACCTTGTTCGAGGAGCTGGGATTTTCCTATATCGGCCCGGCCGATGGTCATGATCTCGACCAGCTGCTGCCGCTGTTGCGCACGGTGAAGGCGCGGGCCGATGGGCCGGTGCTGATCCATGCCATCACCCGCAAGGGCAAGGGCTATGCCCCGGCCGAGGGCGCGGCGGATCGCGGCCATGCCCGCGGCAAGTTTGACGTGGTGACCGGCGAACAGGCCAAGGCCAAATCCAATGCGCCGAGCTATACCAGCGTCTTCGCCAAGGCGCTGATCGCGGAGGCGGAAACCGATGACAGGATCGTTGCCGTCACCGCCGCCATGCCCGATGGGACCGGGCTGAACCTGTTTGCCGAACGTTTTCCGCGCCGCTGCTTTGACGTGGGCATTGCCGAACAGCATGCGGTGACCTTCTCGGCCGGTCTGGCGGCGGGGGGGCTCAAGCCCTTCTGCGCGATCTATTCGACTTTCCTGCAGCGCGGCTATGACCAGATCGTTCATGATGTCGCGATCCAGCGCCTGCCGGTGCGTTTCGCCATCGACCGCGCCGGTCTGGTCGGCGCCGATGGCGCGACCCATGCCGGCGCATTCGATACGGCCTTCCTGGCCAATCTGCCCGGCATGGTGGTGATGGCGGCGGCAGATGAGGCCGAGCTGGTCCATATGATCGCCACCGCGGCGGCCCATGACGACGGCCCGATTGCCTTCCGCTTTCCGCGCGGCGAGGGCACCGGGGTCGAGATGCCCGAACGTGGTACCGCCCTGGAAATCGGCAAGGGCCGGATGATCGCGGCAGGCAAGCGCGTCGCCATCCTGTCCTTCGGCACCCGCCTGTCGGAAGTCATGACCGCCCGCGAAGCCCTGATGGGACGCGGCATCACCACGACCGTGGCCGATGCCCGCTTCGCCAAGCCGCTCGACCGCGATCTGATCCTGAAGCTGGCAGCAGATCACGAAGCGCTGATCACCATCGAGGAGGGCTCGATCGGCGGTTTCGGCAGCCATGTCGCGCAATTGCTGGCCGATGAGGGCATCTTCGATCACGGGCTGAAATTCCGCTCGATGGTTCTGCCCGATACGTTCATCGACCATGGCAATCCGACGGCGATGTATGCCGATGCGGCGATGAATGCGCCGGATATTGAAGCCAAGGTGATGGAGGTGCTGGGGGTCGCCACGCTCAATTGTGCGAACCAGTAACGCCTTCTTCACATTTTCCGCATGATATTGGCAATCGGCGAAACCCGTCATGCGTTATGGGTGTAGGAGCAATCGTGACGCGGCATGTGAGAAAATTCTCGATCACCTCTAAACATCTCGGCTTTCGCGCTGGGTTGATGCAGGGGCTGTCCGTGTCTGATCGGGCATTTGATACTGGTCTTGGGGTTGAGGTACGTCGTTCTGATCCTCTCGCGGGAGCGCGCAGCGATGTGCAGGCGCTGAGGAAAGATTTCCAGAATGCAGAGACGATTCTTCCGGAAACATCCCCAAGACACAGACTTCCGAAAAGCTGAGTGAACAGATCGGCGAGAGCGTAGAGATCATCCACCCGGATGGCCGCCGCGAAACCGTTCGGATTGCCGTTTCCCAATCATGGTCCGGTGCCCTGCCCAGGCCCGAGGATTTCGGTAGATACGGCCAGGTTGTGCCGGATGCGCCAGAACGTCTTCTTGCGATGCTTGAGGAAGAACAGCGTCACCGGATCAGCATGGAGCAACAGCTGGTTCCCGCCGAGATCGCGGGATAACGTACAAATTCTTTCGCACATTTGACGGTGATGCCGGTTCCTTTCAGACTTGCTGATCAGAGTT
This sequence comes from Paracoccus sp. (in: a-proteobacteria), assembly GCA_047973065.1. Lineage (GTDB taxonomy): Bacteria > Pseudomonadota > Alphaproteobacteria > Rhodobacterales > Rhodobacteraceae > Paracoccus. Next base: position 1,633 of record JBKEBH010000169.1, on the reverse strand, counting down.
TAGAATGGACGAGAACGGGAAGCCCACAGCCATGGGTCAAGTAATCCAGATCGATGAGGCGCGGATCCGGGATCATCTTGGCGAGATGGTGCGCGGGGCGGTCGAAGAGGCCCTGAATGCGATGCTGGACGCGGAAGCCGACCAGGCTGTGCGGCGCAGGCCGGTACGAGCGCAGCGAAGGCCGGAAGGACACCCGGGCGGGCAGCTATGAGCGATCGCTGGATACCAAGGCTGGCAAGGTCAGCCTGAAGGTTCCGAAGCTGCGGCGACAGACCTTTGAAACGGCGATCATCGAACGCTACCAGCGGCGGGAAAGCTCGGTCGAGGAAGCCTTGATCGAGATGTATCTGGCTGGCGTCTCGGTGCGCTGGGTCGAGGATATCATCGAGGCCCTGTGGGGCACGCGGGTCAGCCCCGGCACGGTGTCGAACCTGAACAAGAAGATTTACGCTAAGATCGATGCATGGCGGCACCGCAAGATCGAAGGGGATCACCCTTACGTTTTCCTCGACGGGATCGTGATGAAGCGCAGTTGGGCGGGTGAGGTGCGCAATGTGTCGCTGCTGGTGGCCATCGGCGTGACCCGTGATGGCTATCGCGAGATCCTCGGCATCGTCGAGGGTCCCAAGGAGGACAAATCTGGCTGGTCGGCCTTCCTGCGGCATCTGGTGGATCGCGGGCTGTCAGGCGTGCAGCTGATCGTCTCGGACGCATGTCGCGGCCTTGTCGAAAGCGCGGCCGAGTTCCTGTCCGATGCGCAGTGGCAGCGCTGCGTGGTCCATTTCTACCGCAACGTCTTCAGCCTTGTGCCCGCTGGCAAGGTCCGTGACATCGCCAGGATGCTGAAGGCGATCCACGCGCAGGAGGATCACAGGGCAGGAGGATCACAGGGCAGCGGCCAAGAAGATGGCAGCGATCGTCGCCGACCTGCGCGCCATGAAGCTGGCCAAGGCCGCCGACCTACTCGAAGAGCATGGCCACGAGACCCTGACCTTCTACGGCTTTCCGGACAGCCATTGGATCAAGCTGCGGACCAATAACCCGCTGGAACGGATCATGAGGGAAATTCGCCGCCGCACCCGCGTCGTCGGAGCCTTCCCTGATGGAAAATCCTGCCTCAACCTGGCCGCGGCCAGGTTGAGGCACATCGCCGGTACCCAATGGTCGACGCGCAAATACATGAACATGACCCCGCTATTCGCGGATCAAACTAAAGGAGCCGTCGTTGCGTGAACAAATGTGCGAAAGATTCTTGATGCTACCCATCGCGGCCGGTGCGCGCGGCCAGAAATAGTGGGACCACTAGGCTCTGTGGACACTTACCCGATCCACAGGACAATTGCGGCGATGGTGATGACGGCGAGGTAATTCTGGCCGTCTTCTCGTATCGTGTTGCGACCATTCGGAACTGCTTCAGCCTGGAAAAGCAGCATTCCACAAGATGCCTCCGGGTGGAGAGATGACGGTCGAGCGGGTATTTCAGCGCCCGCGACGGGTTGTTCGCGATCACCGCGATGGCGCCCTTGTCGGAGATGGCCTGGCGCAGAGCGTCGCTGTCATAGGCCGTGTCCGCCATGACGATCTTGGCGGGCAGACCGGCGATCAGATCCTCGGCCTGGGGTGCATCGCCCTT
>JBKEBH010000160.1:0-28290 GCA_047973065.1 Paracoccus sp. (in: a-proteobacteria) | reverse complement strand
AAAAAAAATTAAAGGCGGTATATTATTATGACAATCGAACAAATGCAAGTAAACAATAAAGCACTATTTGATCAAGTAGCACAAGAAATCAATGAAACAATTGAAACAATTGAAAGAGTTGAAACAGTTGAAACAGTAGCTAAAAAAGAAACTAAGAAGAAAAAATTCTTTCTAGCTAACCTAAAAGCTAAAAACGCTTTTTACAAGTTGCGTCAAACTCAAGCGGTAGCATACGTTGCAATTTTAGCAGCTTTAAGCCTGTTTATTACTTGCGTTGGCTTATCAGTGGCATTGTATCACTCAAACAACGCTATTGAGTCGTTAGAATGGAAAAACGACAACCAAAAAACTGAGATAATGGAACAACGTGAAACCATCGACGACTTGAACCACGATAAGATTTTGTTGGATGGGATCATTGATGATTTTTATAACGATAGCACGCTAGAATAAAAAAAATAAATATTTTTTATAAAAGTTGTTGACGTGTAAAAAAGAAATATGGTAATATAATTTTAGTTAAGAAACAACAAAAAAAATTAAAGGCGGTATAAATATTATGAATAAAAAACAAGCAATTGAAGCAATTTTATCAGTGGGAAAAAATGAATTGGGTTCATATAAACATGCGGAAGAAGCAATGCGAGTGAGTTTCACTAAAAAATTATATAAGCTAGTTTCTAGTTTTGCCCGTTGTAGTTGGCTACGTCGTAGCAACGTTCAATTTTTAGCTATGAGAGAGTTTGCGGACTTGTTAAATTGCAACGATTACGCAACGCTTGAAAGACTTGTGAAAGACTACGGAAAACTATTGTATGATAAAACATTAGAAGTTGATAGAAAAACTACTATATACACGCGCTCATTAAAAGCACGTTTACGACGTTACAAGGCTGTAACAGTACAAAAGAAACTAACTGCAACGCTAGCAGCAACAAAAAATAAGCGTGATTATTATAGAGCGTTATCAGTCTATAAAAAACGCCATGGGAATCACACCAATTTATTAAATGGTAAAACAATTGAGCACTTGCATGAAATTGAAGTTTTTAATCATCGTCAAAAAGAGTTGCTACAATTTCACAAGAACCAGCAAGAAAAACAAACATATGCTAGAAAAATGAAGCTAGCAGAAAAACGATACTCTAAACACGATAACAGCGATAAAATTATCGAGGACGTTAAAAATATTCTGTTGCAATTGGACAGTAAGACAATCAAAAAACTAGCATTTCCAGACGCAACAGATAAAGAACTAGCGTTGCAAGTTACTAGCACAGATAAAGAAAAAGTTACATTAGATAAACTATATCCGCGTCAAAGCATTATGCAATTGTCGCAAGCGTGCAAGGTGTTTCAAAAACATGGAAAAATTAAGCACGTACAATTTTATGACTATGATTTTTTAACGGCTAACAATATGGATAGCGATGACACACGGGACTTACTAGCACCAGCGTGGGGCGATTCATGCCACAAGGAGTCAGGCGCCTATGAAAACAGTAGTGATTTTCTATTAAATCATTGTAGAGGTTCTTTTTTCATTGCTACGTTCGCGGACGGTACTTACTTAAGATTATATGCGTACGAATTAGATAAAGGCCTAGCGCTGTCAGATTGTTATGCATTTGATCCAACAAATGAAACAACGTTGTTAAACAGTAATGAAATTATCGTTCGAACTATTGAAAGTTTAACACGCTATAGAAGTGACAATCCATTTAATAGTGCTTTGCGTGGGAGTGGTGTTATTAGTGAGACAGTATATATTAACTCCTTTGCTACTATTTTAGGCACACCTAAAACAACGGTATCATTTTACGACTTACTAGAAAGCTACGACAATGAAGAAGAAACAAACAAATGCAATTGCTGTAACTTTACAATTGATAAAGATGAAGCATATTACTATGATTTGTATGAACTATTTCCATACAATTACACTAATGAAATTTGTTGTAAAGAATGTATTGATAGATATTTAACTAACTCCAAAGCGCTTGATTTATCTGAGATTATCGAGAAAGCAGATGAAAGCGAAAAAGAAAACCTGTTATATGAAATGAATGAAAGTAGCATTTCCATTTATGACGCTTTGCAATCAAATAAGGACTTGCTAAGCTATGCGTTACACTAGAAAGCCCTCCTTTCTATATGGAAGAAAGGAGGTGTAAAGAATGCTTAAACTGTTACAGCTAATTAACTTATTAATTTTATTTGGTGGCATGGTTCTACTGTTACCAATTTTATATATTGTTACAAGTTTTACTATAGCCCTGTTCTAGGGCTATTTTTTTTTGACGTGTAACCATGGGCCTATGGATAACCATAGGATAACCATACGATCATACCATGTACCATGTACCATGTAACCATAGGAGCATAGGCATACCATGTACCATAGGCATAACCATAGGGAGCATAGGCATATAAGGGCGTTGTAGGGGGTTGTAGGGGGTTGCATAGGTATCACCCTAGACCCAGGCTAGAACCACGCTAGAACCACACCATGGGCCTATGGATAACCCTGGCTTTTTTGGTGTGTGCTTTGATGGTGCGACTTTATAGGCTTATAGTCTATTTTTTTGCGTTGTTTGGTGTGTGTGGTTGGTGTTTGCGTGTCTGTATTTACATCACGCATAAGCAAGCAAACAATCAAGCAATGGCTAAGCTAAGCTAAGCAAGGCAAGCAAGGTTAAGCTAAGCAAGCAAGCAATATAAGGCACTGTAAGGCGTTATAAGCGTTGGTAGTGCTATGATACCTAAACGATATATAAGGGCTTATACGGCTTGTGGTGGCTTATTATGATTGCAATAGGTGTGATAAAAGATTAATAAAAAAGGTAAAACATTTAGTAAATAAAATGAAATGAAATCCTTTTTCAAATTAAAATATTCTAATTTAAATTAATTTTTTATAATGCGGGCATACCCCCTTGACTGCTCAAAATTTTTTTGAAATGGGAGTATACGTTCCACACTCATCGCTTACTAGCTACACTCATCGCTTACTAGCTACACAAGGGATTACTAGCTACACAAGGGCTTACTAGGGGTTACAGGGTACAGTTCACTCTGGCACTCTCATAAGCACTGTAGGTGTTATTTTATTGTTACAATTGTGGTGCCCACAGACACCCTCCATACCCCTGTGAAACATTTTGCTTTTGTGAAACATTGGCTATAAAATTTTTTAAGTAATAGTTTCCACGTGGAAACTAATTTGGGTGGTAAGGGTGGTTACAAGGTGGTACGTGAAACAGGTGGCACCCACAACAAACTAGCTAGGGGTTAACGTCAATTTGTAGCTTGTATCAGTCTAGGTCGGAAATTAAGGGTTCGATGTACACGTCTGCAAAATCAACAAAGTCCTCCGCCAATTTGCAGACGTGTACTAGGCATAATCGTCTAAAACCATGGTGATGGGTGTTATTCCTGTGTGGCACATGAAAATATCGGTAGAATGTGCAGGATTTTGTCCACAATTTTGTTCACAATTTCTTCACATTTGGCTGCGAAACTCGCAATCCCTTGGGGCACAAGGGATACAGCCGTTTTTTTCCTTTTAGCATGCCGTTTCAGGAAAAAAGTTACGTTTCGGCTGTAACCGTTGGGCCAGTAAGAGTACAGCGTTCTTGAAAGCGTTTACCAAAATAAAAAGGGGGTAGCAATTAAAAAAAAAAATAAAAACAAAACGGAACCCCCTTTTTAGTTTGTGAAACGACAAAAAATCTCTGTAACCCTTGGGAGAGAAGGATGTAGCCAATTCGTATCTTTTTTTTTCACAAGGCATGCTAAAGCAAAAAAAAACGCTGTAACCCTTGGGGCACAAGGGATGTAGCGTTTGACAGCCTTTTGTGAAGAAATTGTGAACAAAATCGAGTCGTTTTTTCCATTTTGGCTCAAAAAATCGGGTTTCTTAACATTTTCTTAATAATTTGTGGAAAACTGGTCAAAATACACGTCAACATCCAAAACTGGCTCAAGGGTATAAAAAAATGTTTCACATTTGTGAAACATTCCTATTTGGAAATAAGGTCACTTTCTGTGAAACATTGGCGTTTTGTGAAACATTTTAAATTGGGTGGTAGCGGAGCTTAATTTTGGCGTTCTCACCATCTTGGTAGACTGTAACCCGAACAATATTTGCATCCATGATTCCATCCAGACTCTCTGTTATTTCAACGTATTCAAACTTGGGCAGATACAGCGTGTTATTTTTAACATGGATTAGGTACTTGTTGATACAAGTTTTACGGTACGCATTAGGTATTGAAACCCCTCGTTCACCCTTTGGCGTTTTTAGGAATTTTCTATGCGAACGCATTAAATCCCTGAAACACGCTACTGGGTATCTACGGTAGGCATTCTTAGGTTGCTTATTGAAGTATTTCTTGCGTGCCTTAATCATCATGCGTCTACGTTGGTTCGCACCTATCGGATAATTCCGCTTGCGGTTCTTTTGTTCTATTGTGGCATCTCTATTTACCTGACGATAAATTGTAGCCAGTGCGTCCATATGAACGAGTGTTTCTTGTAACCTGATACGTTGCATCCGATTGAGTGTAGCGTGTAGTATTACGTCTTTTCCATTGAACATAGTACAGCCTCCTTGATATAAAGGTATAAAAAAAACTATCACTCAAAGTTGAGTGATAGCCAAACGAAAAAAAAAGTTAGAAAGAAAATAAACAGTGTCGGTAGACATTATTTGAAGGAAGTAAAGTCACAGTATCAAGCGACTCACTCACCTGATCTATATATATCATATCATTAGGTGGTTGCAAAAGCAATGAAGGAGGTATTATAATTTAATTAAAATAATCACATAGGGAGTGGTACGAATGGCTGATGCAAAAAAGGTACGTTATGACGATTTTGGACGACCAATTGTTCGAGATAGTAAGAAATGGTACGAATACGAAGATGAAATGACTGGTGCGGTGATACGTGTAGCCAAGGATGGATATGGAACACCAAGTACGAAGACTGCACCACCAGAACGAGCAGACCATCTTAAAAATCATCCGAAGGCACGCTCAAATGGCTTTGACAAAAACCCACAAAATCAGAAATTAGGTACGATTGCACGCATGGCAAATGCGGAACGCAAGAGAAGAAGCGAAGCTGGTACATTGTGGCGTGACAACCAACGAGAATGCCTTAGAGTACTGATGGCAATGCCTCGTGGAACGATGTACGCCCTAGCTGTACAGTGGAATCAGTTAGATATAGCGAGTGTAGCCGGTCATTACGGGTATACTGTTACATCGAAGGACTTGAAACAGATAAAAGAGGAGCCAGAACCAACGATTACGCAATTGGTTTGCATCCAGATGGTGCTAAAAGCAATTGGTGATGCAAAATTTGGGAAAGAAATCCTTGAATTGTTGGAAGGGAAGTCTGTAAACCAATCAGTTGTAGCCAAAACGAAGAAAGAAAGTGCTCGTGAGGAAGAAAAAGACGTGGAACCGACTAAAGAAGAACAAAGTGACCTTGATATGTTGAAGAAATTGATTGTAGGTGAATAAGGATGGCTTATACATCAGCACAACAACAAGCCTTAGCGTTGTATGAAGAAGCGAAAGCTGAAATCCCAAAGTTGGAACCATTTTTCCATGGTAGAATACCTAACATGGAACATTATAAGCGATTGAACCTAGACCGTGAAAAAGCAATCCAGATTGCATCATATGGTCACCTTGTAGCCAAGCGTGACTTAGGTGTGAAGTTGTATTTTACACAAAGTTTGTTCTTTGGTGCTGCAATTTTAGGGACACATCACGATATAGCTGGTGTGTTACCATCTCAGTATGGTAAAAGTTTTGTGTCCGCTTGTATTGCTATCTGGTTAGGTGCAAACAAACAAGAAGTGTCTGTAGCCGGTAATGATACAGGTGTGACCGAGAAAATTATGAGTGAAGTTCGTAAAACGTTGCCTTTGACCAGTAAACCAATCAAGGACAAGCTAACGACACCTGTTGACCAATTTGAAAAGATGCAAACCAGTTTGTCACGCATGAGCATTGGATTTATTGGTGGTGGAGCTGTAACCGGGATTACGTTAGGTGGTAAACGGAATGATTCATTGAGTGGGAATAAAGCGGTTGGTCAAAGTGGTAACTATATTATTGACGAGTCAGCATTGGTACCTGATGCAAACTATGCTGAAACTGGACGTAGTGAGGTTGGGTATCGTGAAGACGGTAAGCCTTATATGTCTATGGAAATCTCTAATCCACACCAAATCAATCATTTTTACCGCAAGATGAACAATGAGGAGATTGGTAAAGGACAACTGGTTATCTGGGCTGATTTAAGGATAGCGATTGAAGAAGGTAAAACGAGGTATTATGACCAAGACGAAAATATGCCGGTGTTTACTCAGACAAAATTCTTTGAGCTTGATTCAACTTGTATCAGCTACCTACTTTGCGACTTTGGTGGGAACGAAGCTGGGAAGTTCTTTGGTACACAAGGTCGTATCGACAACTCACCAGTAGATGTGTCGGATATGAAAGATTCTTATGTATTAGGACTCGATTCAGCTTCACGAGGAGCCGATTCAATTATGGGTGCCTTGTTAAGGATTCCCAATGGTGATGAAGAAACACCTAGGCTTAGGGTTCCAGATGCAATCAATTTTAAGCCAGCCGAGTGGGTTGACTTTGAAACACCACGGTTGATTGAAAATCTGATTGTCGAATTGTGTCGCAAGGTGAATATTGTAGCAATCTGCATGGACTTAGGTTCTGGTGAGTGGTTGTATGATAGATTGGGTACTCGATTTGCTAACGAATCTATGGAGATAGAGTTGAAAGGTGTTTACTTTAATTATTCACCAACCAAGGCTAGAATTGCTGAAAACTTTGTACCAGAAGACTATGTAGGAAATGGTGCTGAGTTGGGTGTCAACAAGCGTGCTGAAATGCACCTAGATATGCGAACGCTCGTTGACGATGACAAAATCAGCTTTAGTCAAAAGGTGATTGATATGATTCAACCCGAGATGAATGCAATTGGTGTGGAAGTATATACGTCTAGGGGTAAAGTTCAGATTGAAGATAAAAAGAACGTGAAACGCAGACTAGGTCACTCACCCGATACACTCGACAGTGTTTTATTGGGAGTTCATGGGTTCATTCTGTGGGAACTAGGTTTATTAGGTGGCGACAATCTGAGCTTTTATTAGTTTAGTATTAGTAAACCTGAGTTTTCTATTAGTAAACTTTTATGTTATACTAATTTCATAGGGTGCACCCACATTTGAGTGAACTCTGTTTACCCACATCCTCCCTGTGTGGTGGGTGTACTTATTTTTTTTTATAGGGAGGTGTAAAATGTACAAAAGTACAAGTGGTTCAAAACCACATTCGTTGCATAAACGAAGCACAACGCCTGAAAAAGACGTGAACGCAATGGTTTCTGTAGCCCACGATGTCGTAAATCAATACCACATGAGTAGTGTTGATTCTATTTTGTCTGGTGTACGTGAAACCTGTGGAACACCGTCAATCAGTGGTTGTGGTTCTGAAAACACATCTTTACGCCAAAGTAATGGTTGTCTCGACAACTTTGCACGCTTAGAATTACTGGATAAGCACTTACCTAGCTTGCGTTCTACTGTAACCACATTAACTTCTTTGATTCTCAGCCGAGAACTTGAATCGGTTAGTGGTGATGAGTCTGACGATGAAAAGCTACGAAATTTCTTATTGAATCGCAACCTATCGGGTGAAGCGAACTCACGAGAATTATCACAAGGTATTGCTCACGCTTTAATTTATGGTCGGTGTGGTTTTCGCTATATTTCAGAAAAAGATGGATTTGTTTTTGTACCTAGCAATCGGTATAGTGTTGTGTATCGTGAATCAGAAGATGTTGTTGGTGTAAATGAGGTAGTAGGATATGTTATCGCAAGACCACATGTTGGTAATGCCTTTGGTGACGACTATGAAATCTCAAATGAAACATTCACAATTGATTTTGAAGAAGAAATTGCACAATCAGAAAACTATGTATATTTAACGTCCGATATGTTTTATAATTTCTATTTTGACGGTGACGCAATTGAAAGCGATACACCATTGAATCATGATGTAGACCGAATTAACTTGTTCTTGTATTTAGCAATTCAATTGCAAGATAGCGTGAGCAATGCGAATAAGGACGTCATTTTGATTAAATTAGCTCAAGATTTGTTTGCGAGAAGTCATTCTCAAGCATCAGACCTTGTTGCAACATCTAAAACTGCAAAAGATGCTAAAAAAGCAAACGTTTCTCGTGAGTTAGACAAGTTTTCAAAAGTTGTTGCAAACTCTACGGGTCGGGATAGCTTAGTGGTGCCACCTACAGTTGATGAGTTTGAAGAATTAGCATCTGAAATTCAAATTTCAGACTATATGTCATTGTATGAATATATGGAATCGTTTATTGCGGCACTTTATGGTTTATCTAGCAATGTATTAACGCTGGAAGATATGCCTCGTGACGCATCAGCGAACCCAATTTTTGAACAGATGATGAAAACATCTATTTACCCTAAACGTAAAGTAATTCTTGAATTTGTTAACCAATTCTTATCCCCTAAGTTAGGACTCGGTGAGATGGAATATCAAGAAGAAAGTTATGCTATGGGTTTAAGGATTCAAAACGCTCAATCATTAGCTACAGTTATTGCAACAATTGAAACCGACACTCGTTCTGTTCCAGATGAGCTTGTTGAAATGATGATGCGTGAGTTATTACGTAAAAAATAGACGAGAGTCTTTAAATTAAGGGAGGCTTTACCATGGATTTAAGTACAATTAGCGTTGACGCTCTAAAACGAGAAATCGAAAGTCGAGTTCGTCCAAAACCGTTGTTTAAACGTGACGGTGTAGAATATCACACTGTTGAATCATATCAAGCACTGATTAACTACTTTGACGAAGTAGGTCGTCCAGTGAATGCTACAGCTTTGGAGTATGACCGAAGTGGTGCATTGAAAGCTAGTTCTGTTGAACCGCAATTCAAAGTAATCAACTTAGGTGCATATGTATCAAATCGTACGAAAGTTGAACAAATTAAGGATGAAAAGGGTAAAGTTACAAAAACCTTATATCATGTGGTTACCGACACTCGTACTGTTAATGAAGCTGAAACAGGTAATGTAACGTTACAGTTTATTCCAGAAGTTATTGCTGAGGTAGCACCACGTACCGCTAGTGGATTCCGATTCACAAATAGTAGTGTAAGTCGTGAAGACTTCTTGCGTGACTACAAAGATGCTTTTGGCGTTGACGATATGATGCGAATTTTAGAAGCGTTATCAAAAGACACTAGCTTAGACCCTAACGAATCTACATTATCATTGCCGAAGTAATATGGAAGAACTACAAGAGTACGTTCAACAATATTACGATGCAATTTATGATGACACGATAGACGAAGAACAGTCATTCTCGATTATCCCCGAATTAATTTTGTTTTTGCTACTGTTTTACGGTCGCAATCATTTGAAAGATTTGGTGTCAGACCTTGGTGAAATCCCTGAAACAATATCATATACCCCCAAAGTTGAAGATATTGATAGAGGGTCTGACGATTTAAAACGAGTTTTGACTGGATTGTCTGTTCGTGTAGGGGAATTAATTGTTGCGAAGCAAGTATTATTCCCAAATATGGATGTTGCTGAGGTGAAAACCTTGGTTCATTCGGAAAACCAATATCAAGTTACTAGAATTGTCGAAAGTCAAGACCATTCTATCTCTAATATTGCCGAAGTATCTATTGTTAAGTCGCTTATCGAACATACTGGGGTTTCACTTACAAAAACGTGGGTTGCCAAAATGGATAGCACTACTTGTGAAATCTGTGCAACTATGAATGGAGTTACGATTCCGTTTAACGAACGTTTTGAGTATGCGAACGATACTATTACATTGGACTCACATTATTCGGATTGTGCTAATGCTCATCCGCATTGTAGATGTCAAATTAAATACAATCTTGAGAGGAGATAATATCAAATGGTAGCAACTTATAAACGCACTATCACTGTAACCATTACACCGAAGAGTGGTACACCCACTGATGAAACAGGTACAGCAACACCAATCACTGTAACAGGTGACGCAGCGCATGGAGCTTACATGGCATTTAAACGTGGTGACCGCCGTTATGAATTAATTCAAGAAGACGGTACTCGTACTATCGTTAATATGGAAGAATGTATCTGTGCTATGTCAGAAGAATTTGGCGAAGGCGATGAATACGTTAAACCAGATTGTGAAGATTTGTTCTGTCCAGCTGTTGAAGAACCAGTAGAACCGTAGGAGGTGTAACTATGATTGAACATTTATCTCGTGACGAGTGGTTTCAAACACTACAACATCCGAACGTTATCCGTAAAGAAGTTGTAGCACCTGCTGCAAAGTCTAAAAAGAAGTCTAAGAAATCTGAGGTAAAATAAATGAGATTTAAACTGAGTCCTTTTATTACAGGTTTCTATAAATTACCAGCGTTAAAAGCTCGTCCAGACGGTAAGCGTGAGAACGTTTATTATGTTTTTGACGCTGGAGTAGAGTATGATACCGAAGATTTTATCAAGGACACGCCAAACATCGTGTCATTGCTTGATGGTCGCAAACATGGTATTCCTTACACTCGTGCTAATCTGGATGCACTGAAATCTAGTGGTGCTGAATATTCCACTAAAGGTTGTAAATCTTGCGGTGGTGCAATCACTCAGATTAACGTAAAAGTTTTCGTGGAGGTGGAGTAATGTATACTTTCACTGACAAAGACCGAGAAGAACGTACTCTTGCTAGAATGAAAGCTCAAGCTGATTTAACTGAACTTTGTGAGTATTCACTTGAAGATGTTTCACGTGAAACACATCGTTTCGCAACAAGTGAACAACAAGGTGAATATTATCACTTACTTTCTGAAGGTGTAGTTGTTGACGGTCACAACCAACCTTTTGCAATCATTGCTAAGGGTGCTATTCAATCTTGGTACGATGGTTTAGACGAAGCCTTAACGTTTGATATTGATTTAGGGCATGATACGATGTCACCTATTTTCCGTCAAATTGGTACTTGGTCTAAATCCGATTTAAAATTAGAAAAACAAGCCGATGGTCGAGTTGCTTTATTCGTTAAATTAAACCTTGATGAAGAATCTATCGCTGTGAAAGAGATTCGTAGAAAATCTACATTGTTAGGTTTAAGTGTTGAATTTTACTCGAACGCTTCGTTGGTTAATTTTAATGGTGAACCTACACCGTTGCATGAAGATTTAACCATCGTTGGTTTTGCTATTGTAGGTGAACCACAAGATGCTAAGAGTGGCAACATTGATTTATCACATCAGAAAACAAAGGAGGAATTTTCAGTGAACAAAAACGGTTTACTAGACGCTATTAAGTCTATCTTTGCAGTTGAAACTGATGAAGACAAATTAGTTGACGAAGAAGTAGTTGACGAAGTTGTTGAAGAAGAAGTTGTTGAAGAAGAAGTTGTTGAAGAAGAAGTTGAAGAAGAAGTTGAAGAAGAAGTTGAGGATGAAGTTGTTGAATTGTCACTTGATACTTCTGAACTTGTTGAATCTCTTACCGCTGCTTTAACATTAGGCTTTGAAGAACAACAAAAAATGTTTGAATCTAAATTTGATGCACAAGCAAAACGCATTGAAGAACTAGAACGTAAAGCTGAAATCGCTAGTAAATTTTCACTAGAGGATTCTAACAAAAAACTTAAAACACCTAGAGGAGTGAGCTTCTAATGTCAATGGAAAATTATATGCACGACTTTAGCAAGTTATCTATCAATAACTTCGCTGTTCCAACACACATCGCTGAAACCCCTTGCGATAATACCGCACCAGAATACTTAACAATGATGACTAATCAGTTTGGTTTCTTACGTGCTTTAATGAACTCAAGTGCAACAAACTCAATCTTTACTGTAGAAAACGGTCGCCGTAAATATCGTCAAGTTCGTTGGAACTGTGAAGATGAAATCGAAGAAGTAGTTTTAGGTAAAACTATTTGGACTGAATTACCAGAAGATATTGGAACTGCTTGTTGCCACACTAAACCAGACGTTAATGGTTGTTTGACAACTGCTGTACCATCTCGTTTATGTTTACGTGACTGCTATGACGATATGCGTGAACATTTCTTACGTATGGTACGTCAAGGCTATTCATTATTTGGTGGTTCAAACGCTGAATCTGAATACATGGCTGAATTAAAAGCGTGGTTTGTATTTATTCAAGCTCGTGATATCATGTATGGACAAAAAGGAGTTACTGGTGGTAACGTTCCATCATTCTCAGGTGTCCTAGATGTAATGAACAACGCTATGGTATCATTCTCAGGTGCTGATATTATCGGTGTATTTGAGCAATTAGATTGCCGTTTATCAATCTTAGGTGGTAACTATGTATTTGGAGCACATCCGTTGGTTGTTTCAGCGGTTAAAGAAGCTGTAAATCGTGGTGGTCAATACTACCGTAACTTCTCAATGAACGGTGGAACTTTAGAATTTAAAGGTTACCCAATCGTTGAAGATGTATTAGTACCAGTGGACTATGCTACAGGTACAGGTCAAATTTGGTTTGCTGACTTAAATAAAGCTGGTGTATTCATGGAATACAACTTATCTGAACCAGACGTATTAGAAATTGATTCATACACTGATTCAACTACAGGTGACTGTTTCCAACATTGTACAATGTTACGTAACTATGGATTTGCTTTCAGCAAAGACTTTAACGCTGTAGGTCGTATCACTGATGTACCAATTTCAGCAGCATGTATGGGTGAAAACGCATTGTTCGGTTTAGGAGCATTCATGAACCCAGAAACATTAATCCCAACTTACGAATAATCATGGAGGTGTAGTCATTGGCGATTGAGGATGTAGCTTTACAAATTCAAGAAAACTGTCAATGCTTCAAAGACTGTGATATTTCAGAAGTAGAAGTGATGGCAACAGAACTAATCAAACTGTTGTCACTCTCTACTTGTTGGACTAGAGAAGTATGCGAAACTATGCTCAATTCCCGTAGAACTGAAATCATTGAAATGCCTTGTTTCAAGTGTGGTTGTTGTGGTCAAATTGAGCATTTTCGTCCATACTATCAAGTTAATGTTGATAATGTTGACGTATATATTGTTGAGCAAGAAGGAATCATCACCACTAAAACTAAGTTGGATGCGATGGATTATTCTGTAACAACAATTAAAGGGTATACTGAAATCTTGGTTGATTTAAGTAAATACGCTACTAATTGTTCTTGTAAATCGTGTGTTACTCGCTATCTGAGATTTGAATATGATGCGGGGTATGAAACATTACCAGATTGTATTTTGTCAGATGCTTGTGAGTTACTCAAAACCATCACCGCTTCAAAATTAGGTTGTGGTGGACTTGATGATTGTTGTTCTATGTCACAACCAGAACTCGGTTATGTTCTTAAAAGTAAGAAAATGGGCGATTTATCTTGGACTTGGACACAAGATACAACATCAATCGAGTATTTATATAGTCAATTGGTTGCATCAAATAAACTAAAAAATCTAGGAATGCTTAGCCTTTGCGGTACAGATGATGATGAAGAATCCATTTGGGCGGTTAGTGCTAAAGCTCAGGATGGAGGTATGTTCTGTTGGTATTAAAATATCTAGGTACATTGAAGCGCACATCTACTAAAAGTGGTTGTGCAAAGTGTGGAACACAAACAACATCATCAGGTACAACTCGCATTACAGCAAAAACCGTAGCTCTCCCTAGTGGTACTATGCTGAATGTTCGAGTAGGTAAAGTGTTCACTGTAAGTGATAGAGATGGTTTGTATCTTGTTAAGAATCAACCATCTGAATTTCAGGTAGTATAATGAGTAGCCCAATCTATATTGTAAAACCTTGTGAAGCTCGTAATAAATATGGTGAGCTAACATCTCAGGGTTCATGGTTAATTACATTCTATTGTCCTTGTGTGGAACATTATCCTAGTAGTTCAAAAGAAACTATTGAGGTAGTGGGTGGCACAAATGGTTTTGAAGGTGTGAAACATCTTGAAACCGCTTGGATTGAGATGTGTAAGTGTCCTTGTATGAACCCTTGTGATGTTGATATTTATGAAGGGTACTTTGCGTATATTGGTAACAAATATTGGAAGATTGTGGGTTCACGAACATATAACGATTGTGCTTGTCCGATTATTCGTCTTACATTGGAACGATTAACACCTCGTGAAACATCGAAGAAACTTATCGAGTGCGTAGATTGCTTTGATACAGTTGGTTATGTTACAGGTGGTGGTTGCAATGAGTCTTGAAGCTAGACTAGAAGAAATTCGTGGTCATGTGGAAGATGCCTTTGATGACTATTGTGATGAGTTGAAAGACCGTGAAAAAGACAATCTACATGAGTGGGTTGGTAACGAACGTAAATCTGTGCTTACTAAGGAAACAGGACGATTATCTGCTACTGTAGGTATTGATGAAGGTAAGTTATTAGCGATTCAGTGGAACGCCAATAAAGTAAACTATGCTAAGTTTGATATTGGTGGTCACAAATCGGTGATGGTGCCATTTACTAAAAAGGTACCTAATTCAAAAGAATCCAATGGACTATGGTGGCATAGGTTCGGTGCAACTAGTGGTTACGCACCAATTTCTGACGCATTCAAGAGTATGCCTAAAATGAGTCATTTTTATAGAGGGATATAGGAGGTACAAATGTTAGAATACATTCTTTTTAGAAACATGAAGCGATGGTTAGTAACATATGGTACTTGTGTCTTAGACAACCTATTGCCTATTACTGACCCAAAATACAAGCAACCTTTTGAACGATATTGCAATCTATCAGAAGTTATTGATTCTCATTTCAACTTACGTGCGTTTTATCAAACACAAGTTGAACCAACATTACCACTGATACTAGTATCATTTGAAGATATTTCAGATAATGCTTGTATTAAAACGTATGAAATTACATTCGATGTGTACTTTCAAACAATCTCACCTCACGATTGTAAAGATAACGAAGTGACTATTATTAATAGTCCAGAAGCTATCTTGGCTTACGTGTATCATGTGAATGAAGCATTGAGTTGCATGATTCGCAACATGGATAGCGATTTGCGAGGGTTTGAGTTTGAAGAAGGTGTTTGGGAATATCCGATTGACTATACTTTAGTAAGTGATATTCCTGGAACACTTGAGGGTATTTCATCTGATGAAATTTTACATTTTACACATACATTTGTTGTTCAAGACAACGTAAGTTGTTGTTAAAATAAGGAGGTTCATTATGACAAAACCAGTATCTAAACCAGCTACTAAAGCTGTCAAAGCTACTACTCCAGTAAAAAATGAACGTTTAGTTGCAATCGAGGGAGAATTAACTACCTTAAAACAAAAACGTGAAGCAGTTACTGAGTGGGTCAATAGTTTGACCGTTGTTGGTCGTAAAGCTAAAAAAGCTCACGCTCGTGTTCTTAAACGTATTTACGAACAAGAACAACTTTTAAACAAAGAACGAGTAAATGTAATGAAAGCTAGTGTTAAGGGAGGTAAGAAATAATGGCTAAATGTCGTACAGAATGTACAGTACCAACAATGGGTATGGGTACACAAGGTAAAGATGCAAAACTGTTTATTTCTGCTACAGACCCAATCGAAGGGTGTGTAAATATCCGTACAGATATGTATACGTCTATTTCTTCTGACTTAGGTGATGTGTCTACTTATTTCAATAAGTTAGCTCGCCCAGCAGACCAATTAAACTGTCCAGCACCTTTGTGTAACACAAGTGGAACATTATACTTTGGTTTCTTGATGGAAGAAGGTATTCCAGCTGACCCTGATGCTGAACCACCAGTTGAAGGTACGGATGATGTTTTTGGTACAACTACTGTATCATTCCACACTGACGCTGCAGCACGTGATTATGCTGCTGGTGTAATCAACTACTACTTAGTATTCAATGAAGCTGGTACGTATGAAGTAAACACTAAAATTAACTCTAGTTGTACTGTTGTGCCGAACAGCGTTGAGTTCAATTCAACTGTCGTTTTAGGTGAAGAAGAACTGTTCCCTAAAGAAGTATTGGTTCAATATGCGATTGACGAAGCAAGTAATTTCTTACCATCTACTGATTGTGGTATGGATATTGAAGTGGCTGTAACACCAACTGATGCTACTACCGCTGGTTCAACAGTAGGTATCTCAACTCTATCAATGGTTGATGACCGAGAAGCATTTGAACAAAATGAAACAATTATCATGACTTGTGTGGATGAAATTGATTTACCGATGGAATCAGAACTAACTGACCCAACATGTTTAGGTCAAGCTGTAGATGATACATCTGTAGCACCTGAGTTGTCAATTACAGCTCAATTAGTGACTGGTAACTTCTTCAAGTTAAATCCGTTACTACACAAGAAAGATGTTACAACAACATTTGACGTTGAATGTATGACGCAACCAATTGAAGAGGTAACTGTAAACGGTACAACGTTGTATGGTATTCGTTTACCAAACTATCATGCGGAAGAGTGTTCATTCTTATCAGCTTACTTACCAGCATGTAACGCTACAGAAGGTATGCTGAAATATAGTTCACTAACTACTTTATCTGAGCCTGAGTTTGATACATTCAAACTTGCTACAGATTCTGAAACTGGTGAAACTTACTTATATTTCAGTCCTGATTATGAAGGTTATGAAGCTACAATCACATATCCAATCACCCGTGAAGCTACTATCTATGAAGCAAATACAGACTTTGACGAAGGTCGTCGTATTCGCGTAATGATTCCATTCCGTTACACTAACGGTTACCATGGTTACATTATTTCAGAAAGTGCATATTTCACTTCATTTCCATTTGGTTGGTCATCAACTGAAAACACTCCTATGGAATTTACAGTATCGTTTAAACGTTCTGGCGACAAATTCTTTGACGTTGTGTTAATGGAAGATGATGTTCTAACTCAGAAAGCTGAATGGTAGAACGTTAGAAAAGGTGTTATAATAGGGTTACGAGATATTCGTAGCTCTATTTTTTTACAATAAAGGGAGGATTTTAATATGGCTATGCAAAAGAACGTAACAAAGAAAAAGAAAGAACAAGTTGGTGTAAGTGCTGCTCAAGTTGAGAAAGCTGTAGCAGATGCAATGGATGATATTGCATCAGAAGAAACACCGTTTTTACATCAAGACGGTGCGTCAAACATTGCTATTGTAGGTGACGCAAGTCGCACAACTAAAAAACATAACGATACTGTATATCGTGTTAAATTTGTATTACCTAAATCTGAGTATGATATTAATGATTATGAACCTGAAGATGTTTCTGGTGAATCGGCATCATCGTTTATTTGGGAAGTGAATGCAACACAAGAAGAAATCACACCACACACTCGAACATTCTACACTACAATCAGTGTTGACTTCTTAACTATGTTCTTGCAAGAAGTTACGACTGAAAATGGTGGTCGTGGTTTTGAATTTGTAACAGACCAAACAGAATTTGCAAATCGTGCTGTACGTTTTTACCGTACAACCGAATTATTAGAAAACACTAAGTATTTCATGGGAATGTTATTAGGTATTGACCAAGAGTACATTCCTTATATTCACGAGTATCAATTAATCCAGATGGTGATTGATTTAATTTCTAAAAACCCAGATTTAATGAACGAGTCTTACTTCTTGACAAAGCACTAGTCGCTTCAAGAGATAACGCAAAAGACGATAAAAAATACCAATTTGACGCAACTTTAGATATATGGCATAACATGGCGTACACTGTTGCCAAGATTCTAGGGTTGCGTCCTTCTGTTATTTTGACGGAATGGAGCTGTGCTGAACTACTTGTAGCGTTCGGTATTTACACTAATCGACAAATGCGTGAAGCATATGAACAGTACCAACGCCTTGATGCAAAAGTAAAACGTACAATTAAGGCTGAGGACAAACCTAGTAAGTATGCTATCGAATTTCTAACCTTTACCCAGTTAGAAGAACGATATTCTCGACCAAGCGAAGAAGAAGAAAGTTCAAATCGGGATGCAACAGAAGAGTTGCTTAAATTATTTGAACAAGGTGGTGGGTCTGTAAATGGCAGATGAGGTACTATCCGTCAAGGTTAAGGTAGATGATTCCGACCTTGACCAAGCGAAAAAAGACGCTAAAGAACTTGAAACCTTACTAGAGAAATTGGAAACAGGAGTTGATATTCCAGTCAAATTCCAAGGTTCTGGTGGAGGTGGTATGAATGGTTTAGCCAAAGCCGCACAACAATTGAATATCGTGGGTGCCGCATTACAGAACGTTGGTAACAACTTACAAATGATTGGACGAACAGGTTTCTTTGCGTCTGGAGGTGTGATGGCCGGTGTCGCAGGAGGGTTGACTAAGCTAACTACTACAGCTGTTAAGTCAGCAAGTAACATTGAATCCGCTTTTACTAAATTGAGTTCCCAAGGATTGAGTGATTCCGAGCTACAGTTTACAGCGGACGCAATTCAAGACTTCTCGCTTAAATCTTCGTTCGGTATGGCAGATATGACCGATACGGTTTCAACATTAAACGCCTTTGTTGGTGATATTGAAGTTGCAACTGCTGCAACCGAATTGTTCGGTACCGCTATGATGGCATCGGGTGGTAATGCCGAAGATTTAGCAAACAACGCAAAGAACTTAGGTGAGATGTACACAGGCTCATTCAATAAAGCCGATTATACGGAATTGCTAACAGATGTACCGTTAATCTCACAAGCCTTACGAGATATAGATGTAGATAGTTGGGAAGACTTTAATGCTGCATTGGGTGATGATCCAGACACACAAGCATTTGAACGTACAGCTAACGCCTTAACTGATTTGTTGATTCCAGCGTTAAATGATTATTTAGGTATCGTTGAGGACTTAGAATCAAAAGGTAGCACAAGTGACCAAATGCAAGCAATTGTGGATGCAATTCCAGATTCTGATATTATCGAGAAACTGAATAGCACTGTTGCTGCAAGGTACGATAATATGAAAGAAACAATCGGTACTACACTAGCTCAAGAAGCCGGCGTATTTGATTATATGAAAAATGGCGATACCGACAACCTTTATGGTTCTGTAGCTGAATCATTGGACAACATTGGTGAAGCCTTTAGTAATAACGAGGAACTTATTGGTGAGTTCTTCGATTGGGTTGGAGAAAAAATGGTGGCGTTTACTGAAGGCATGATTGACTTTGACTACGAAGGCTTTTTTGAGGGACTAACTAACGGTATCAATGAAGTTAAAGGTGCTTTTATAACGTTGGGCGAAACTTTGAACAGTGTGTTCGGTGGTGACAATGTAGGTGATTTGATTGGTAATATTTTCAGTGGTTCAATTAAGGCATTTAGTGTGGGTACGGCAACCAAGATAATTGCATCCCTTACATCCTTTGCTTCTGCAATATTTAGTATCTTTTCTAATTTCAAAGGAGGTGGTGCTAAAGTTCCAGCTGCACCTAAACCAGAAGGAATTAGTAAGTGGGGGCAAGCGTTTAGTGCAATTGGTAGTTTGAGTGGCTCTATTCTTAGTATGACTGTAGCAATTGAAGCCATGAGTATGTTGCCAAATAGTGGTGTGATTACAGAAGGTTTCCTTAAAATCTCAGCAGTCGCAATAGGTATGACTGCTTTAAACGGTATTGTTGGTAAGATGAATGAATTTGCTAAACTGAGTGAAGAAATCGGTCAAATGAGTGAAGTGATTGATGTTGGTGTAATCATGGCACTATCTGCCGGATGTTTTGCTTTATCAGTCCTACCCAACATTGGTGTAATCACACAAGGTTTTGAAAAGATTGCGGTTGTTGCAATTGGTATGACTGCTTTAAATGGTATCGTAGGTATGATGGGAGCTATTGATGGTGTGGGTGAAGCAATGGGTCTTATGGCTACAGCTTTAGACGTTGGTTCAATCATGTTACTAAGTGCTGGCTGTTTTGCGTTATCGGCACTACCTCCAATCAGTACAATCATCATGGGATTCGTTAAAATAGCAGCGGTAGCTGGTGGTATGACTCTCTTGAGTGTTGCTATCGGTGCAATCACTGCTACACCAGTTGGTATCACTGAGTTCTTAGGTGACGCTATCATGATTTTAGATGCTACTACAATCATGATGTTAGCAAAAGGCGCTCAAGCGTTAAACGACTTACCAGACCCTGCAACTATTGAAACAGGGTTTGAAAGTCTTACAACCATCGCTGAAAAAATGGGTGAATTGTCATCAACTGTTGTGTCTAACACTAGTATGGGTGAGTCCCTTAGTGCGTGGGTTGACACCTTTTTGGAAAAAGGTACCATGAAACATTTAGGTCAAATTATTGAACAATATGTGGAAGCAGCCGAAGAGTTAAAGGCTTTAGACGATATTGATGTTAGTGGATACGCTACTAAGATTGGTGAAATCGAAAAGATTTTCGATAAGATTATCACTCAAGTAAACAACGATACCTCTACAATTGATAAAAAAGGTTCAGGTGATAGTGGTAGTACCAAAGGGACATCCAAGGACATTAAGAAAATTGTTACAAAATACATGGATGCAGTTGAAGCCTTAGCTCCATTGGAAGACATTGATGTTAGTGGATATTCGGCTAAGATTGACGAGCTTAATTCAGTTCTCGGTAAAATCATGAGCACAGTAAATGCTAACCAAGAGCTTGATGACACTAAAGGTTCTGTAACAAGTACTAGCACCTCGAAAGATATTAAGAAAATTGTTACAAAATACATGGACGCTGTAGCGGCATTAGCACCACTAAACGAACTTGACGTGAGTGGTTATTCTGCTAAGATTGATGAAATCAATTCAGTACTCGGTAAGATTCTAAATCAAATGAATATTGCTCAAGGAAGCAATGATGTTAGTGGTGATAAAACCACAACAGGTACAGCCGGTGATATTAAATCAATCGTTACTAACTACATGGAAGCTGTAGCGGCATTAGCACCACTGAATGACCTTGATGTATCTGGACTTAGTGCCAAGATTGATGAAATAAATATTGTCTTTGGTAAAATCAACACTATGTTTGGTCAAGAGATGAATTCGTCAGAATCATTTGTATCTAATCTAACGCAAGCTAGTGAAGCAATCGGACGTTTTGTTGAAACCCTTGAACAAGCATTGAATCAATTAGACGCTGTAGCAACCATGGCAGAACCAAAAGGTGCTGCTATTGCAGAGGCAATCATTCAAGGGTTTGAAGGTGCTAGTTGGAGTACCATGGGTACCAACCTCCAACATCGTTTAACAACAATCGCTGAGTATGGTACTACAGCCGGTGAGAGATTAGTTGCTAACTTTGAAGGTTCTACTAGCACATTAGGTGATACAGCCTTAGATAAAATCGCTGATGTAAAAGACGCATTGGTTGAGTTAGACGGCATCACTGCTACACCTAGCATTGAGATTGATACAAGTCAAGCAATCGCAAGTATTAATGCTGTTAATACTAGTCTAAGTACAATGAATGCTAACGCTGACGCTGCTACAAGGAATGCTATTTCGTCTATGCAAAGTGCTAAGAATGCTGCTAACGATGCACCGGTACCTGTTGGACGTGGTGGGAACACTACTACAAATAACTACTACAACACAAACTCTCCAACGGTTAACCAAAGTTTTGGTGGAAGTGGAAGCAGTCAATACATGAGATTAAGACGACAATTGAGGGGGATTTGATGACAAATTTATGTAGTTCTTGTCGTGATTTGGATATGTCGAGTTGTTTATCTAAGCTGAACAATTGTCCGAACTATAAAGCATATCCTCGAATTTATTTACAATTTAATGACTTGGTTTTCTCAGGGGTAGAGTCTGTTGAATCAGCAGACCTATCTGGAGATTATCGAGTGACAACAGACGATTATGCTGTTAGAAACGGGGCTTACTACGGAGGTTCTTATACAACAGGTCATCTATTGAGTGGAGCGCAAGATTTAGGTTTAGAATTGACGCTACCATTTGTAGGTTTAACACGATTACAAGTTTTAGATTATCATGATTGGATTGTAACCAATCTTTCTAAAGCTGGTAAGATTTGGGCAATTGATACTGGTGGTATTTTAATTTGGGCATATGCTATTCCTACACACCCACCTTTTGACGACTATGCAACATCTAAGGGTACAACTTTAAAAACAACAATGGACTTTGTGTTACCAGAAGGTATCTGGCACAAAGCAGATACTCACAACGTATTTTTAGAACCGTATGACTTGTGTGACTTTAAAAATCAATCGAACTGTTGTGATCGAGATTGTACACTTAAAGCACCTTGTGTTAATGGTGGTTGCATGGATAACTCTTGCATGAGTTGCTGTGGCGTGAGTGAATGTATGAACTGGTGTAAAACTTGTTGGAATCCTTATGACGATGGTTGTTCATTTCCTTATCATATAATTTATGATTGCACGGCTGGTAATGAATTTTACGGTAGTCGTACGTGGGGTACAGAATTACTAGGCGATGAAAATTGTTTATCTGGAGAATTTTGTTCCAACACATTAACCGCTAGTCCAGTCCAAGTCACCTTACTAGGTCACTACTTGAATCCAGTGATTACTGTAAATGATATAACCATTAGAATTAAAGGTGAATTTGATGGTAGGTTAGTTGTAACAACCGAGGGTAAAGTCCTTTACTATGAAGGAGAACCTTGTGGTGACACTTGTGAAGATGAGCTAGACAACCTTATGAAATTACCAGTTGAACTAGGTTATTCAGACGTGGAATTGATTTGTTACAAGCTATTCTTTGTGGCGAACAATGGTACCAACTGGGTTGAAGTTCGTTCGGAAGACACTGGTTCAGAAGGTAGTGAAATGAAGTTTGCTTATGTACTTGTTGACGAAACAAGATATTAAAATATGGTATACTATTGATGAGGGAGTGATTAGATGTACTTTGAAATAATTCGCAAACATGAAGTTGTTGCTCGTAGTGATGAGTTCATGAGCTTTAGTGCTAACATTGAATTGAATGGTTTGTCATCATTCAGCTTGTCAATACCTGTAGACTTCATTAACGAGGTTCGTTATCGTTGTGAAATCAAGGTATATTTACCAGACGGTAGCATTTGTCATGGACTAGTCACTGCTGCTGAATTAGATGTATCAACTAATGTTATTGATATAGATTGTAATGAAATCCTAGGTGAGTGGGAACTTGAATGTGTTCCCACCAACGTGGTTAAGAAAAAAGAAATGATTAGCGACTTGATGAATGACCCTGATACAAATTATCAAGAAACCCTTTGGGATATTGACGTTTACGATGACTATGAAATTGAGTACGAGTATAGTCGTGAAACAAAGTTGGAAGCATTGGATAAAACAATTGAGATGACACCCGATATTAATTATCGAGTTCATCGTGTGAACGAACGCAATCTTGAAATTGCTAAGTTCGGTGAAAAGAAAGATTATATTGTTAGTTCCCTAAATATGCTAAACAATCTTTCAATCAAGTATGACGCTTCAAATATCATCAACGTTGCAACATCTTATTCCGATAAAAACGATGGTGGTTCAACTAGTGTAACCTTGCGTGATGTTTCAGCTGATGTTAGTTTACAAGATGAACGTTTCCCAGTAATCATCACCGAAGCCAGAGTTAACACTCAAGCACCTCCTGTTGGTTATTCATTTACAGAATATGCTCCAAACAATCAGCATGAGTTTGCTGTGTTAGATTTAGATGGCATTGAAGCCGAAGATGGTGATATTTATGAAGGTAGTTTTTCATTGAACGATGTATCAGCGGTTGAAGAAAACGGTGAAGAGATTAGCAACGAAGATAGAATTGCAGCTAGTAAAGTAATGTACGCTGTAACTTGTCGCAAGCTACGATATTCAAGAAGAAGAATTGTGGTAGAAACTAGTGTGGCTGACTTACCGTTGGATGTAAACGTTGGAGATAGAATTCCGTTTGTTGCAACTGGTTCAAGTGCCAAACTAACTGAGTGTGACGACTTACAACAAGAGAACGTGTTCCAGTTCAACGACTATCTGTACTTAATTTCATTCTCAATTAATTTGGTAGAAGATGGTACTCTACGATACGATTTAAATCTTTCAGACAATCTAGCAGAATATTATCTTACAAGGGAGGTGTAGTGTTGCAAAACGTTGTTGAAACGGCATTTACTAAATTAACATCAAAGATTAACGCCACCAGCAAAAGTCAAGTTATTGAAAACTTGCAACGAAGAAATGGTATCATGGATGACTTTGACAAGGAATATAGTACAATTGGTGAAAATGGTGTAGACGCTACAGTTTATGTTTCAATTTCACCAGATATGATTTATATATCACGTTGGGAATTTAAAGTAATTGTTGTACCATTTGCAATGCCTGTAGCTAGTGGTGAGTCAGCACTATCTCCTGTTTCCTTATCGGTTGACCCAATCGACGTAACCGTAACTGAAACAAGTTTGAGTGTAGCAGATGATAACATCACACCTAACCCACACACTCATACCGCTAGTGCTAGTACACCAGTTATTACACCTAACCCACATAGTCACTCAGTGAATGCTGGGGTTACACTGACACCATCAACATTTGGTAACATTGAAATTTGGATTGATGGTGTAGATTTTACATCTTATTTCAAAGCTCAGTTTGATGGTTGGATTGATGGTGAAGGAATGTTCCCTGACACAACCATGGAAAACCGTTACGATATTATGAAGGTGTTGAACACCTTTGATGAAGCTACTAGAAGTAAGTTCCTTACATCTGGGTATCACACAATCACCTTTAAAGGTGATGGATTGTTTAGCTTGAAACTACGTGAGTTCAAAAAGTATAATCACATCAACCGACAAGGTGATTCTACAGGTGGTACTGTTTCAACATTTGACCTTGAAACCTATGATGCAACTGTAGAACGCAAAACAATGTTAGATACGTTACATCACGCTTTGTATGAAGCAATGACGATTGAACCGTCCTTTGAACAAAGCAACGCTCAGAAGTCATTGTGGAACTTGTACCGCAATTCTGAAATTGCAAGACTAAGAACACTGATTGAACGTGAAACCTATATGGAAAAAGTGAGGGAGATTGACAATGAACGAAAATCAAAATAGTACATCTGGAATGTTGGAAGATTTAATTCGAGGTATGATTCAACTTACTGCAATGGAAGTTCATGCGAAAACCGCTTTGGAAAAAACAGCTCATGAATTATCAATTTGTGAAGATTCTGAACTTGAACAAGTAGTTGAAAAAGAAATGGTTGCAGAAGGTCATCTACACCACGTTACAGAATTAAGAAGACAAGCTATGCGATTGATTGCTTCATATGCACCAAACTTGAATCCTGAAAAATGGTGTGAAGTAAAACATGCTGCAATGGCTATGTATACAATCTTTGAAGCATACCAAGCAGATGGTAAGAATCAAGGGTTGTATGGTTTATATTTAGATACAAACAAATTATTCATTAGCGTTGTTAGTGACTGGTTAGGGTTGGATATTCCACCTTGTGCTGCTTGCTTTTCAGACGCTTTGAAAGGAGAGAGTTAAATGGGTTGTACAAGTTGTGGTGGATTTAATTTAGGTACTGGTGGTGGTTGCTCCACTTGTGGTACACCTATTATTTCTGGACGAGTAGACGCTTGTCCTAACTGGGAAATCCCAGTTGATTTGTTACCTACCCCTGATTCAGCAAGTCGTAAATACATGTACATCTTACCTGATAACACTTGTTGGGTTCTTAACAGTGCCGGTGACGGTTACCTAGAACTATTAACACCTGATTCACCAACGTTAGAGAATTATCGGACAATCACACGTGTTGACGATGTTTCAGATATTGATGGAAATCCTAACACATTCTACTTGTTACCAGACGATACCTTGTGGTACGTAAGTCATGATGGAGATGACGTGGTTCAAGTGAGTGTTGGTGATGGTGGTGGGGGTAGTTCGTCATGGAATAGTCTTACAGATAAACCATTTGTTTCATTGAATGAAGACGATTTTACTGTAGATGAAGATGGTGTACTAACGGTAAACTTTCCTGACACACCTGAAACAGAATTCAAAGTACCTTACAACGGTGGTGTGTTAGATAACACCAATTTTGTAGGATTAACTGGTGAAGAATTAACACTTGAAGAAGTTCAAGATTTAGGTTGGGTTGTATACTCGAACGTCTATACACCTTGGTTGCTACCACCGGAAGACGATGACCCTGAATATCCGATTGTTAGTGTATATACGTCTAGTACAACTGACGTTACTATAAGAAGTTCGTACAAATTGGTACCACCTAATTCCATGTGCGTTTTTACATTGAAAATGCGATTGGATGACCTTTCAACACTTACCGATATTGCAGCATTGCGATTCTATCCAACAGATTATAACGCTCAAAATTCTAGTTATGCTGACGCTATTGGCCGTGCTACATTTAACTCATTGGGAGAAGCCGCGGCCGACTATAATGATATAGCTGCGCCTGTGTACGGTGACGGTACTTTTGTAAATCCAGACGAGTGGGTTGATGTAACCTTAGCGGTGAAATCTCCTGATGTACCGTCATTGGTTACTGCTATGATTTACAACAACAATCAACCTATTACGGTGCAAGGAAAACGCCCAAGCTTATATATCACACCGGAGGTTACACTAGTTGAGCCTGATTTGAAGGAGGCTAGATGATGGATTGCTTAAAGTCATGTACCCCTTTGGAAAGTGTGGAGCTTCCGAGTTATACAAGCGACCCAAAGTTTGATTGGTGCGATTTTACTCCACCGACTACTTTTGACGAACCAACAATTAACGAAGACCCTTTACAATGTGAATCATTCACTTGTGGTGCTGAGATTACACCTCCTGAAACAGTTGATGTAACTGGAGTGACCGTTGAACCTACTACAATTGATGCGACCGTAGGAGATTCAGATGTAACTATTGTTGCAACTGTAGTACCAGCCGATGCAACGAATAAAAATGTTACTTGGACTACATCTGACCCCGATGTTGCAACGGTAGACTCTAACGGTAAGGTTACGATTGTTGGAGAAGGTACCGCTACAATCACTGCAACAACCGTTGACGGTGGATTCACCGCAACAACTACTGTGACTGTTACCGAAGTTATTGTCCCTCCTGAATTAACAGCACCAATTGTAGAAGTGGGTGAAAATACTTACGATGGACTTGAAGTGATTATTACATCAACCAACGGTACATCAGATTCAACATTTATCATCTATGATACAGAAGACGATTCTGTTGTAGCACAAGGTGCTTCACCATTAACAATCACTGGTACAACACAAGGTGACACCTATCCAGAAGGACGCTTTGTTGTTGTTGAAGTTGTTGACGATGAAGAGTCACCTAGTACACCTGTACCAGAATTTAGAACACCATATCAAATTTACCCACCAACAATTGAATCAGTAACGCCTACAGAAGATGGTGCTGTAGTTATTGTTGTAAGTGGTAATGGTATTGACGGTTCGACTATGAAAGTATATCAAGCCTCAGATGACACTGAAATCGCAAGCAGTGAATCCCCTGTAACCATAACTGGACTAGAACCTAACACAACATACCCAGAGGGTACATTCTACATTCGTGAACAAACTGGTGACGGTTTAACTGACCCAGTAGACATACCCGAGTTTACAACATTGGGTGACAGTGGTGAGGAAGTGATTGACGGTGGTGATTGAAACCTTGAAAGAGACGATTATTGATAACATGACATCACTTGTAGCCAACGAGTGGTTCATGGCATTCTTATTGCTTGTATTAGTTGACTATATTACTGGTGTAGGTAAAGCAATTGTTTTACGAGTTTTAGATTCTTCTGTAGGTTTCAACGGATTGGTTAAGCACACACTGGTTATATTGTGTGCTATGGCAATCTGGATATTCGCTAAAACCTATGATGTACCATATGTGGCAAAAACATTGACCTTTGCGTTTTCAGTGAACTATGTTATTTCATTACTTGAGAATCTGGTTGCAATGAAAATTATCAAAGCTAAGCTACTTGTTGCGGTGTTTAGTAAACGAACTAGTAAATATTTAAATGAATTATTGGAAGAGGAGGAAGTTAAATGAGTTGTAAAGCGTGCGGTGGAGCTTGTTCAGAATGTACAGATTGTCCGACAAACTGTAACTGTGACGAGTGTTCCATTACTAGTTGTGATGAACTTTTCGCTCAACTAGAAGGGTTAAGTTCTAAAGTGGAGTACCT
>JBKEBH010000145.1:0-1565 GCA_047973065.1 Paracoccus sp. (in: a-proteobacteria) | reverse complement strand
GCAGCGAGGCGAATGTATGGCGCAGGTCGTGAATGCGGACATCCGGGATGTCTGCCGCCTGCTGAATGCCGATCCAGAACCGTCGGAGTTCCTGCACCGGCTGATCCTTGCCCTCGACATCGCCCGGAAACAGCCAGTCGCAGCCGGCAGGCACCGCGCCGATCCGTGTGCGGACCAGCGCCACCGTGTCCAGCGAGACCGGCACACGGTGAATGCGGCGCTGCTTGGTATTGGCGGCGGGTTTGGTCCAGATGGCGCGCTCAAGATCGAAATGCTCGAAGCGCGCGGTGCGGACCTCGCCGACCCGCGCGCCGGTCAGCATGCACATGCGGATGATCGCGGCAGCGCGCTGGTCCTCGGCCGCGGCCAAGGCATCGCCGAGCCGGGCGATTTCGTCCATCGACAGGAACCGTTCGCGCTCGACCTCCATCCGGCGGCGGAAGCCCAGCGCCGGATTGTCCGGCCGCATTTTCCATGCGATGGCGAGATTGAAGACCTTGCGCAGCATCTCTCCGGCTCGGTTGGCCCGGATCGGGGTCGGTTTTGGCGGCTTCAGCGGTTCGCGCCGTTTGGCCTTCGGCTTCTTCTTCGCCGGCCGTGAGCGCCCCTGCGCGATCAGGTTGAGCACCCGCTCGACATCGGCCGGCTCGATTTCGGCGACCAGCCGGTGCTTCCAGTGTGGCTCGATCAGCTTGCGCAGCATGGATTCCTGATCGGCGGCGTTGCGGGGCGCCAGATGCGCGGCATGCTCGCGCAGATAGCGTTCGACCAAATCCGGAAAGCGCGGTGCCTCGCGGGCGTCCTCACGTTCGGTCATCGGGTCCTGTCCGCTGTCGACGTCGCGACGCAGCGCCTTGGCCCGGTCGCGGGCGGCGGTGACGCTCCATTCCGGCCAGCGGCCGATGGT
Source organism: Paracoccus sp. (in: a-proteobacteria) (assembly GCA_047973065.1). Lineage (GTDB taxonomy): Bacteria > Pseudomonadota > Alphaproteobacteria > Rhodobacterales > Rhodobacteraceae > Paracoccus. The sequence continues at coordinate 658 of JBKEBH010000145.1, read as the reverse complement.
GAAACGGCGCTGGCGCCCGGCGACCCGGTAGTCGAACATGAAGGACCGGCTGCCCGAGGGATAGATACAGATCGACAGGCCCAGCACCTCGGTGTCGAAAATCTGCCACGACTTCGGTCGGGCCTCGGCTGCCCGAACCAGTTTCTCGTTGAGCTTCTCTCTGTTTCGCAAGGATAAATCTCCCGTCTTTCCTGTCGACACATGCGTAGAATCACAGGCTTATCAACGAGATCATTCGCGGACCGGAATACAGGAATGGACCGGAACGGGAAGCCGGAGAGGGCCGCCGGTCCAGTGAGATTCGACTGAGGACGATCTATCGCTATATGGGTTGATGGACAGATTGGACTGAAACGATGGCAGACAGGCTGACACCGGAAGCCCGGTCGCGGAACATGGCGAAGATCCGGGGCAGGGATACCAAGCCGGAACTGCGGGTGCGTCGCGCCGCCCATGCGCTGGGCCTGCGCTTCCGACTGCAGCGCCGCGATCTGCCGGGAACCCCGGATCTTGTCTTTCCCGGCCGACGCATCGCGATGTTTGTTCATGGCTGCTTCTGGCACCGCCACCCCGACTGCCGCTTTGCCTATACCCCGAAATCCCGGGTCGCGTTCTGGCAGGCGAAGTTCGACGGCAATGTCGCGCGGGATCAGCGCAA
>JBKEBH010000121.1:0-1652 GCA_047973065.1 Paracoccus sp. (in: a-proteobacteria) | reverse complement strand
GAGGCGCGTAGCCACCCGATACGACCGATGCCCCGAAACCTTCATCGCCGCCATCCTCCTCGCTGCGACCGTCATCTTCTGGTTATGATCGAGAACGAGGCCTGACCCTAGCGGGGCGGGCCGCGGATCGCGCGGCACCCGATATCGAAACCTGCCAGAAGCCGGGCCGCATTCGCGCCCGGCTTTTCGTCTTGATCCGCAGGCGATATGTGCACGGCGCTCGGTCTTTTGCTGCGTGAGCGAAAATCATGCGCGTCCAATGTATGACGCCTCTTCCAGCGCCGCATCCGGCCCTGTATACGCAGCCCATGACCGACCTTGATCTCATCCGCAATTTCTCCATCGTGGCCCATATCGACCACGGTAAATCCACGCTTGCCGACCGGCTGATCCAGTTGACCGGCACGGTTGCCGAGCGCGACATGAAGGCGCAGCTGCTCGACAGCATGGATATCGAACGCGAACGCGGCATCACCATCAAGGCGAATACCGTGCGCATCAGCTATCCGGCCAAGGATGGCAGGACCTATATCCTCAACCTGATCGACACCCCCGGCCATGTCGATTTCGCCTATGAGGTCAGCCGCTCGATGCGTGCGGTCGAGGGCTCGCTTCTGGTGGTCGATGCCACCCAGGGGGTCGAGGCCCAGACCCTCGCCAATGTCTATCAGGCGATCGATGCCGATCACGAGATCGTCCCGGTCCTCAACAAGATCGACCTGCCGGCGGCCGAGCCCGACCGCGTCAAGGAACAGATCGAGGATGTCATCGGCATCGACGCCTCGCAGGCCGTGCCGATTTCGGCCAAGACCGGGCTAGGCATTCCCGACGTGCTGGAGGCCATCGTCACCCGCCTGCCGGCCCCGATCGGGGATCGCGACGCGCCGCTGAAGGCCATGCTGGTCGATAGCTGGTATGACGCTTATCTGGGCGTTGTCGTCATGATCCGGGTCATGGACGGGGTCATCAGGAAGGGCGATCTGGTCAAGATGATGCAGACCGGCGCTAGCTACAAGCTCGACAAGCTGGCGGTTCTGACCCCGGCGATGAAGGACATCGCCGAGCTTGGCCCGGGCGAGATCGGCGTCTTCACGGCCTCCATCAAACAGGTCCGCGACACCCGCGTCGGCGACACCATCACCCATGAAAAGAAACCGGCCACTGCCGCGCTGCCCGGCTTCAAACCGGCCCAGCCGGTGGTGTTCTGCGGCCTCTTCCCGGTCGATGCCAATGATTTCGAAGCTTTGCGCGACGCCATCGAAAAGCTCGCCCTCAACGACGCCAGCTTCTCCTATGAGATGGAAACCTCGGCCGCCCTCGGCTTCGGCTTCCGCTGCGGCTTCCTTGGCCTTCTGCATCTCGAAGTCATCCGCGACCGGCTGGAACGCGAATACGATCTCGACCTGATCACCACCGCGCCCTCGGTGGTCTTCAAGCTGCATATGAAGGACGGCGAGGTCCGCGATCTGCACAACCCCGCCGACATGCCCGACCTGACCCTGGTCGATCACATCGAGGAGCCGCGCATCAGGGCCACGATCATGGTGCCCGACGAATATCTGGGCGATGTGCTCAAACTCTGCCAGGATCGGCGTGGCATCCAGATGGACCTGACCTATGCCGGCCAACGCGCCATGGTGGTCTATGACCTG
>JBKEBH010000150.1:0-2519 GCA_047973065.1 Paracoccus sp. (in: a-proteobacteria) | reverse complement strand
CGCAATGAAATCGCCCGCGCGGGTGCCCACCTTCGAGACGTCGAGCCGGGTTGCGGGCTGCTTCGAGACCAGAGGGCTCAGATACCCCGCGTCGATCAGCTCGCGGACCGGAGCCTCATAGGCGATGTCGGTGAAGAGCGCATTCTGCCCCTCGTGCAGCATTCCGCAGTCGAGCCGGAACGGCGTGGCGGTCAGCCCGATCACCTTGAGCGCCGGGTTGATCCCCTTCAGCGCGTCGAGGAAGCGCCGATACATCGTGCTTGATTTGCCGGGGATCAGATGCGCCTCGTCGATCAGCACCAGATCAGTATGTCCGATCTCGGCCGCGCGGCGGTGGATCGACTGGATGCCCGCGAAGAGGATCCGCGCATGCGCCTCGCGCTTGCCGAGGCCCGCCGAATAGATGCCCGCCGGGGCGTCCGGCCAGAGGCCGATCATCTCGGCATGGTTCTGGGCGATCAACTCGCGCACATGAGTCACGATCAGGATGCGCTGATCGGGCCAGGCCTTTAGCACGCCCTCGATGAAGGACGCCATGACGAGCGACTTGCCTCCTGCGGTCGGGATGACGACCAGCGGATTGCCGGTCTGGGTCTGGAAATAGCCGTAGATCGAGATGATCGCGGCTTCTTGATACGGGCGCAGGGTCAGCATGGCGCGGCCTCCGGGGAACGGGCGTCATTGGTCCAGGTTGAGCCATCCGCCATGCGGTAGGTGACGACATCGTCGCTCGCATCGGTGATCTCGCCCGGGATCAGGTCGGGGATGAAGAGATGGCGGCCGCAGGCCGCGCGTTGCTCCGCCGGTGCGAGCATCCGGTCGTGGCGCACACAGTGCCAACCGCCATCAACTGGCGTCGCATGCAGGCAGGACCGGCAGGTCATCGCGACCCCACCGCCGTCATGGCAGGCTGCACGGTGATCGCAGAACCGGCATTCGAACCAGGCCGGGTCCTCACTGATCCGCGCGTGCGGATGTTGGGCGAAGATGATGCGGCCCGCCTTCTCGAGCAGGCGCTCGGCCATGGCGCGGTCCGCCTCGATGCGCTCGACATGCAGCGCGTCCGTGTCCTTGCAAACCGCCACGTAGAGCGCACGCGTGATGCCGGTCAGGTGCATGTAGATCTGCATCTGTGAGGCGTGCTGAGGCTTAGCCAGAACGACGCCCTTGGCGACCAACTCGTTGAAGCTCTTCACCGAGTGGGTCTTGAACTCCAGCACATGCCAGGTCTTGGGCGCCTCAAGGAGCCCGAGGGCCACGCCGTCGAGCGAGCCGCCGAAATGCCCGCAATGGGCCTCGACGCGGAACTGGCGGCCGGTTTCGGGATCGACCTCGAGCACGGTCGCCCCGGTGGTACGCAGGTTGCGCACGAGCCGGTCCTCCTCCAGCTGACCCGTCTCAAAGAGGCGCAGCAGACGGCCGGAATGGCGCGCAGGCGTGATCCAGCGGAAATCATACCAGAGTGCCCGGGCGCAGGTTTTTCCGATGATCGATGCCCCGAGGTGATCGCGGAAACCATCGCCCTGGCGCGCCTCATAGTCGGCATAGATCGCCGTCAGCGTCGGCGTAGGGGCTTCGGGAAGTTCTGCCATCACAGTCCCTCCCGTTCGGCGCGAGCCTGCGCCTCGGCCAGAATGCCATCCCAGGTCTCGGGGTCATGGCGTTCGCGCAGGATGCCGATCAGCGCATCCTTCAGCTTCTCGCGACGACGACGGCCCGTACCTTGGGCCAAGAGTTCTGAGCGCTCGCGGCTGAGATGCCGCAGAGCCGTGCGGGCCCGGTGGAACCAGTCTGGATCGATTGGCTTCTGACCGCGTTGCCGCGCAAGGTCGGCCGTCGCGATCTGCGTGCGGATCTTGGCGATGGCATCGTCGAGTTCGATCAGCCGCCGCTGGTCATCAGGCAAGCCGGGGCTGTTCGCAGCCGCAGGGGCTGCGTTGGTCATGTCAGTCATGGAAATTTCCTCAGATTGGGTTACGCGCTGCCCCGTCAGTCAGGGCGCAGGGCAGCGCGAAGGCTCAGCCCTTCTTGTTCCAGGGCGCGGAGGCCATTTTCGCAGGCGGCGTGGAGGCGCTCCCGCCATTGGGCGGTGTTGCAGCTTGCTGGACCGCGGCTCCGGGCTCGGGCAGCAGATAGCGAATGCCGTTGCTCTCGCCGTAGCCGTTCTTGGGCGGTTTGACCGTCACCTGAATGGTCATCGGGATGAGATGCAGCTCCTCGCTGTCGCTGACCTGCATCTTGCCGGTGGCATGACAGATCGCCGAAAGCGTCCGCTGTGCGATTTCGACCGTGGTCGGGTTTGGGTTCACCAGGTTCAGTTGGTCAAAGATCTTCCGGCCCTTATGTTCGCCCTCCAGGATATCGAGCATCAGCCACAGAAACTGGCCCATGCCATTGCGTGTCACGCGCATCTCGCTTTCGACGATCTGGGCGCGATACTTGCCTGCGGGAAGGACCTCGTAGGCGGTGGTGGGTTCGACGCCGGTCGCGTCAAAGGACGTATCGAAACGTGCCATGGT
>JBKEBH010000013.1:0-26409 GCA_047973065.1 Paracoccus sp. (in: a-proteobacteria) | reverse complement strand
CCCGGCCGGCCTCGATGGTCTTGCTCAAGAGCCACTCCGCGCCTTCCTCGCCGATCCGGTCGCGCCAGCGGCTGAGCGACGAGGGATGGATCGGCGCGCGGTGCTGAAAGAACGTTGAGCTACTCCCCAACTCTTGGACAGATTCCGGGGTAATTTAAGCTACTGCCTGCGCCTGCTGATCGGTTTCGATGCGGGTGGTCAATACGGTGATCTGCTCCAGCGTCAGGCGGCAGATTTTGCGAACGAGATCGGGAAGCCCTGACGCCGGATCTTCCACGACCCGTGCCAGACGGGGCAGATAGCCGATCCCTTCCGGCGCGATCAGCCGGATCTCGTGACCGTGCCGCGCCATTTCCCGCGCCCAGTGATGCGTGCTGGCGCAGGCCTCCATCGGCACGATACATGGCGGCTGATCCGCCATGAACCGGGCGAATTGCGGCCTCGACAGCTTCTTGCGGAACAGCACGGAGCCGTCCGCCGCTGCCCCATGAACCTAGAATATGTTCTTTGCCAGATCGATGCCAATGGTGGTAATTTCTCCCATGGATGCCCTCTCCTACAGCTTGTGTTTCGACACCACGAGTTTGGCACATGGCGATGCCGTCTGGGGAGAGCGGCATCCACCCCATCTCATGACGGATGATCCGCAAACCATGACCGAAATGCCGATGCGCCGCCTGGGCCCAGATGTGTCGGTTTATGCGCTTGGCGCCATGACCTTTGGCGCGGAAACCGATGAGTCCGAAGCGCATCGTATGCTGGACGGTTTTGCCGCGCGTGGTGGTACGCTGATCGATACCGCCGATGTCTATTCGGCGGGCCTGTCCGAGGAGATGATCGGTTGCTGGCGCGCGGCGTGCGGCGGTGTGGATGACATGATCATTGCCAGCAAATGCCGTTTTCTGCCGACACCGGGCAGCCGGGGCGGTGCGCGCCGCGCCGTGCTCAAGCGGGTGGAGGCCAGCCTGAAGCGGTTGCAGCTGTTCATTGCTGGGACGATGAGACCGATCTGTTCGAGACGCTGGAGGCGCTTCAGGACCTGCGGTGGGCCGGCAAGATCCATCATGTCGGATGGTCCAATGTCACCGGATGGCAGCTGGAACGGATTTGCCGCACGGCCGGGGCGCATGGGTTGGCGATGCCTGTGTCCTTCAGCCGCAATATTCGCTGCTCGACCGGGGGATTGAGGTGGAGATCCTGCCCTGCGCAGTGGAAAACGGCATTGGCCTGACCCCGTGGTCGCCGCTTGGCGGTGGCTGGCTGACCGGGAAATATCAGGCGCCCGTCCGGCCGACCGGCGCCACCCGGCTTGGCGAAGATCCTGATCGCGGCGTTGAAGCCTATGACCGGTGCAATAACGAACATACCCATGCCGTGCTCCGGGTCACGGGGGAAATCGCGCAGCGTCATGGCCGGCCGATGTCGCATGTCGCGCTGGCATGGCTGGCGTCGCGTCCCGGCGTCGCCTCGATCCTGATCGGCGCGCGCAACCAGGCGCAGATGGCGGAAAACCTCGATGCGATGGATCTGGAATTGAGCCGGGAGGATCTTGATACCCTGACCCGGGTTTCAATGCCGGCCCTGCCGGACTACCCCTATGCTTTCCTGCGCGACTGGTCCGGTCTTGAGCATTGGGATCGGCTGGGCACCCGGTGACTGGAGCCTGGTGATCGGCGGCTGGCAGAGCGGCCGCGATGACAGGGGCAGGGCGGCCGGAGGGCTGCCCGACCCGGTTCCCCGGTTCAGTCGAGGTAATCACTCAGATAGCCGTCATGCGCCCAGCCCTGAACCGGAAGCAGGCGATAACCGCCGGGCAGATCGCGGCCATCGACCGTGTGGTTGCGATAGGCATCGGTGACCCTGATCCAGTGGCCTTGACGCTGTGCGGTATCGACGGTGACGATGGCCAGCCGTTTCAGGTTGCGATTGATCCCGTATTGCGTGCCCGGTCCCTGGCGGATGCTCAGGAACCCATCGGGGCCGTTGACATTGCAGACCATGGCATAGCTGAGCCCGGGTGGGTTCAGCGGCCAGCTCAAGCGGGCCAGCCCGGTCAGCTCGATATGGCCATATTCGGCCTGCTCGGCGACGGCCATCGGGGCGAAAAGCAGGGTGAAGGTGATAAATGCGGGTTTGATCATGAACGAACTCGCTGGCTTGGCGCGTGTCATCGCGGGCATCTGGTTGCGGATCTGCGCATGCGGAGAATGGAATGGCAGATCAGGAATGCGCATTGACCATGGCCTGATGCAATCTCTGGCAGAACGCAAATATTCTGACCGCCGCCGGCGCGCTTTCACCGGATGAAGGTCAGCGCGATCGCGGGGCCTTTCGGGTCGATCCGAACCGGCTCGCAGGCGATCTGCCTTTCATGCCCACGCGTTTCCGCGATCTTCAATCGCCATGGATCGCCATGAAAAAGGGCGCCCGCAGGCGCCCCTTTCTGATCCTCATCCGATCAGAGCGTGCCCTGACGCTGCTGGATCATCATGAAGGTGTCATAGGTGTATTCCGCCGTCTGGTTATACAGATACCAATCGTTGCGGAAGGCCTTGATCGAGGACCAGATCTTCTTCCAGTTCTCATTGGTGGCGTCGAGTTCGGCATAGATCTCGTTTGCGGCGTTGAAGCAGGCTTCCAGCACATCCGGCGGGAAAGGCGTAAGCTTCGCGCCGCCCGCGACCAGTTCCTTCAGTGCGGTCGGGTTCTTCCAGTCGTATTTCTCCAGCATGTTGGCATCGGCGGCCTGTGCAGCCGTATGCAGGATCGACTGATAGACCGGCGGCAGCGCCTCATATTTCTCCTTGTTGAACAGGAAGTGGACGGTCGGTCCGCCTTCCCACCAGCCGGGATAGTAGTAGTAGGGCGCGACCTTGTAGAAGCCGAGCTTCTGGTCGTCATAGGGGCCGACCCATTCGGCGCCGTCGATGGTGCCTTTTTCCAGCGCCGGATAGATGTCGCCGCCGGCGATCTGCTGCGGCACGACGCCAAGCTTTTCAGCCACCGCGCCGGCAAAGCCGCCCAGACGGACCTTGAGGCCCTTGAGGTCTTCGACCGATTTGATCTCCTTGCGATACCAGCCGCCCATCTGCGCGCCGGTATTGCCGCCCGGCAGACCGAAGAGGTTCTGGGTGGCAAGGAACTCGTTGAAGAGGTCGATCCCGCCGCCATGATATTGCCAGGCATTCTGTGCCCGCGCCGACAGCCCGAAGGGCACGGCCGCACCAAGCGCCCAGGTCGGATCCTTGCCCCAGTAATAATAGGACACGGTATGGCAGCAATCGACGGTGCCTTCGCTGGCGGCATCGGCGGCCTGCAGGCCGGGAACCAGTTCGCCTGCGGCGAAGACCTGGATCTTGAACTTGCCGTCGGTCGCGTCGGAAACCATCTGCGACAGAACCTCGGCACCGCCATAGATCGTGTCGAGCGATTTCGGGAAGGACGAGGTCAGCCGCCAGTTGACGGTCGGCATTTCCTGCGCGATGGCCGGCGCGGCCAGCGTGGTTGCGGCAGCAGCCGATGCCCCGCCAAGCGTCGCATGGGTCAGAAAGCGGCGGCGATCAAGTTTGGTTTTGTCTGTCATGTATCCTCCACTGCGCGAGGTTCGTTCGGCCTCGCTTACAGCATATTGTGCATGCGGGCCGGGCTCTGTCGAGATGAAAGACTGCCGCCGGGGAAAAAAGATGAGAACCGGCATGGGATGCGGGCATAGCCATTCGATGAGGTTAAAGATGAGGTTCAGTCCGCGAAGGATTGCGGCATTGCGCTTTGATGCCCGTCCTTTAGGCTTCTGTCGAAGAAGACAGGTGCAGGCGCATGATCGCGCTTTCATTCCTCCAGCGGGGTTTATAAGCTCGTCTGAAACCCGCTGAAAAAAGCGTCACAGGGAGAAATGATGTCCGCAACCCGCTTGGACGCCGAGGCGCGTCAGGGGCTGGCGATGATCTCGCCGCCATCCATATATGCGCTGCTCATGCTGGCGGCGCCGCTTCTGACCATCCTCGCCTATTCCTTTTTCAAGGACGGTTATCTGGAGATCATTCACGAATTCACCTTTGAAAACTACAAGGCGGTCTGGGCCGATCCGGCCTTTCGCAAGGTGATGGCGCGCTCGCTGGTGGTGGCGATGCTGGTGACGCTGGTCACGGTGGTGCTGGCCTTTCCGGTCGCCTATTTCCTGTCCTTCGTGGTCAGGCCGGGCCGCAAGGCGATGTGGATCTTTCTGATCACCATCCCGTTCTGGACCTCCTATCTGATCCGGGTTTTCCTGTGGAAGGTGATCTTGTCGGAAAATGGGGTGATCAATTCGGTGATGATGCAGCTGCCCTTCATCGACGCGCCGCCCTTCGGCAATATGCTTTATAATGTGCAGGCGATGGTGGTCACGCTGGCCCATGCCTATGCGCCGTTTGCCATCCTGCCGATCTATGTCGCGCTGGAGAAGATCGACCGCTCGCTGCTGGAAGCCGGACAGGATCTGGGCGAATCGCGGCTGATGACCTTCTGGCGCGTCACGCTGCCGCTGGCCATGCCCGGCGTGGTTGCCGCGACACTGATCGTTTTCATCCCGACCATCGGTGACTATGTGACCCCGACCCTGATCGGCGGATCGAAGACCCCGATGATCGCCAATATGGTGCAGGTCAATATGCTGGGGCTCGACAACAAGCCGATGGGCTCGGCGCTGGCGATCACCGCCATGCTGATCACGGCCGTGGTGGCGGGGATCTTCCTGTTCCTCAATCGCCGTTTCCTGAAGGTGCGTCAATGAAGGGCCGGGGTTTGACAATCTATGCAGTGGCCTACCTGATCTTCCTTTATGCGCCGATCCTGCTGCTGCCGCTTTTCGCCTTCAACAACGGCACCATCATCGCCTTCCCGCTGAAGGGCTTCACCACCGAATGGTTTGGCGAGATGTGGGGCAATGAGACCCTGCGCCGGGCCTTTGCCAATTCGCTGATCATCGCGGTCAGCTCGGCGGTGCTGGCAACCGCGCTTGGCATCTTTGCCGCGCGGGCGGCGACGCGTTACCGTTTCCCGGGCCGGGGCGGGATGATGGGGCTGATCATGCTGCCGCTGGTTCTGCCCGAGATCATCGTCGCCATGTCGCTGCTGGTCGTGCTGCTGGCGATTGGTGTGCCCCTGACCATCTTCACGGTGATCCTCGGCCATACGCTGATCTGCATGCCCTATGCGATCGCCATTTTGACCACCGCCTTCAACAGCCTCGATCAGTCGCTGGAGGAGGCAGCCTATGATCTGGGCGAAACCAGATGGAGCGCCTTCCGCCTGATCATCCTGCCGCTGGTCATGCCGGGGATCGTCTCGGCGCTGCTGATGAGCTTCACGATTTCGCTCGATGAATTCATCATCGCCTATTTCCTTTCGGGGACCGAGCCGACGCTGCCGACCTATATCTTCAGCCAGCTGCGTTTCCCCAAATCCGTTCCGGTCATCATGGCGCTGGGCACCGTTCTGGTGCTGATGTCGATCCTCTTGCTGACCGTCGCCGAATATTTCCGCCGCCGCGGCGTTGCCCGGACTGGCCAACAAGACCATGGGGGTTTCCTGTGAGTGATATCGACCTGTCCCTGTCTCAGGACGCATCCACCGCCGATGCCAAGCCGGTTTCCGGTCTCTCGGCCAAGGCCGCGACACGCTATGCCGAGCTGCAATCTGCCAAGCCGATGATCGAATGTCAGGGCGTGAACAAATATTACGGCGAATATCACGCGCTGCGCGGCATCGATCTGACCATCCGTGAGGGCGAGTTCTTTTCGCTGCTCGGCCCGTCGGGCTGTGGCAAGACCACGCTTTTGCGCACCATTGCCGGGTTCGAAGGCATTTCCTCGGGCGTGGTGCTGATCGACGGCAAGGACATGGCCGATGTGCCGGCCAACAAACGGCCGACCAATATGGTCTTCCAGTCCTATGCGATCTTCCCGCATCTGAGCGTTGCCGAAAACGTCGCCTTCGGTCTGCGCCGTGATCCGCGCCCCAAGGCGGAAAAGGCCGCTGCGGTCGAGGAAGCGCTGAAAATGGTCGGCCTTTCGGGCTATGGCAAGCGCGCCGCCCATGCCCTGTCGGGCGGGCAGCGTCAGCGCGTCGCGCTGGCACGGGCGCTGATCCTCAAGCCCAAGGTGCTGCTGCTCGATGAACCTCTCTCCGCGCTCGACCGCAAGATGCGCGAGCAGATGCAGGTCGAGCTGATCAAGCTTCAGCGTCAGGTCGGCATCACCTTCGTTCTGGTCACGCATGATCAGGAAGAGGCGCTGGTGATGTCGGACCGGATCGCGGTCATGTTCGAGGGCCGGATCGCCCAGCTCGACTATCCCGAGGCGCTTTATTCGCGCCCGCTCGACCGCCGGGTCGCCGATTTCATCGGGGTGATGAACTTCCTGCCGGCGGCCATCCTGTCCGAAAACGATCAGACCGTCCGTGTCGATGTCGAGGGGCTGGGCGAGATCGACCTGCCGCTGTCGCAGGTGGCCGCCAAGCGCGAGGGGGATGAGGCGCCGATGGTCGGTTTCCGCCCCGAAGCGGTCAGCATCTTCCCCGAAGGTCAGCCGCAAAGCGCGCCGCGTCTCAATGGGGCGGTGATCGACGAGGTGGTCTATTACGGCGACATGACCTATTACGATGTGCGCCTGGATGAGGCCGATGGCACGCTCTCGGTGCCGGTGCGGATCTCGATGCGCAACGTCTTTGGCCGCGATATTCCCGATGTCGGCACCCGCGGCGAAGTCGGCTGGTCGCCGTCCAGTCTGATCCTGTTCCGCTGAGGCGTCAGGGGCAATTCGGGCCTGTTCCGATGTGTGCGCCTTAAGCGCAGAGCGATTGCCCGGGCGGGTGCGGAACGCGCCTGCCATGGGGCGGGCAGGCGCGTGGTTGTCACCTGCGTGACAGCCGGACGAGGTTGCAGCCCTCTCGGATCAGTTGGAAAGGCCGCGGCGCCAGCCCGTCTTTTCACGCAAACGGTGCCAGCTCGGCCTGTAGCTTTCTGGTCAGGCTGCGGCGGATGATCCGATAGGATTGATGGATGCGGTGCTCCAGCTCGCCGGGGTCCGCGTCCTTGGGCAGGGCAACCCAGCTGCGATGGAAATAGGGCGCCTTGCGCGCTACGCCGAGCTCGATCAGCATGGCGGCGGTGTCCGCGCTGTCGCATTTGACGATGACGCTGCCGGCCTCGATATTGCCTGTCGCGAAGATCTTGCCGCCGACCTTCCAGCAATCGCAGTCGATATCCCAAGGATCGGAGCATTCCGAACCGGGCAGGGCGGCGCAGATCCGATTGACCAGCTGCTGCCCCCCGGACATCAGACTTCCTCGATGCGCAGCTCGACCGGGTCTTCCGCGATGACGCCGGTCTTGGGCAGAGCGGCAATCGCGTGGTCGATGGCGTCGGGCGTGGTCTTGTGGGTGACGATCAGCACCGGGGCCGGGCCCTCGTCATGTTCATATTGACGCATGCGGTGGATCGAGATCCCGGCATCGCCCAGAACCGTCGCGACCTTGGCCAGAGCGCCGGGCTTGTCCAGCAAGGCAAGGCGCAGATAGTAGGCGGCCGGCACGGCGGTGCGGGCGGGCTGGGCCTGTTTCAGCCTCGCGGCTGGCTGGCCGAAGACCGGAACCTGCACGCCGCGCGCCAGTTCCACGACATCGGACATGACTGCGCTGGCGGTCGGGCCTTCGCCGGCACCGGCCCCGCGCAGCACGACCTGACCGACGCTGTCGCCCTCGACCACCACCATATTGGTGCCGCCCTGCAATTGCCCGATCGGACTGTCGGCCGGCACCAGACAGGGCGACATGCGCTGTTCCAGCCCGCGCCCGGTCATCTGGGCAACGCCCAGAAGCTTGATGCGGTAACCCATATCGGCTGCGCGGCGGATATCGTCGATGCTGACCCGCTCGATGCCTTCGATTTCGACCGCGCCGAAATCGACCTGGGTGCCGAAGGCCAGCGAAGACAGGATGGCCAGCTTGTGGCTGGCGTCGATCCCGCCCACGTCCAGCGTTGGATCGGCCTCCAGATAGCCAAGCTGACGGGCTTCTTCGAAGACGGTTTCATAGGGCAGCCCGCCGCTTTCCATCCGGGTCAGGATGTAGTTGCAGGTGCCGTTCATCACCCCCATGACCCGGCTGATCTGATTGCCGGCCATGGATTCGGTCATGGTCTTGATGATCGGGATGCCGCCGGCGACGGCGGCCTCATAGCGGATGGTGCGGCCTTCGGCCTCGGCCAGCTCGGCCAGCCTCTGTCCGTGAATGGCCAGCAATGCCTTATTGGCGGTCACCACATCCTTGCCGGCGCGCAGCGCGGCTACAACGGATTGGCGGGCAATGCCCTCATCGCCGCCGATCAGCTCGACATAGACATCGACATCCTGATGGGTCGCGACCTCCATCGGGCTGTCAAGCCATTGATAACCCGACAGATCCGCATCGCGGTTCTTCATCCGGTCGCGGGCGCTGATCGCGGTGATCGCCACCGGCCGGCCGGAGCGCGCCGCCAGAAGGTCGGCATGTTTCTGGATGATCTTGACGACACCGATCCCGACGGTGCCGAGCCCGGCGATGCCGAGCCGAAGGGGGGCGGACATAAGAGCCTCTTTGTCTAGCTTGCCGCCCTGTTAGCGTGCGTTGCGATCCGTTGCAACGTGGCCGCTTGCCATGCGGCGCCAAGCCGTATCGCGCCGCCACGCAAACAGCGCAAGCGCGATAATGATCAGCTCGGCTAGAAAGCTCCAATGCAGGATGAAGCTGAGCACCCAGTTGTCATAACGGGCCGGCACCACGGCCAGGGTCAGCAGCCGGTCGTCAAAGGGCCAGAGCCACATGATCCCGCCAACCAGTGTATCGAGGATCAGATGCAGGAAGACCCCGGCCAGAAAAGCCGCGGCCGGGGCAAAAAGCCGCGATGCGCGCCAGTACAGCAAGGGCAGCAGGGTCAGGGCGATCCCCAGCCAGAAAGCCGGCAGGTGGGTCCAGTATTCATGATGCAGGACCCGGCCATGATCGACGAAATGGAACCAGATCATGTCGAAATCCGGCGCGACCGATCCCAGCAGCGCCGCTGCCATCACCGTGCCCCGCGCCCCTACGCCGCGCCCCAGCAGATAGCCCGAGGGCAGATGCGCGATCAGCATGGCTCAATCTTCCCTGTCGTCGCCGTTGTCATGACCGACCCACTCCCCTTCGATCCCGGTCGCGCGCATGATCGCGACGATCCGCGCCGCGGTCTTCAGGGTCGATTCGTGGATATCCACCAGATCCTCGCGGCTGAGATCGTCGGGAAAGGCCTCGCCCTTGGTGTTGAGAAAGGACGGGTGCCAGCGATCGCCTTCGGCCGGGCGCCATGAGGCATGGCAGAGCATATTGCGGTCGCGGCGGATCTGGCGCAGCGATTGGGCCAGCCCGGCGCGGTCCTCGATACCAGCCTGGCCGATCTGCTTGACGAACTGGTCGATCAGCGTGCCGAGCGTGTCATCGGCGATGTCTTCCATCCGCCGCAGCCAGGCCTTCAGCGCCCGGTCGTCGGGACGCTGGCCAAGCCCGTCCAGGGTCAGCGCGAAGATCGCCCGCTTGAGCGCCTCTTCCAGAAAGCCGAAACCGGATATCGCATGGCCGAGGGCGGCGGCGAAATCTTCGGGCAGGCGGTCGGGGGCGCGGGGCAGGGGCATGGCCAGTCCTCATCCAGTCTCCGGCGCATGTCTGCATCCTGGAAAACCGGCCGCAAGGGGGGAATTGCCCTCATGCCTCTTTTTGCAGGGCAGAAGATTGCCTATATCTCAAGCAGGATGAGGTGAATATGCGATACAGCTTTGCGATGACGGTCTTGGCCATGGCGATGGCGGTATCTGCCATGGGCTCAAGTGGCGGGCGCGAAGCGCCGCCCTCGCGCGTCAATCCACCATCCCCGGCCGAGGTCGATGCCGCGCAAACCGCGCCTGCGACGCCCGCCCCGGCCGAGCAGCTTGCCCGGACCGACCTGCGGATCATGTCGGCCGGTGAGGTCACGCCCGAGCAGTTCTTGTGGAACGCCCGGCCGGTCGTGGTCTTTGCCGATACGGATGCCGATCCCGCCTTCAGCTTTCAGATCAAGGAATTGCAGGGCGGAGCCGCGCTGCTGAATGAACGCGATGTGGTGGTGATCACCGATACCGACCCGACCGCCAACAGCATCTGGCGCCAGCGTCTGCATCCGCGTGGCTTTTCGCTGGTGATCCTTGGCAAGGATGGTCAGGTCAAGCAGCGCAAGCCCAGCCCGTGGAGCGCCCGCGAAATCGCCCGGGCCATCGACAAGTTCCCGCAGCGCCGCGAGGAAATCGGCCGGGCCGGGCTGTTTCCGTAAAACTTGCGAAAATCGCAATTCTTGCCTATATTTGAATTGTCAGAAGGGAGATTGCGCCATGTCCGCATCCTATACCCCGAAGCCGATCAAAGTTCGGACCGGTCCCCGTCCGGGCTACTAGAGCGTCCGGTTCCGTCCATATTGGACTGGATCGCCGCCATTGCGCCTTCGCCCAGCTCGATTGCGCCCAATTTCATTGAGATATAATCGCGATACATCGCCGCCGCGCGCGCCGTGCCGATGCGCGTCGTGTCGAGCGCGCGCAGATCGGCAATCATCGCGCCAATCGCGTTGAGCTGGCTGTAATAGAGCACCACCGGATCTACCGTATCACGCGGCAGAATGTGCAGCTCACCGACAATGGCGCGGAAGATCGCGTCATTATGCTCGGTCGGGATGACCGGGAAATAGTCGGGATCGGTTTCGATCTGCGCGGCGATCTGTTCGCCATATTCGGCGATGTGATCGCGTTCCAGCACGGCGACATAGGCACGGATCTCGGCGAAGATGGCGCGCTGCACATCGCGCACCCGGTCGGCCCGCAGTTTCGCATCGCGCTTGCGGCCCTGCCAAGCGACCACCCACCAGCCCGCCGCAAGAAAAAGCCCGGCGATCATTGCCGATTGCGCCGATGGTGACAGGATATGATCGAGGGGCGGGGTCATCTGATCGGGCTGGCCGGTTGCGAATATCTACCCGCAGTTTCCGGGATGAGCGCCCAAAAGGCCAGCCCCGATTCGGGCAAGCCAAGGCAAGCGCCGCAGCACATGAAAACGCCGCCCGCAGCAGTGCCGGGGCGGCGTTGCTTCAGACGTCTATCTGCTTACTGGCAGAACCCGACATCATTGCAAAGCGAGCCGGCGGCCGCGCCGACGGCTGCGCCCTTGTAGACGTCGCTTTCCTTCTTGCCGGCCACATGGGCGATGGTGGCCCCGGCAGCGGCGCCGATAGCAGCGCGATCAACGTCGGTCGGGGTGATGTTCTGAGTGCAGCCGGCAATGGCAAGGACGGTCAGTCCCGCCGCTGCCATGAAGCGAATTCTGGCCATGGCTATTTTCCTGTCAAGGGCCCGCTTGCGGCAGCAGAGCGGGCGATCGGGGGGATGTTCACGAGGGTATGGACGCGGCCGCCGCTGCGGCCGCAATCCGAAGCGACTTACCGCTGGGCGCAGACGCTGGCATCGTCGCAGAGTGCGCCGGCAGCGGCACCCAGGACGGCACCGGTGGTGACATCTTCATCAAAGGCCTTGGCGGCCAGGGCGCCGACACCGGCACCAACCGCGGCGCGCTGCGCATCGGGGGTCATGGTGTAGCCCGTGCCGCCATAGGGGCCCGAGGCACATGCTGAAAGGGCGGCAACGGCAAGAATGGCACCGGCGAGACGGATCGAGGTTTTGGTTTGCATGTAACACTGCCTTCATGTTTGCCCGTTCGGCGGGCATGTTGATTAACAGACCCAGTCTGCCACAACTCGCGAGCATGGGAAACTGACAAGCATGTGAAACTTTACGCGGCGGCAAACCGCCGCCGGTCCTGGTGCAATCGGTAGATTTTCGCCGATTGCGCCCCCGACTTCAGTCACTGTCCGAGCTGTCGTCGTCCCAATCGTCCCCGTCTTCACCGATCCAACCCTGATCGTCCCAGCCTTCTTCTTCCGCCTCTGTGGCAAAGAGCTCGGGGAAATTCGCCTCGGCCTTCTTCATGTCGATGCGGAAAAGCTGGTCGTAGGAGATCGGATCGAGTTTGCCGACGGCAACCACCTCGCGGCCCAGAAACCAGGACAGGCGTCCGGCATCGAGATTGCCACGCTCGAATTCCTCCTCGCCGAAATGGGCGATCAATGCGCCGAGAAAGCCGGCATCGGCGCGCCGGTCGGCGGCGCTGCGGTCACGGAAACGTTCGCGCGCGATCAGTTTCGTGGCGCCCTTGGGGTTGGCGCGGCGAATGGTGAACTGGTAATCGGACGAGGGAAGCCGCGAGGGAAAGCCGCGATGTTTTTGCATGGACGGTTTTCAACCTTCTGCGATTCGCGCGGGCAGAATGCCGCCCGCGCGAGGGTAATCCAAAATCAGTTTGCGCCGTACTTGCCCTGATAGACAGGCTCCGGGGTGACGGTGGTCACCGGGCCGGTGTTGATATCGGGCTGACGCGGCTGGCAAGCAGCCAGAACGCCCAGAACGATGAGGGCAAGCGCGATTTTTTTCGACATTGTCTGCTCCTTGGATAGGGGCTTTGCTACCCCTTCTTGTCACTTGATGCCGTGCGCATGCGCGGCGGGGTGATTCTAGGAAGGATTTTGCCGATGCGATAGGGGGGCGGAATTCCCTTTGAGTGTGGCTCTTTGCCTGTGGCAGACCTGCATCAGCGCTCAGAACGGTTCCCAGATGCAATCGTCGCGATCGGCCGGCAGGCGGAAGGCCTCGAACAGTTGCACCGCGCCGCTTTCCAGATCTCCCGCCGCGGTCGGGCGATCAGACAGCGAGATGACGACCTCGGTGGGGCGCGGACCGGGGCTGGCAATGCGCGGCAGTACGAAATTCTCGCACAGCCAGACGATATCGTCATGCATGGGATCCTGAAAGATGATGTCTGGCGCCGGCGGCAGGACGGCGCCATCTTCCTCATCGGCCAGCAAGGCATCGTATTGCGCTTCCACGTCGTCATAGGAAATCACCGGCGCCAGATCCAGCTCGGTCGAGGAGATCAGCCCGTCGTCGAGCGCATCGACCAGAATCGAAGCGCCCTCGTCTCCTTCATCTATCGCGAGATCCTCCAGCGCTGCCATTTCCTCCTCGGTGAGCGCTTCCATCGGTGCAGCAGCGACCATCGGGACCAGATCTGCAAGATCGGGCGCAACGAAGCGGAAGCGATAGGTCAGGCCGTGAGCGCCGGGAAGTCCGGTAATGGTTTCCTGCCAGTAGACTGGCTGACCGGAGGGAACCGGCAGCGGTTTTAGCGCCCCATCCTCAGCGAATGCCGGCAGGGCGACAAGGACCGCGCCAATGGGAAGGGAGGAAAGGATATGTTTCATTGCGACAAAATTGCAGGTGTTCCGAAATATGTACAAGGTGCAGGCATTGGCAGAATGGCGGATATCGCCAAGCAATTTATCGAAAGCCGATGGGTTAACAAACCGCAATTCTCCGTGAGGCAGACATATCTTCCATGCTATGTCATTCATGCCTCAGTATCGCCGGGCGCGGTGAGGTGGTTTCGTGCCCGATGAGCGTATGACGGGACTTGACGAAAGCGCGGGCAGGGCGCATTCGCCGGGCATGGCTTTACAGATAGATCTTTCGGCCGTGAAGGCCAATTATCGTGCGCTTTCGGCGCTGGCATCCGGTGCGCGGGCGGCGGGTGTGGTGAAGGCGGATGGCTATGGGCTCGGATCCGATGTGATCGTCCGGGCCCTGGCCGAGGAGGGGGCAAGCGATTTCTTCATCGCCGTCGCCTCCGAGATTGCCAAGGTCCGCGCGGCCGTCGGCCCGGTGCCCCGCATCTTTGTGCTGTCGGGCCATATGGACGGTGCCGAGCTGGGCGATGCGATCCCGGTGCTCAACAGCCCCGAACAGTTCTTCCGCGACCGGGTGCTGCGTTCGGGCCGGCCCTTTGCCATTCAGCTCGATACCGGGATGAACCGGCTTGGTTTTGAACCCGGCGAATGGTCGGGGCTGAAAGCCGAAATCCTGGCGGCGGGGCCCGAACTGGTCATGTCGCATTTGGCCTGTTCCGACGATCCCGGCCACCCGATGAATACCCGCCAGCTTGCCGCCTTCCGCGAAATGACCGACGGCATTGCGGTGACGCGCAGCCTGGCTGCGACCGGCGGCATCCTGCTGGGGCCGGATTATCACTTCGATCTGGTCCGCGCGGGCGTCGGGCTTTACGGTGGCCTGCCTTTTGCCGATGCGGTCCCGGTCGTGCGCCTGTCCCTGCCGGTGGTCCAGACCCGAGAGGTGATCCCGGGCGAGAGTGTCGGTTATTCGAATAGCTGGACCGCCAGCCGCCCGACCCGGGTTGCCACCGTTGCCGCCGGTTATGCCGATGGCATCCACCGGGCCCTGTCTTCGGATGGCGAGCACCCGCGCATCGACCTTCTGGCCGGCGAGACCCGCTGCCCGATTATCGGCCGGGTGTCGATGGATCTGATCACCGTGGATGTCTCGGCACTGGATGAGGTGCCCTCGGCGCTCGATCTGATTAATGCGGAACAGACGGTCGATAGCGTCGCCGATGCCATGGGCACGATCGCCTATGAGGTTCTGACCTCGCTCGGCGCGCGCTATGAGCGCGAAATCATCTGATTGCCTTATCTCTGTGCAGGGCATCCAAATGAGTGATCCTTTCGGCAGAGCATGGCGGCCCCCCGCCGCTGGACATGAAGTTTTTGCAACATCCCGCGCGATGTTCGTCCAGACCCTTGCCTAAGCCCGCCCGGCACCCCACCATGAGACCGAACACCAGACCGGAGAGCTCATTGAGCCTGACCCCGACCGCACCCGCCGCCGCCGCGCCTTCCACCGCTCAGGGTGAGACGCTTCTGGAATTTGCCGATAACCGGCTGCTCATCGAACTTTGCGGCCCGGCCGATCAGCACCTTTCCCAGATAGAAGCCGCGCTTGGCGTCCATATCCTGCGCCGCGGCAATCTTCTGGCCATCATCGCCCCCGAAGCCCCGCGCGAGGAAGCGGCGCGCTTGCTGCGCGGCCTTTACGCGCGGCTTGAACAGGGGCGTCCGGTCGGCAATGCCGAAATCGACGCCGCCCTGCGCATGGGTCCCGAGGCCGAGCCGGCCTCGATCTCGCCCGATGAACAGCTGGAAATGTTCAAGGCCGGCCCGATCGAGCTGCGCACCCGCAAGAAGACCATCGAGCCGCGCACCGATGCCCAGAAGGATTATGTCCGCAACCTCTTTGCCAATGAAATGGCCTTCGGCATTGGCCCGGCCGGAACCGGCAAGACTTATCTGGCGGTAGCGGTCGGCGTCACCATGCTGATCGGCGGTCATGTCGACCGGATCATCCTGTCGCGCCCTGCGGTTGAGGCCGGCGAGCGTCTGGGTTTTCTGCCCGGCGACATGAAGGAAAAAGTCGATCCCTATATGCAGCCGCTCTATGACGCGCTGAACGATTTCCTGCCCGGCAAGCAACTGGCCAAGCTGATGGAGGAAAAGCGCATCGAGATCGCGCCTTTGGCCTTCATGCGCGGGCGCACGCTGGCCAATGCCTTCGTGGTGCTGGATGAGGCGCAGAACGCCTCGACCATGCAGATGAAGATGTTCCTGACCCGCCTTGGCGAGGGCTCGCGCATGGTGATCACCGGGGATCGCAGCCAGATCGACCTGCCGCGCGGGACGCAATCTGGGCTGGTCGATGCCGAACGCATCCTTGGCGGGGTGAAGGGCATCAGCTTCAACTATTTCACCGCCAGGGATGTGGTTCGCCACCCGCTTGTCGCCCGTATCATCGAGGCCTATGACGCTGAAGACGCGGCGGCTCTGGCCCGGGGCGAGGATAATTCGCGCGGCAATTACCCGCCGCGCCGGGCACCCGGGAGCTCGCAGGGGAATGGCTGAAATCGACGCGGTCATCGAAGACGAACGGTGGGACGCGGTGGGGCTTGAAGCTCTGGCGGAACGTGCCGGGCAGGCCACGCTGGACTGGCTGGGCATGGATGCCGATATCTGCGTCATGGGCTGCAATGATGCGCGCATTGCCGAACTGAACGCCGATTTTCGCGGTAAACCCCAGCCGACCAATGTGCTGTCATGGCCGGCCATCGAACATGTCGAACGCGCTCCGGGTGCCCATCCGCCCCGGCCCGAGACCGATGAGCTTGGCGATATCGCCATCGCCTATGAGACCTGCCAGCGCGAGGCCAAGACGCAGGGCAAGCGATTTGACGCGCATGTCACCCATCTTCTGGTCCATGCCATGCTGCATCTGGCTGGCTATGACCATATGAATGATGCAGACGCGGAAACCATGGAGGCGGCAGAGCGTTCGATCCTCGCGCCGCTCGGCATTGATGACCCTTATCAGGAGAAGGACCCATGAACAGCGACCCTTCGCGAAGTCCCGCGCCCCCCGCCGATGTCGGCGCCGATCCAGCCGGATGGGCCGATGGCATTGGCAGTGAGGGGCGTGATCTGCCCGCATCTCGCGGATTTCTGGGCCGCCTGTTCGGCGCCTTTTCCGGCACCGAGGACGATAATTCGATTCCCGAAGAGCATCGGGCGCCTGATCCGGTTGCGCCGGGCATGGTCAATCTGCGGCGCATGCGCGTCGATGATGTGGCGATTCCCAAGGTCGAAATCATCGCCGCGCCGGTGACGGCCAAGCTCGATGAGCTGGTCGAGATGTTCCGCGAACACGGTTTTTCGCGGATCCCGGTTTTTCGCGGCACGCTGGACAGCCCGCTTGGCCTGATCCACCTGAAGGATCTGGCGCTGAAACACGGTTTTGGCGCCAAGCCCGCCGGCAAGTTCAGCTTGCGCCCGATGCTGCGCCCCTTGCTTTATGTGCCGCCGTCGATGCCGATCGGCGTGCTTTTGCAGCAGATGCAGAAAGAGCGCATCCATATGGCGCTGGTGATCGACGAATATGGCGGGGTTGATGGTCTGGTCACCATCGAAGACCTGATCGAACAGGTCATCGGCGAGATCGAGGACGAGCATGACGAGGCCGAGGGCGGGCTCTGGGTCGAGGAAAAGCCCGGGCAATGGCTGATTCAGGCCCGTGCGCCGCTTGATGAGCTGGAACAGGAAACCGGCTTGCGGCTGGCACCGGGCGAGGAAGACGAGGATGTCGATACGCTCGGCGGGTTGATCTTCATGCTGACCGGCCGCGTGCCGGTGCGCGGCGAGGTCATCCCCCATGACAGCGGTGCCGAGTTCGAGGTGGTCGATGCCGATCCGCGCCGGGTCAAGCGGGTGCGGCTGCGCCTGCCGTCGGAGGCCGGGAAAGCCGCTGCGGAAAAGGTCTGAGGCGCGCTCATGACTGAGGTTCTGGTTCTTGGTGCTGCCAGCTGGAACCGGATGGTTCAGCTCGAAACCCTGCCGCAGGGCCGCTCGGCGACAATCTTCGAGGCGGTTGAATATGAGGCCGCCGGCTCGACCGGGACCGGCAAGGCGATGGCGCTTGCCGGTCTCGGTTGCCGGGCGGTGCTGCATTGCGCTTTGGGCCGGGATGAGCATGGCGCGAAGGTGCGGGCCGCCTGCACGGCGCGCGGGATCCGGCTGATCGTCGATGAACAGGACGCGCCGACGCCGCATCATCTGAACATCATGGACCGGCAGGGCGGGCGCTATTCGATCTTTCTGTCGAATGGCGCGCCCGATCCGGTGATCGATATGACCCGGATAGGTGCTGAAATTTCCCGCGCCCGCACGATTTTCCTGAGCCTTTGCCATTCTTCGAAGAAGATCCTGCCCCTGCTGAACAGGGTGCCCGGGCAGATCCTGCTCGATCTGCACGATTATGACGGGAGCAACCCGTGGTATGAGGATTTCATTGCCTGCGCCGATATCATCCAGCTTTCGGATGTTGCGCTGCCCGCCGATCCGATCCCGGTGGTCAAACGCCTGTTGCGCGGCCGCGCCCGTCAGGTGGTCCTGACCCGGGGCGAAGATGGTGCCGAAATCTGGACAGGTGCCGCGCGGATCAAGGTGCCGCCCATACCGGCCGTTCTGCGCGACAGCAATGGGGCTGGCGACGCATTTTCGGTCGCGCTCTGGCTGGCGCAGGATCAGGGGATGGCCTTGCCGGAAGCCGGCCGTTTCGCCGCTGCGGCGGCAGCGATCACTGTGGAAAGCGACAGTCTGTTTCCGCCGGGGGGCGGTCTTGAGCAAATTCGGATGCGTGCCGGTCTGATCTGAGCGGCAGAGCTGCATTTCAGAAGGCCGGGGTCAGTTTATTCCAACCGACCCAAGCCCCGGCTTTTCAGCAGGAAAGGATGGTGCTTGCGGCTTAATAGCTGCGGATAAGCCCGACCAGCCGACCCTGAACGCGGACCTTGTCTTCAGGCAGGATGCGGGTTTCATAGGCCGGGTTTGCAGCCTCAAGCGCGATCATCGCACCCTTGCGGCGGAAATATTTCAGCGTCGCTTCATGGCCTTCGACCAGAGCAACCACGATATCGCCGTTCTGGGCCGTATCCTGTTCGCGGATCACCACGATATCGCCGTCATTGATCCCGGCATTGATCATGGAATCGCCTTTGACTTCCAGCGCGTAATGGCTGTCACGGCCCGAGATCATGCTGCCGGGCACGGCGACGTGATGCGAGATTTCGGAGATCGCTTCAATCGGGACGCCAGCAGCGATCCGGCCCATGACCGGCAGTTCCATGGCGTCGATGGCGTGCACATCCATGGCGCCGCGCGGAGGCGCGACCGGGACCTTGCGTGAGCCGTCGATCACCTGCGGGGTGAAGCCCGGCGCCGATTGGGCCAGACTGTCGGGCAGGCGAATGATTTCCAGCGCCCGGGCCCGGTGCGGCAGGCGGCGGATGAACCCGCGTTCTTCCAGCGCCGTGACCAGCCGGTGAATGCCCGATTTCGAGCGCAGATCCAGCGCCACTTTCATTTCATCGAAAGAGGGCGGCACGCCGTCGCGCGCCATGCGCTTCTGAATGAAGTCGAGAAGTTCGATCTGCTTCTTGGTCAACATGTTCTGCGCCCGTTTCACTGCCGTTCGGGTATTGTTCTGCCATATCGGCTTTATTGCGTCAACCACGCTGCATGGGATCGATTAATAATCGGTTAATCGAGGCGTAAAAATTTTACCGTTTCCCCGGCTTTTCGTGCCGGGTCTCCAGCGGGGCGGATCAGCAGCCCGTCAGCCGCGGCCATCAGTCCCAGCCGGGCCGAATCCTGATCGCCGAGCGGGGTGACGATATCCAGCCCGCCGCGGGTTTCGATCCGGGCGCGCAGGTAATGCTGGCGGCTGCCTTCCGCATCAATGTCGCGGCCCAACCGGCCTTCGCGGATGCGATTTTCCTTCGGGAGCCCCTGCATGCGGCGGATCAGAGGGCGAATGAAGAGTTCAGCACAAACCATTGATGAAACCGGATTTCCGGGAAGGCCTATCATGGCGCTACCGCCGATCCGGCCGGCGATCAGCGGCTTTCCGGGGCGCATGGCGATCTTGTAGAAAGACCGCTCCATGCCGAGCTCTTCGGTGATCTGCCCGATCAGGTCGTGATCGCCGACCGAAGCGCCGCCAATGGTCACGATCAGATCGGCGCCAGCCGCCTTGCGGAAGCTGCTGCGCAGGCTCTCCAGCGTGTCGGCGGCAATCGGCAGGCAGGTTGCATCGGCACCGGTCTGACGGGCGATGGCCGCGATGGCGATATCGTTCGAACAGACGATCTGGCCAGGGCCGGGGGGCGTGCCGGGCGGGACCAGCTCATCCCCGCCGGCAAGAATGACGACACGGGGGCGGCGGGAGACGCGCAGCCGGGCGGCATTCATCGCGGCAATCAGGCCAAGATCGCGCGGGGTCAGGGGGCGACCCGGATCAAATTCAGACCCTTCATGAAAATCAGCGCCTTGTGGCCGGATGTTGTCGTGGCTTTGCGGCGCGATGATGCGAATTCTGTCGCCGTCGCGCGCGACATGTTCCTGCATGACCACGAAATCATATCCATCCGGGACCGGGGCGCCGGTGAAGATCCGCACCGCGCTTTGCAGCTGGCTGGCATCGCCGGTCCAGGGCCGGCCTGCGGCGGCTTCGCCGATCACCTGCAATTCCCCGCCCAGATCGGTGCGGCGCAGGGCGTAGCCATCCATGGCTGCGGCGTTGAACGGGGGCTGGGTCAGACCGGCGCGGACCGGCGCGGCCAGAACCCGGCCATAGGCCTCGGTGAGCGGGATTTCTTCGGCGGCGACCGGGCAGGCAAGTGCCAGAACCCGGGACAGAGCCTCATCAACGTTAATCATTCTGCCTCATATATCCCTGATTTTCCACCAGATTTTCGCAGGAGGCGGATGTTTTCGATACGCATCGACTTCTCGGCGGCCTTGAGCATGTCATAAACGGTCAGACAGGCGACCGAAACGGCAGTCAGCGCCTCCATCTCGACCCCGGTCTGGCCGGTGGTGTGCACGGTGGCGGTGACGCGGATGCCGGGCAGGCCCGGATCGGGGCTCAGATCCAGTGCCACCCTGGTGATCGGCAGCGGATGGCAGAGCGGGATCAGATCCGAGGTGCGCTTGGCCCCCATGATCCCGGCCAGACGGGCTACGCCCAGCACATCGCCCTTGGCCGCGCCGCCCTGCGCCAGTGCCAGCGTCTCGGGTGTCATGATCACCGAGCCTTCGGCAATGGCCTCACGCGAGGTGACCGTTTTCTCTGAGACATCGACCATATGTGCCTGACCTTGCTGATCAAAATGCGTTAGGCTCATGCCGCACCCAGAATGTCGCGGGTGGCGGCGGTCACGTCAGGCTGGCGCATCAGGCTTTCGCCGATCAGGAAGCGGCGGGCGCCGACGCGGGCCATGCGGTCCAGATCGGCATGGGCGAACAGGCCGCTTTCGCAGACCAGCTCGCGCCCGTCGGGCAGGTCTCGGGCCAGATCTTCGGTTACAGCAAGATTAAGCTCGAAGGTCTTGAGATTGCGGTTGTTTACCCCGATCAACGACGATTTCAACCGCAGGGCGCGGTTGAGCTCGGCCCGGTCATGGACCTCGATCAGCGCATCCATGCCCCAATGGAAGGCGGCGTCTTCCAGTTCCGCCGCCAGAGCGTCATCGACCGAGGCCATGATGATCAGGATGGCATCGGCACCCCAGCTGCGGGCCTCGGCGACCTGATAGGTGTCATAGAGGAAATCCTTGCGCAAAGCCGGCAGATCGCAGGCAGTGCGGGCAGCGGTCAGGAATTCCGGCGCGCCCTGAAAGCTGGGGGTATCGGTCAGCACCGACAGGCAAGCGGCGCCGCCGGTCTGATAGGCGCGCGCCAGCGCCGGCGGGTCGAAATCGGCGCGGATCAGCCCTTTGGAGGGGCTGGCCTTCTTGATCTCGGCAATCAGTGCATAGCCGGTTTCGGCCTTTTTGCGCAGGGCGCGGGCAAAGCCGCGCGGGCGGCCTTCGGTGCGGGCAGCGGCCTCGATCCCGGCCAGCGGGCGGGCTGCCTTGGCGGCCGCGATTTCGTCGAGCTTGTAGCTCTTGATCTTGTCCAGAATGTTCATGGACGGACCATAATCCGCGCCGGGGGGCGAGAAAAGCCCCGGCGTGCTGATGCGTCAAAGCGCGCGGCGATCCACCCGGTAAAGGCCGTAAGCCGCCATCAGGAAGGCCGCGCCCGAGGCGATGGTGCGGGCGATGTTCCAGACCTGCCAGCGGGTGGAATAATCCTGCCAGATGACGCGGGCGGTCTCGATATTCTCGGGGATGGAAGTGCGGGCGAGCGCCTCGTTCATCGGGACATTGATCATCATGGTCAGGATCATGCCAAAGCACAGATAGCTCAGCGCGGCCGCGCCGAAAGCCGTGGCCGGCGGTTTCTGGCCGCGCAGGGCAAGCAGCAGGCCCGCTGCGCCCAAGGCGAAAGGTGTGGCGAAGAAGGCGGGGGCGAAGACGAAATTGCGGACCGAGCCATTCATCGCATTCATCGCTGCAATGGCAATGCGCGGATCGGCCTGATCCAGCCCCCACATGGTCGAACAGACCCAGGCATAGAAAAAGCCGAAAATCGCGGCAGAGAGCAGAAGGGAAAGGAAAACGGTCGCTAAGGTCAGGATTTTCATGGCGGGCTCCATATCCGTATAGATCAATACGTATTTACATTGCTGTATTAATCCATACGGTTTTGCAAGCACGGAATTGGAGGCGGGTATGAAGGACGACAAGCGCCAGAAACGGCACGAAGCGATTTCGGCGACGGCCTATGATCTGCTGGCCAGCCATGGCTATGGCGGCACGACCATGCTGCGGATCGCACAGGCGGCGAGGGCCTCGAATGAGACGCTCTATCGCTGGTATGGTGACAAGGACGGGCTGTTTCACCAGATGGTGGAAGATAACGCGGCCGAGACCCGCCAGCTGCTGGAGGAGGCGCTGGAGGGGGCGGGCGATCCGTTCGAAACCCTGGGGCAGGTCGGGCCGGTTTTCCTGCGCATGCTGCTGGGTGAGCGGGCGATCCTGCTGAACCGGGCGGCCGCTGCCGATCCGAGTGGGCGGCTCGGCGCGGCAATCTCGGCGGGAGGGCGGCAGGAAGTTAGCGCGCTGCTCGGGCAGGTGGTGGAGCGGCTTTGCGCCGGACAGGGCCATACGGCAGAGCGGGCGACGGGCTGGTTTCTGGATCTTCTGGTCGGTGACAGCCAGATCCGCCGGGTGATTGGCGAGATGCCGGTGCCGGATGAGGCGGAGATCGCCCGGCGCTGCCGCCAGGCGCTGGCGGATTTCCGGCAGCTGATCGGGGCTTAACGGTTGGCCCCGGTCCAGTCGATGGGCAGCTCGCCCCGGACGCTCAGCCAGTCGTTGACCTGCGAGAACGGGTGCGAGCCGAAAAAACCGCGCCGGGCCGAAAGCGGCGAGGGATGGGCGGTGATGATCACCAGATCCTCGGGCCGGGGCAGTCCGGCCAGGGCCTTCCGGGCATGATTGCCCCAGAGGATGAAGGCGAGCGGACGATGGTCCTGCGCTTTCACTACCGCCTGCCGGGCCAGCCGGTCCCAACCCCAGCGGGCATGGGCACCGGCATTGCCGGGTGGAACCGAGAGCGAGCTGTTCAACAAAAGCACGCCCTGATCGGCCCAGTGGCTCAGATCGCCGGTTTCTGGGGCTGCCTTGATATCGTCTTCCATTTCCTTGAATATATTTCTCAAAGATCGCGGAAGGGGGGTCGCGGGTGTGACCGAGAAGGCCAGCCCGTCGGCATGGCCCGGGCTCGGATAGGGATCCTGGCCAAGGATCACCACCCGGACCCGATCCGGCGGGGTCATTTCAAGGGCGCGGAAGATTGCCTGTGGTCCGGGCAGAAAATCCGTGCTCTCCAGCCGGCTGCGGATCGCTGGCCAGTCGGACTGGAAAAACGGCAGATCCGCCCAGGGGCCGGGCGCAATCACAGCGGTACGGCGGCGGCAAGCGCGGCGAGCTTGGCCTTGGCTGCGCCCGAATCGATGCTGGTGGCAGCCAGCGCCGCGCCCTCGCGCAGATCGCTGGCATGGCCGGCGATCAGCAGGGCTGCGGCGGCATTCAGCAGCACCGCATCGCGGTAAGCGTTCTGCGCCCCGTCCAGAATCGCCTGGGCAGCGGCGGCGTTATGGGCGGCATCGCCGCCAACGATCTGGTCGAAATCATGGCGCTTCAGCCCGGCATCCTCGGGGGCGACGGCGAATTCGCGGATCTTGCCGTCCTTCAGCTCGACCACGAAACTGTCGCCGGAAATCGCCAGCTCGTCGGTTCCGTCCGAGCCATGAACCAGCCAGACATGATCCGATCCCAGCTCGCGCAGGGTCTCGGCCATCGGCCGGCACCATTTCGCATCAAAGGCACCGGTCAGCTGACGGGTGACGCCGGCCGGGTTGGTCATCGGGCCAAGCAGGTTGAAGATGGTCCGCGTCGCGAGTTCCACCCGCGCCGGGCCGACATGGCGCATGGCCGGATGATAGATCGGCGCCATCATGAAGCAGATGCCCGCATCGTTCAGCGCGGCCTGCGACTGATCGGGGCTGGCCATGATATTGATGCCCAGCTCGGCCAGGGCATCGGCGGTGCCTGCCTTCGAGGACAGCGCCTTGTTGCCATGTTTGGCGACCGGCACCCCGGCACCGGCCACGACAATTGCCGTCACGGTCGAGATATTCAGCGTCTTGCGCCCGTCGCCGCCGGTGCCGACGATATCCATGGCACCTGCCGGCGCGGTAATCCGGTTCATCCGGGCCCGCATGGCGCGGGTCGCGGCGGCCATTTCATCGACGGTCTCGCCGCGCACCCGCATCGCCATCAGGAGGCCGCCGATCTGGGCGGGGGTCGCGGCGCCCTCGAACAGGGCGGCGAAGGCCAGATCGGCCTCGTCTTCGGTCAGCGGGCGTTCGGCGGCATGCCCGATCAGCGGGCGGATATCGGTGCTCATGCGGTCTCCGTCACTCGGCAACGGTTCAGGAAATTGCGGATCATGGCATGACCATGTTCCGAGGCGATGGATTCGGGGTGAAACTGCACGCCCTCGATGGGCAGGTCGTTATGGACCACCCCCATGATCGTGCCGTCGGGTGCCCGCGCCGTGACGCGCAGCGCATTGGGCATGCTGTCGGGGGCGATGGTCAGCGAATGATAGCGCGTGGCGTTCAGCGGCGAGGGCAGGCCGGTGAAGATCCCGGTGCCGTCATGGATCATCTCATCGACCTTACCATGCATGATTCGCTCGGCGCGGACAACGCGTCCGCCAAAGGCCTCGCCGATCGCCTGATGGCCCAGGCAGACCCCGAAGAGCGGAATATCGCCGCGTTCTGCCACAGCGTGTATGAGATCGAGACAGATACCCGCACGGATTGGGTCGCAGGGCCCGGGCGAGATCACGATTCCGTCAGGGCGCATTGCCATGGCCTCCTCGACGGTGATCTTGTCATTGCGGCGGACATCGACCTCTGCGCCTTCTTCGCCTAGGTAATGGACGAGGTTCCAAGTAAAGCTGTCGTAATTGTCGATGAGCAAGATCATGTCGGTCCCTCGGAAAATGGGGTGAACCCGGTGGGATCACGTCATATAAATGTGCGAAATGACCCGGCTGGGCAAGCCGCCGGCGGCAATAAATGGAACGGGCATGGCGAGATCGGACGAGTTCAGACGCGGAGCGCTGCATGGCACGTTGATCGGGGCAGGGGTTCTGGTGGCGGTGGCCCTGTTTATTCCGGTGCATCGTCAGGGGGAGCCGGACAGGATCGACACCGGCGAAAACCCGCCATCCGAGACGGTGCCGCTGCCCGAGGATGCGGCCAGCGGGGGGGAAAGGCCGGCCTCGAAGCCGGCTCCGGTGATTATCGCTGCCGACCCCGTGCCGGGGCCGGATCAGCCGGCCATGGCTGATGCTGATAGGACGCCGGGCATAAGCGGCGAGGATGCTTCCGGCGATCTGATCCATATGGCACCGCCGGCCGGTTCGGAATTCGCCCGCGCCGAGGATCTGCCGCCGCGCCTGCCCGGAACCGGGTCCGGGCCGGGCGGATCGGCCCTGGCCGCCGCGCCCGCCGTTTTCGCGCCGCAGGTCGAAACCGCGCCGCGCCCGAGCATCGGCTCGGTCTCGCGTCCCGCTATTCCGTCAAGCACCGATCATCCGGCCCCCGACAGCGCCGCCGATACCGCGCCCGAAATCGCCGCCCTGTCCGCCCCCGACATTCCTGCGGCCGAGATGGCCCTGCCGGGCGGCTCGCGCGCGCCCGCGCAGCTGACCGCGCCGGTGCCGGATTCGTTTTCGGTAACCGATGTCATCCATCTTCTCGACGCGGCTGTCGCAGAGGGAGAGGCCGAAATCCAGGATGCGCCGGCCATGGATGAGCGCGATGTCGGCAGCGGGCCGACGGTGCTGACCATCAATGATCTGGTTCCCGCCGATCCTTCGGATGCTTTTGGCGCTCCGGCCGAGGACGACCTCCCAGCTGACCTGGAAGGCGGCATTGCCGAGGA
Source organism: Paracoccus sp. (in: a-proteobacteria) (assembly GCA_047973065.1). Taxonomy (GTDB): domain Bacteria; phylum Pseudomonadota; class Alphaproteobacteria; order Rhodobacterales; family Rhodobacteraceae; genus Paracoccus. The sequence continues at coordinate 426 of JBKEBH010000013.1, read as the reverse complement.
AGGTGGCGCGCTGCCCGAGTTGCCCAGTTTGCTGGATCCAGATGACGAGGCTGCTCTGGCCCGCATGGAAGCGGATGCCTCATCGCGGCCCGGGCAGCGGAAATTGCCGCCCCTGCCGCCCCTGCGTACGACCCTGCGTTCCAGCTGGGAAGGGGCCAGCGATATCACGACTGCCCAGCCCGGCGGCGATGCCGAGGATCAGGCCGACGCACTGGTCGTCATGGACCAGATCGCCGGGCAAGCTCCGGTTTCGACCCAGCCGGCGCCCGATCTCGAAATCCCCTCGATTCCGGGGCTGGGCGGATTCTAAAGCATTTCGGCCTGAACCTGAGTTTCTTGGGATTCCCATGAGGGTTCAGATGTGCTTCATCCTTATAGGGAGGATGGATGATGTCAGCACCTTTGCCGGTCGCGCTTCGGGCGCGG
>JBKEBH010000375.1:0-2478 GCA_047973065.1 Paracoccus sp. (in: a-proteobacteria) | reverse complement strand
CACTTTATAAGTTGCTGAATTGGCTACCGGATTACAAACAAATACGCCGTAAAGATTATCGGCTACGTTATCTTCTCCGTTAGGATAATTGGCATAGGTTTTTTGGTCTATGGTATAAATTTGTACTCCTTTTGGTGTTCCCAAAACATTGTCGATGCTAAAGGCACTTCCGTCTATTCCCTCAATACTTACTGCATAATCCGAATTATAGCTGTATTCACTGGAATCTCCTATTGCTGCTCCCGATACTACCCAAGCCGAAGAGGTGTTAAAATTCATAAGAGTACCATTGTAATCACCTTTAGAATCAACTAATGTTGAACTTTTTGCTTGATCGAACCGGTAATATGCCAATAAAGAGGAATCGGTTATGTTGGTATTCTTAGCACACATCATCGCTCTAATTTCTTCTTGAGTTCTTTCTGTGTTCCAAATTTTTACTTCATCAATGGTTCCTCTGAATACATTCCCTCTTCCGTAAGCTCCGATAAGTGTGTAATTATCTGAATTGGCAGGCGAAACATTATTAGCCTCGGAAACCAATATTCCGTTTTTGTATAATTTCATTTCTCTTGTGCTACTATTGTAAGTAACTGCCACGTGGTACCAAGTGTTTGGTAATAAGCTTTCGGAATCTCTAACGGTGTACCATGCGCCATTGTTTCCGGCGGCTAATCTTCCGCCTGGTGCCCAAAAGGCATGGTTGTTCATTCCCGAAATAATGTTGTTGGAGCCTCCGCCGTCAATTTTAATCCAAGCTTCTTTGGTGTACGATTTTGAACTTAACGACAAATTGGTTTCCACATAATCATTGCCTCCATCAAAAGTTAAGGCGTAACCTGCGCCTAAGTCCCTTGAAGGTGTTGTGAAAGTATGGTTAACCGGAATGTTGTAAAATGAAAGTAATGAAGAACCCTCTGTGTTGTAAATCCAGTTGGTTCCTGTTCCTGAATGTCCTTTATAAGTAATGGTGTTGATTTCCGAATAATCTTCGATACTTGATGATAAAGTTAGAATAATTTTATTTCCGTTTACTGTTCCCGAAGTAATGCTGATATTTGAATTGTCGATACTAAAATCGTTTTGTGCTCCCGAATTCCAAACTAAAGTTTCATTATTGTTTCTTGTTGTAATCGTGATTTGATTAGGGTTGTGCATAGTTACTTGCTCTACGTTTACAGAGTAGTAATTGGGGTTAACCGTTGCACCGTACAATTGCATGGCGACAATTCTAAAAATATTGATACCCAAAGCCTCGTAGCCATTGGTGTAATAGAAGTGGCATCCGTCGTGTCCCGTTAATCCGTTTGAAGTTATGGTGGTAAGATTTTCGAGTTCATCTTGAAATAAACGTTGGTAATTTCTTAGTTCTACACTTGGGGAACCACAACCTTCGCGAACCTGCATAACGTAAAACTTTTCTACATTTGGATAATTTTCTTTCCAATTATTATATAGTTTTTTATACCCGTTTCTATGTCCGGTTGCATTGCTTCCATCCCATTCGCCTTGATAGTAAAAAATTCCACGTATGTTGTTTTGGATTCCTGCATTTTTTGCACGGGTCAACAATCTGCCGTAGTTAGTACCTGTATTATAGTGGTTGGCTTCGTTTCTCATAAAGTTTGAGATAGGTGTTCCCGGGTCGGCCTCGTTTAAAATAGCAACCGGTACTTGATAATTATCGACAATTTGACGTGCCATTTTTAATCCCCATTGCCCGATGAATCCCGATTCGCTATCTCCATTGGCTTGATACCAATTGTCGTTTAACGGATTGGCTCTGCCTGCATAAGTAACAATATACGGCGACCTTAAATTTGTTGTAGAACCGTTTATCCGGGAGGCATAGGCGTTAGACTGCCCATTTATTAGGTAAGCATCGCCTACCAGAATATCGTTAACCGATTTTAAAAGTGTTGTAGAGCCATTAGTTGTTACGCCGTATAGTTCCAATTTGTAAAGGGTAAGTTCGGCATTTAGAGAAACAGAACAGTTAAAACTAGTCTTGCTATTTGCATAACTTACAGGAAAATCTTCTTGAGAAGAATAAACGTTATTCTTGCTAATTCTAACCCGTATAGCATTATATGAAGTTCCGTTTATAGAACCGGAAAAAACGATAGTTCCTTTGTTGGTAGTTAGGTTTCTTGGGTATAGTTGTTTGTCTTTGGGGGTGTTGGTGAAGGTGGTTTGGGCATAGGCTAACTGTGAAAGAAAAAGTAGTAGCGTAAAGCTGAAGAAGAGGAGGTAGTATTTTTTTTGAGTCATAAAAAGATTGTTTTTTATTATTAGAAAAAGAACCAAGGTATTATACCTTGGTTCCTTTCTGTAATTATAAATTATCTACTTTAAGAATTAGTATAATCTTTGGATGGATAAATAAACAACTCTTTGATTATCCGTATCACTTGAAGTATTCATATTGTCAACAGTTGGGAAGTAATAGACCCTATACCATTTGTCATCTACTGATAC
>JBKEBH010000372.1:0-2113 GCA_047973065.1 Paracoccus sp. (in: a-proteobacteria) | reverse complement strand
AGCAAGAAGCCGACCTCACCGCCGGCCACGGCATCCTCCGCTACACCGGCCTCATCGCCGTCTCCGCACCCACCGTCGAGGAACTCGACGCCGCCGTCGCCGCGATCGAGCAGGCCGCGATTCAGGCGTCGTGTGAGACCCGGCTTCTCGTCGGACAGCAAGCCGCCGCGTTCACTGCCGCCGCGCTCCCGCTGTGTCGGCGTGTGTAGAGCCAAAGGGCGTCGGAGATACTCAGTCGCGTTCTCGGGGTAGCTGGCGGAACTCTTCCTGGGTAGGGCGACTAACTCTCGCAAGCACGCTGGCCAGCTCGGCCAGGGTCTCTTCGCCGAGCATTGAAGGATCGGTGACCATCCTGGACATCAACTCCCGAACCTCGCTGGGCGGCAGCTCGGCAATCCTCGCTTCGACCTCGGCGACGTTCTCCGCGTCGATGATGTCCGCACTCCGAACCATCCTCAGCTGTTCCTCACTGAATGCGCGCGCGGCCATCGCTGCGAGGTACCGCGCTTGGCCTTCAGCGCTCGACATCTTCGGGCGAGAGACGGCCACAGCGCTCTCAACGGGGACTTGACCGGAGCTGCCGGGGAGGGGGTCAGATTCGAGCAGAGCGCGGTCTGCCTTCAGCGGGCGTCTTGGACGCCGCGGTGACAACCGGGCGCGCTGTTCGCCTACGAATGGACGAACTGACTCCGTCCACCACCTCTTGAGGTATGGCTTGGCCCGCTCGATTCCCTTGGCCATGAACGCGAGGAGTACCTCGCTGATGAGATCAGCGAGTTCCTGCTGTTCTGGCGTCAGGCGCCTCTCCTCGGCCGGGACGTAGACGCGCTCTGTGACGTACTCCGTGACATGGACGGGATCGGGGTCAACCTCATCCGAAGGGACGAAGCGCGCACTTCCTTTCAAGCTGCCGTCAGCATCGAACAGGTTCTGGTGAAGCCCACCCTCCTTCTTGCGTCCGGGCGTCAAGTCATCGTCGTCCCACTCGTAATACCCCGGAATGCGTCCCACGAGCCCATCGTATCGAGCGACCTCGCGAGTAGCCGGGGAACCGGGGACCGGTGCGCACCTCCCCGTCACACGGCTCCAGGAGGTCCATGATGCCCACATTCTTCGATTCGACTGCCGATGCTGCTGAGGCGTCCGAAGCGCTGCGCGGACTCGCGCACGCGAGTCGGGGGTTCGATCAGCCCGCCGAGATGTACGGGGTGATCGGTGATCTGTCCTCGGGGATGCGCTCGCTTCGGCAGGCGCTCGACCAGATCGCCGATGTTCATGAGCGCAAGGCCGCGCACGCCTTCAACGACGCCGGCAACCACGAAGCAGGAGTGCGAGACGCGCTCGCTGCTGCGGAAGAGCTGCGTCGGGCCGCGAGCCTCGTCGATCGGGCGTACGACCGGCTCGCGGAGGGGTTCATCGCCGCGGGGCGGATCGCCTGGCATCCCGATCCCGCCGTCGAGGAGGTCGTGCCATCGCGGTGGGTCAGTGTCGTGTTCCTCCAGGGCGAAGAGGCTGACCGGCCGTTGCGCATCCTCGGCGAGCTGGGACACGTGGATGCGGTGGACTTTCTCGCACAGTGGGACTACGGCGATGAGACCACGCAGGCCGCGCTGGAGAACGGGTACGTCTACGACGAGCCGGGCGAGGGCACCAACGACCGGGTGGCGATCTCTGGTGACTACGCGCTGGTCGTCAACCCGCACGTCGGCTACGTCTCGCTGCTGCGCCGCTACACCGGACCGGAGGCAGATACTCACGGCGCCGAGCCGGTCGAGCCGGCTCCGGTACAGGGCGGGCCGGAGCTGCTGGTGTCGTACTCGTCGCCGGGCGCTCCGAAACGGGCCGACCTGCCGACGCCGAAGCGGGATGGCTCGTGGTTCGAGCCGGCCAAGATCACGGCGGTCAAGCAGGCGCGGGGGCTGGTGCTGTGACCGAGGATCGCGCGCGGCTGCACACTGCCGTTCTGGTGGCACCGTCGAAAGAGCGGCGCAAGCTCCGCAAGCAGCGCCGCAAAGCCGAGGCCCGGCTCCACGCCGAGCAGCGAAAGACTGCGCTCGCCGCCGCGAAGGCGAAGGCCGAGGAGGAGCGTGCCGAGCGCCGCGCCACGGTCTAC
>JBKEBH010000289.1:0-14805 GCA_047973065.1 Paracoccus sp. (in: a-proteobacteria) | reverse complement strand
TGGGAGGGGCTCTATATCGCCCTGATCAAACGCGTTCATTTCCACGGTCTTCCGGCGACGCAGGCCGAATGGATCGCGGATGCGCAGGCATGGTTCGCCGAAAAGTCCCGAAATGGCGAGGTGCCAGATGAGAGCACTATCCGGCGGCGGCTGGGGCCGATCTGGAAATCGCTGCAGGAGGACATGCAGGACAGATAGTGTCGGCGCCCAGCGCTTCTGCCGCCCAGAAGATCAGGCGCTTCTGCGCGCCTGTTCTTCCGCGTTATGCACCAACTGTGGCCTTGGCCGGAAAGCGCTGGCCACGGCATCGACCCCGGCACGCAGCGGCGAATCCATCAGATGCGCGTAGCGTGCCGTGGTCTGGGTCTGGCTGTGACCCAGCAGCTTGCCGATCATTTCCAGCGAGGCGCCGCCGCTGACCAGCAGGGAAGCAAATGTGTGGCGCAGGTCGTGGATCCTGACATCGGGGATGCCGACCTGCTTCTGGATCTGATACCAGAAGCGCCGTATTTCCTTCACCGGCTGGCCGGGCACATCGCCGGGAAACAGGAAGGCGCAGCCGCGCGGCACCAGCAGTTGGCGCTGCCGGACGATGGCAGCGGCTTCGTCCGAGATCGGCAGGCGATGAATCTTCCGCTGCTTGGTCATGCTGGCGGGCTTGGACCAACTCAGATGTTCAAGATTGAAGTGTTCGAACCGGGCCTGCCGGACCTCGCCGACGCGCGCGCCGGTCAGCATGCAGAGCCGGATGATATCGGCCGCGCGACGATCCTCGGCCGCGTCCAGCGCGGCGGCAAGCTTGCGGATCTCATCTTGGCTCAGAAAACGTTCGCGCGGGTTCTCGATCCGGCGGCGAAACCCCGAGGCCGGATTATCCTCGCGCCAGCCCCAACTTTGCGCATAGGTGAGCATTTTTCGGAGCACCTCGCCGACCCGATTGGCGCGCACCGGCGTGGGTTTTGCGCCCTGCAGTCTGCGGGCGCGGTTGTTCGGCTTCTCCTTGTGCGGCCGACACCGGCCCTCGGCGATCCGGTTCAGGAGCTTCTCGACGTCATAGGGCGTGATCTCGGTGACAAGCCGGTTGTTCCAGTCCGGCCCGACCAGCTTCGTCAGCATCGATCGCTGATCCGAGGCATTGGTTTTGGCCAGATTGGGCAGATGCACCTCGGCATAGCGTTCGCCCAGATCCCTGAACCGGGGCGCCTCCCGCCCGTCCTCCTTCGTCCCCAGCGGATCGCCCCCGGCATCGATGTCGCGCCGCAGCTCCTTGGCCCGTTCCCGCGCGGCGGCCGTCGACCATTCCGGCCAGCGCCCCAGCGTCATCCGCCGCTGCCGCCCGGCATGGCGGTAATCCAGTGTGAAGGCCCGGTTGCCGGAACGGTAGATGCAGATCGCAAAGCCCCGCACCTCGCTATCGAAAATCTGGTAGTCCCGCCCCGGTTCCGGCACAGCTTCCCGCACCGATTTCTCGTTCAACCTCAATCGCTTCACCATGCCCAGCGCCTCCTTCCTGCATCCCACATGAGGCTCAGCCTCGTGCGCATGGCAAGTCATACATCGGCACTTAGACCGGCAGGGAGGCGGAAGGTGGCGGAACCTCGGGGGAGGTGCGCCGGTGTGGTTGTTGTCGGCCTTGATTGATTAGGCTTGAGCGTTAGTGGTGGTGTCTGGTCCAGACTGCCCAGCGCCTCATGCACCACCTGCCGTATCTTACTCGGCGGGTCGCTGGTGGTGATGCGAACTTCAATATCCACGCAATTGCATAATGATCCGCTCGCCTCTTCCGGCCCTGGCATCTTCACCGTCCACGTTGCTGCACTGACGTAGATTATATCCAGCAAATCGGGTCGAGGGCCGGCGTCGTAAGGATCTATGGGATGCGGCATCTTGAAACTTCCTTGATCTTGATTTGTATTCATGTATACAAGAATGCAGAAAAGGACGGTGCATGGCCAATGATCTATCCGCATCAGAGCGCGCCTATCGAACGATCCGAAGGAGGATCGTCCGTCTCGAATTCGCGCCAAATCAGGCAATAGGCGAAACACAGCTTGCCGGGATGCTGGGTGTGAGCCGTACCCCGGTGCGTGAGGCGCTGACCCGGCTTTCGGCCGAGGGGCTAGTGGATTTTCGATCTCGGGCGGGGACAATAGTTGCGCCGATCAGGCTTGGTGCGGTGCGCTCGGCCCAGTTCGTGCGCGAAAAGCTGGAGGTCGCGATCATCCGGGAGGCGGCGCAGAAGGATTCCCGCCACCTGAGCTTTGCGGTGCGTCAGGCCATTGAAGAGCAGAGGTTCGCAATCGAGCAGGGTGAGATCGGCAGGTTCTTTGCCGCGGATGAGCGGATGCATCAGAGTTTCGCAGAATTTGTCGGGCGTGATGCGGTCTGGCAGGTGATTGCCGAGGCCAAGAAGCACATGGACCGCGTGCGCTGGCTCAACTTGCAATCCAGTGACCTGACTCCACTTCTGGAGGATCATCAGGGGCTGCTTGATGCAATTGAGGGGCGCGAACCAGACCGCGCACATGAAACGATGGAGCGCCATCTGCGCCGGGTCATGGTCAATCTGGACGAACTGGCAGCACGTCACCCGGACTATTTTGAACAGACTGAACCCATGAAAAGCGAGTTGGCGAAATGACTGATCTGTCCCGAATCGACCTGTCGGCCAAGGTGGCGATAGTTACCGGTGGCTCGAAGGGCATGGGCTTTGGCATTGCCCGCGGACTGTTGCAATGCGGGGCGCGCGTGACGATCTGCTCGAACGATTCAGCGTCACTTGACGAGGCGGTCGCGGATCTTAAGGCAGGCGCGCGTCTGCGCACGGCTCTTGCCGACGTTTCGCGCGGGTCGGACATGGAGCGCGCTGTAGCCGAGACCGTGGCCGATTTCGGTGGGATCGACGTGCTGGTCAATTCGGCGGGAATCCAGCGCTATGGTACCATCACCGACACACCAGAGGAGGTCTGGGACGATGTGATGAACATCAACCTCAAGGGCATCTACTGGTCGGCCCGCCATGCCATCCCGGAAATCGAGAAGCGGGGCGGCGGCGCGGTGATCAACGTTGCATCGGTGCAGGCCTTTGCCTCGCAGACCAATGTAGCGGCCTATACCGCCTCCAAAGGGGCGATCCTGGCTCTGACCCGCGCCATGGCGCTTGACCATGCGGAGGCGGGGGTAAGGGTCAATGCGATCTGCCCGGCCTCTATAGACACACCGATGCTGCGCTGGGCCGCCGATCTGTGGAAGGGCGACAAGAGCACCGAAGAAACCCTCCGGGGCTGGGGGCTTGGCCATCCGGTCGGTCGTGTCGGCACCGTCGACGAGATTGCCGCGCTGGCAGTGTTTCTGGCCAGCGATCTCTGCCCGTTCATGACCGGGGCCGACCTGAAGGTAGACGGTGGGGTTCTGTCGAAACTGGGCATCATCCTGCCGGAGTGACCGGCGGGGAATGAGGGGGAGAACGGCCATGGACTTTCGCAGCGAAGATTTCCTGAGGCAACATATCGGTGAGATTGTCGCCTTCTATCATCCGGCCTGCATGGATCGGGAACTGGGCGGCTATATCAACCAGATGCTGGATGATGGCACGGTTTTCGACCGGATGACCAAACATCTGGTCGGCACCTGCCGCTTCATCTACAACTATTCGCTGGCCGCGATCGACCTTGGGTCTGACGAATATCGCGAGGCAGCTGCGCACGGGCTTCGGTTCCTGCATGACCACCATAAGCAGTCTGATGGCGGCTATGCCTGGATTCTATCGGGGCAGAAGGTGGTGGATGGTACCCGTCATTGCTACGGCCATGCCTTTGTCCTTCTGGCCGCAGCAGGGGCAAAAAAGGCTGGAGTAGACGGCGCCGATGCGCTGCTCGACGATGTCTGGACCCTGCTGGAGGCCCGTTTCTGGGAAAAGGACGCACAGCTTTACGTTGATGAGATTGCCGCCGGCGACTGGTCGCAGATTGGCGCCTATCGCGGCCAGAACGCCAACATGCACATGTGCGAAGCCATGCTGGCGGCTTGGGAGGCGACCCGAGATCCGCGCTACCTCAACCGTGCCGGGATTCTGGCCCGCCGGGTCTGTGTGGATCTTGCCGAACCCGCCGACGGGCTGGTCTGGGAGCATTACAGGACCGACTGGACACATGACTGGGACTACAATCGCGACGATCCCAAGAACCTGTTCCGGCCCTATGGCTATCTGCCCGGCCATTTCACGGAATGGTCCAAGCTGCTGCTGATCCTCAATCGCTACCAGCCAGCCGACTGGCTGGTCCCCAAGGCTGAATTCCTGTTCGACGCCGCGCTCAGCCGCGCTTGGGAGGAAGAGACCGGGGTCATCAACTATACCTTCGCCCCCGACGGCACGATCCTCGATACCGATCAGTATTACTGGGTGTTTTCCGAGACCTTCGCTGCGGCGGCGCTTCTGGCGAACGTTACCGGCAAGGATCACTATTGGACTTGGTACGACCGCGTCTGGCGTTATGCCGCCGCCCATTTCGTCGATCACGATCATGGCGCCTGGTATCGCGTTCTGGATCGCGATGGTCAGCGCTACAGCAACGAAAAAAGCCCGGCTTCAAAGACCGATTACCACCCGCTCGCGGCCTGCCACGAGGTGCTGGAAAGCTACCGGCTCGACCGCTGATGAACTTTGTACAACGGAGGAGAACCATGAGGAACTTTGCTATCAAGACAGGCGCGGTTGCGCTCGGCCTGACGCTTTTGGCCGGAGCGGCCACTGCGCAGGAAAGCTATCGCTTCACCATCCTGACCCAGACCGGGGTGGACAACACGTTCTGGCAGACGATCAAGCGCGGCATGGATGACGCCTGCGCCGACTATCAGCTGGATTGTCAGATGCTCTTCACGCAGGAAAACGGGAACCTGCAACTGCACCTTCAGAACCTTGAGACCACCATCGCCCAGGGCGTGGACGGGATTGCCACGGTAATTGTCGAGGACAACCTCTATGACGAGGCCATCCAGCGCGCTACGGATCAGGGTATCCCGGTGCTGACGCTCAATGTCGACGATACCGAGGGTGCCGATGGAAACGCCCGACTCGCCTTTATCGGACAGGATTTGTTCCAAGCCGGCTATGAGGTGGCCAGGGGGCTACTGGCGGACATGGACAAAGACCAACCCCAGCATGTGCTTCTGGGTCTTGCCCGTCCTGGCGAAAGCTGGGCCGAGGACCGGGTTGGCGGTGCCCGCAAGTATCTGGACGAAGCCGTCGCCGACGGCTGGAACCTGACCTACGACACCATCGATTCCAGCAATGACCTGTCAATTACTGGCCAGCGTATCTGCCAATATGTACAAGGCAATCAGAACACCACTGCCGTTATCGGATCGGGCTTCTGGTTTGCCGGGGCAGGTGAGTGCCTGCGCGATCAAGGGATCGAGCCGAACCAGATCCGCATGGGCGGGTTCGATCTGGTGCCAATTCTGCTGGACGAGATGGAAAAGGGATATGTTCACCTAACGGTCGACCAGCAACCCTACCTTCAGGGGTATCTGCCGATCCAGCAGATGTACTTCATGAAGGAGTACGGGCTGTCGGCCTATGATGTGAACACCGGCAAGGCGCTGGTGCGGCCTGATGATGTCGAAACGGTCAAGGCCTTTGTGGCCGAGGGCGTTCGCTAACCCGGCCATGTCACTGGGGCGGTCGCGGCGCCGCCCCGTTCATCCCCAAAACTTCCCAATGCGCCGCCAGGCGAGCGCGGAGAGTAAGCATGTCCTTCTTGAGACTATTCCAGACCAGACCCGAGGCCAGTGCGCTGTTCATGCTGGCGGTGATGACACTTGTCTTCTCGCTTCTGTCGCCTGCGTTCATGACCTACAACAACTTTCAGATCGTCCTGCAACCCATCCCGGAGATTGCGCTGATCGCCATCGGGGTCACGATTCTGATGATCGCGGGTGAGTTCGACCTGTCGGTCGGCTCGGTCTTCGCGCTTTCACCGATGATGATGGTGTTGGCTATGGACGCCGGTGTGCCCTTGATCCCTGCCATGGGGCTTGGCTTGCTGGCTGCGGTGGTTGTGGCCCTTATTAATGCGGGGATGACGCTGAAGCTGGGCCTTCCCTCGTTCATTGCCACGTTGGGAATGCTGTTCATGGCGCGCTCGACCGCGATCGTTGCGTCGGGCGGTTTTCCGCCGGCGTTTCCACGCGATCTCGACCTGTGGTGGATCGTCGGCAAGGTCGATCTCCTGCGTGTTTCGGTCTTCTGGCTGATCGGTTTTGCGGTCGCGCTCGGTTTTGTCCTGCGACGGATGGATTTCGGCTCCTGGGTCTTTGCCACCGGTGGCAACAAGGATGCGGCGCGTGACATGGGCATCAACACCGTCATGGTCAAGACCGTTTGTTTTGTCCTGTGCTCCCTGCTGGCGGGGTTTGCCGGAATGATTCAGACCTTCCGCATCAAAGCCATCGTTCCCACCATGGGCACCGGGTTCGAACTGACCGCCATAGCGGCCGCCGTGATCGGCGGTGCGGCGCTGACCGGGGGGATTGGTTCCGTTACCGGCGCGATCATCGGCGCGCTTCTGATCGCCTTCATCGAAAACATCATCATCCTGACCCGGATCGACGCCAACTGGTTCCGCTTTGCCGTCGGGGCGATGATCGTGATCGCTGTGACCGTGAACAAGCTCAGCCGCGATATGGCCGAGCGTGCGCGTTACAAGGAGGATTCAAATGAGTGATATCCATCTTTCCGTCCGCGGCCTTGAAAAATGGTACGGCTCGGTCCACGCGCTCAAGTCGCTTGACCTCGACATTCCGCGTGGTGAGGTCATCGGCCTCATTGGTGATAATGGTGCTGGCAAGTCGACCTTCATCAAGATCCTGTCGGGGGTTCATCGCCAGAGTGGCGGCGAGATCACCTTCGACGGCAGCCGTGCCGAAATCCGCTCGCCCCGCGATGCGATGCAGCTCGGGATTGAGACGATCTATCAGTACACGGCCATGGCGCCCGAGATGTCGATTGCGCGAAACCTCTTTATCGGCCGGGAAAAGCGCCGTTGGGGTCCGCGCGGTTTCGGCATCCTTGACGACAAGGCGATGGCCGAAGAGTCCATGATTGCGATTCGCGATCTGGGCTTGCACATCCCCTCGGCTGCGATCCCGGTCAAGGATCTGTCAGGTGGTCAGCGTCAGGGTGTCGCTATCGCCCGCGCTATGCATTTTCGTGCCAGCATGCTGATCCTTGATGAGCCGACTAACCATCTGGCGGTAAAGGAAACCAACAAGGTGCTGGACTATGTCCGTCAGCTCAAGGCGCAGGGGATCACCGTTATCTTCATCAGCCACAACCTGCACCACGTTCATGAGGTGACGGATCGGATTATTGCTTTTGCCCGCGGGCGCAAGGTGGCCGATGTGCAGAAGGACGAAACGACCGTTCAACAGATGATCGACCTCATTTCCTGAAGGAGCGCTGCCATGAAACGGCCCGTTATCTCCGATATCCGCGCAACTACCGTCGCCCTTCCGCTGGAAGCGCCGCTGCGCACCGCCAATGGCGTGCATTGGGGCAAGTTCGTTCGTACCATCGTCGAGGTCGAGACCGACACCGGCATCGTCGGTCTGGGTGAGATGGGTGGCGGCGGCGAAAGCGCCGAGGCGGCCTTTCGCGCACTGAAAGGCTACCTGGTCGGTCACGACCCTTTCGAACTGGAGGCTTTACGTTTCAAGATCTGCAACCCAACCGCCTCTCTCTACAACAACCGCACCCAGCTTCACGCTGCGTTGGAGTTCGCCTGTCTCGATATCGTCGGCAAGACGCTCGGCGTGCCGGTCTATGACCTTCTCGGCGGCAAGCTCAGGGAAGAGGTCAGTTTTGCCTCCTATCTTTTCTTTCGCTACAACAACCGAGAACGTGGCGGCGAAGTGCGCACTGTCGATCAGCTTTTGGCCGAAGCACGTCGGCTTAAGGACCGCTGCGGCTTTCGCGCTCATAAGCTGAAAGCTGGCGTGTTTCATCCTGACTACGAGCTGGAGCTTTTCCGGGCACTGGCCACTGAATTTCCGGATGACAGCGTTCGCTACGATCCCAACTCGGTTCTTTCAGTCGAGGAGGCGATCCGCTTTGGTCACGCCATTGAGGACTTGCGCAATGACTATTTCGAGGATCCGACCTGGGGCCTGAACGGCATGCGGCGCGTGCGTGAGGCGGTGCGCATCCCCACGTCGACCAATGCCGTCGTTGTCAATTTTGAGCAGCTTTCGGCGAATATCCTTGATCCGGCGGTGGATGTGATCCTGCTGGACACGACCTTCTGGGGTGGTATCCGGTCTTGTGTGCGCGCCGCAGCGGTTTGCGACACCTTCCAGTTCGGTGTTGCCGTCCATTCCTCGGGCGAGCTTGGAATTCAGCTTGCCACCATGCTGCATCTCGGCGCGGTTCTGCCGAACCTCGTGTTCACGGCCGACGCACATTACCATCACCTGATGGACGACATCATCGTCGGAGGTCCGATGCGCTATGAAAACGGCACGATCCGGGTACCAACGGAGCCAGGACTTGGTGTTGATCTCGACCGGGAAAAGCTGGCGCGCTACGCTGAATATTATCGCGAGCATGGTGGCTATCCCTATGACCGCGACCCGGGGCGGCCCGATTGGTATGCATTGGTGCCCAACACCAAATGGGCAGATCACCGGGTCGAAATCGAGGGTGGAGATCTGCCGTGACGCCGCTTTCGGAATTCGGACGTGTTGTCGGCACGCCAGCCTCGATCGTGGCTGAAAGTCCGATCTGGGACGAGGCGACTCAACGGCTTTACTGGGTGGACATTATTGGCAAGGCGGTCTTTCGCCATGACCCCGAAACGGCCCGGACCGAGCGCTGGCAAACCGAGGATTTTCCGACTGCCATCGCGCTTTGCGAGGGTGGACCGCACGATGCCGTGCTGGCATTGGCGGGCGGTGTGGTTTTCTTCGATTTCGGCACAGGGCGGACTACTCCGTTCTGCCAGCCCGAAAGCGTGCCGGGCAACCGCCTGAACGAGGGGCGCTGCGATCCGGGCGGGCGGCTCTGGCTCGGCTCAATGCAGACGAATCTCAACCCCGACGGTAGCGGGCGAGAGATGGACAGGAACAGCGGCGCATTGTTTCGGGTCGACGGGGATGGCAGCATCAGCCGTCACAGCGAGCATGAATTCGGCATTTCGAACACCATGGCATGGTCGCCGGACCTGAAGACCTTCTATTTCGGCGACAGCATCCGAAACGTGATTTTCGCCTATGATTACGACGCGGATGGCGGTACGCTGTCGAACCGTCGGCCCTTGTTGCAGGACTATCCCCGGGGCGTGCCGGACGGCTCGGCCATCGATGCCGACGGCTGCCTGTGGAATGCGCGCTTTGGCGGAGCCTGCCTGATACGCATCACCCCGAAGGGTAAGGTCGACCGCGAGATTTCCCTTCCGGTAAGTAATCCGACCAGTTGCACATTCGGCGGTACCGGGCGGCGGCGGCTTTACGTCTGTTCGGCGACCTTTACCCTGGATGAGGCGCAACTTCAGGCCAACCCGCTGGAGGGCACGATGCTGAGCGCTGAAGCCACCGTCCCGGGCCTCTCCGATCACCGTTTCAAGCCAGCACAGCACCTCGTCAACTCGCATCAGTGAGGATCTGAAAATGCCGTTCGAATCAGAGTGGAGCGCATCATGACTGGATTATCCCCAAACGGCACCTATCTTGGCCGGGTCTGGGATCCGTCCGCAGGCGGGCCCTCTCTGGTGACAGTTCGCGACGGTGCGGTTTGGGATATCACCTGCCGCGAAGCGCCACTGGTGCGGGACATCTGCGAGATGGAATATCCCGCAGCCTATGTTCGTGGGGCTGAGGGACAGAAGATCGGCTCTCTGGATGCGCTCCTTTCAGCCGAGCCAGACCCTGCTCGCCTTCATATTCTTTCCCCTTGCGACCTTCAGGCAGTTAAAGCGTGCGGCGTCACCTTTGCAGGGTCAATGGTGGAGCGCGTGATCGAAGAACGCGCGGCGGGCGATCCAGTGCAGGCAAGTCAGATCCGGACCCGCGTCGGTGCGGCAATCGGTGACAGCCTTCGCAACATCTGCCCCGGTTCGCCCGAAGCGATGGCGGTCAAGACCGCGCTTCAGGCCGAAGGACTGTGGAGCCAGTATCTCGAAGTCGGAATTGGCCCTGACGCCGAGGTATTCTCGAAAGCACAGGTTCTGTCTTCGGTCGGATACGGTGCGAAGGTTGGCCTGCACCCGATTTCTAACTGGAACAATCCGGAACCGGAGGTTGTGCTTGCGGTTTCGTCAACATGCAGGATCGTTGGTGCGACATTGGGAAATGACGTGAATCTGCGTGACGTGGAAGGGCGTTCGGCGCTGCTTCTGTCGAAGGCCAAGGACAATAACGCCTCTTGCGCAATTGGTCCGTTCATCCGGCTTTTCGACGACGGGTTCTCGCTTGACGATGTGCGCCGCGCCGAGGTCACGTTGAAGGTCGTGGGGCCGGATGGTTTCGTGCTGAACGGATTGTCTTCCATGTCGGAAATCAGCCGTGACCCCAGGGATCTTGTGGCGCAGACGATTGGTCGCCACCATCAATATCCTGACGGATTGGTGCTCTTTCTCGGCACGCTTTTTGCGCCGACACAGGACCGTGAAACGCCGGGCGGTGGCTTCACGCACAAGATCGGAGATGTGGTGACCATCGCCTCTGAAGGGCTGGGTGCGCTCCGCAATCGCGTCGATCTTTCGACGAATTGTCCCGAATGGACCTTTGGCATGCGTGCGCTGATGGCCAATCTGGCGGGTCGAGGTCTGATCTGAAAACCTGAAGGTAGGAATGTGCCGGTCGGTGTCACGCCGCTCAGACGCTGGATGCGATGGAAGTGTGCCCCGAGAATAAACCGCTCTGTGATGCAGATATCCGGCGTCACGAAGCTAAGTTAAAACCGCACCTGACAGAGGTTTGAAAGATCTGTCGGGCGCTGCATTCAAGGAGGTAATCATGCCCTTCACGCCCCATGGCAAACATCTTATCGCTGGCGACTGGGTTTCCAGCGACCGGACCTTTGCAAGCGAAACGGCCCATGGTCCTTCGCATGAATTCAGCACCGGCACGGTCGATCTGGTCAACGCGGCTTGCGAGGCCGCCGAGGATGCGTTCTGGACCTATGGCTATACCAGCCGCGAGGAGCGCGCGGCATTCCTTGACGCCATTGCCGATGAGATTGAGGCCCGCGCCGATCAGATCACCGAAATCGGATCTCAGGAAACCGGCCTGCCCGAGGCGCGACTGCAGGGCGAGCGTGGCCGGACCACGGGCCAGTTGCGCCTGTTCGCCGACCATATCCGCAAGGGCGATTACCTGGACCGCCGCCATGATGCCGCGCTGCCCGACCGCCAGCCTCTGCCGCGCCCCGATCTGCGGGTGATCCAGCGCCCGATCGGGCCGGTCGCGGTGTTCGGCGCCTCGAACTTTCCGCTGGCCTTTTCGACCGCCGGTGGCGACACCGCAGCCGCACTGGCAGCGGGCTGTCCGGTGGTGGTCAAAGGCCATTCCGCCCATCCCGGCACCGGCGAGATCGTGGCCGAGGCCATCCATGCCGCCATCGCAAAGACCGGGATGCCGAAGGGCGTCTTTTCCCTCATTCAAGGCGGCGACCGGCAGGTCGGCAGCGCGCTCGTCCAGCACCCGCTGATCAAGGCGGTGGGCTTTACCGGATCGCTTGGCGGCGGCCGGGCGCTGTTCGATCTGTGCGCGGCGCGCCCCGAGCCAATCCCCTTCTTCGGCGAATTGGGCAGCGTGAACCCGAGGTTCGTGCTGCCCGCAGCCGCCAAGGCCCGCGGCGAAGAGATCGGCAAGGGCTGGGCCGGATCGCTGACCATGGGCGCGGGCCAGTTCTGCACCAATCCCGGCATTGCGGTGGTGGAGACCGGCCCGGCGGGCGACGCCTTCGTCAATGCTGCTGCTGCGGCGCTACGCGAGGTCGGCCCGCAGATCATGCTGACCGAGGGCATCGCCAAAGCCTATCGCGACGGGCAGGACCGGTTTGAGACCCGCAACAGCATCACCCCGATCCTGTCGACCCAAAGCGCGGGGCGCGAGGCGAACCCGAACCTCTATGAAACCAGTGCCGAGAACTATCTGCAGGATCATGCCTTGGGCGAAGAGGTCTTCGGCCCCCTCGGTCTGGTCATCCGCGTCAGCGGCACCGATGAGATGGCAACGCTTGCCAAGGGTTTCGAGGGCCAGCTGACCGCCACCCTCCACATGGATGACGCCGACGCGCCCGCCGCCCGCCGCCTGCTGCCCATCCTCGAACGCAAGGCCGGCCGCGTGCTGGCCAATGGCTTCCCCACCGGCGTCGAGGTCGCAGACAGCATGGTCCATGGCGGCCCCTACCCCGCATCAACCAATTTCGGCGCAACATCCGTCGGGACCCTGTCGATCAGAAGGTTCCTGAGACCCGTAAGCTTCCAGAATATCCCACAAGGCGTGATGCCGGGGGATTTTCTGGCAGATGCAGTTGAGAATAGCTGATGGTCAGCGAACCCTTTCACCTCAACGCCACCTCAACCCTTGGCTGCAGTTTTCGCGCAGGTTATGATCGCGAAAGCCGTGTGATGTAGTCGAATGCCGGAATGGAAATCGCAATAAATCAAACGGTTGTCGTGTAAGGCGCTGAATTCGTTCGATTTCTGATTTTCGCCTCTGATCGGCTCATAACCTGAAGGTCGTAGGTTCAAATCCTACCCCCGCAACCAAATCTATCAAATAAATCAAATAGATAAGATGGCGGTATATCCATACCACCGGCCAACCGCGCACTTACATCAACGCCACATCAACATCAGATACCAAAAACTGCACCGACACGCATAAGCGGGCAGCGACAGGTATTGGCGGGCGGCTATGGCGTGATGCAGGCGGGCCAGTTCCAGATCGACGCTATCGATCTGCCCCATCCCGCTTCGGATCAGGGGGGCATGACGGCTTCCGCCACCATAACACGCTCCCCAGCGATTCGCCGCACCAACATGCATAAGCAGGCGGCAGCGAGCAGAGGTTGGTGCGAAGGAGCCAAGTCAGGCGACGAGCGCGTAATGGACATCCTTGCTGGCGGCGACGATCAGCAACTCGCCGCCCCTGATGCGCTTGGCGGCGAAGCCGAGCAGAAGGGGTTCATGCCCGCCATCGCCGGGCAGAGCGGCCCGGAAACTCCGCGCGCCGCGGGTCGTTTTCAGCAAGGTGCTGAGCGGGACGCGTTCACCGGTCTCGGTGATGACGGTCATGTTTTCCCGCAGGCGGATGGTGAACGGGATGTTGTTTTCATGGAGATATCTCAGCCATTCGCCACCGATGAACTCGCGGTCGGCCAGGAGCATCTTCACCGATCCGGCACCAAAGGTCGCCAGATAGCGCTCCATCAGCGCGATGCGCGTGGCGGTCGGCGAATTGCCCGGACCGTCCAGCATCCGCCACATCAGCGGCACCCGGTGGCGACGTGTCACCAGCGCCAGCACGAGGACGTTCACGTGCTTCGACCCGATCTGCCAATTGGTGCGGTCAAGACAGAGCGTCCATGACCCTTTCACCCCCAGAAGCGTCACGATCAGCCTTGCCGCCCAGTCGTCGTCAGGGGCGACATGCTGGAAGAACCGCTGCAGACGGCGGTAGGTCGAGGCGGGTTTCACCGGCGATCCGCGTTCGCTGGCGACATGGCTCAGGTTCACCGTCCGGGCGCCGATCATACCCGTGATCAGCAGTGCCAGCGTTTCCAGCCGGCTCTTGCTCAGATCGATATGCAGCGATAGCTTTTCAATGAGGGCGGCGCTGAGTTTCGTGACCATCCGGCGATCCTGTTTGCAAGTCAGAATCCGTCAGAAAATCACCTCTCGCAGCCCTCAACCACCCCTGTGTCGTGTAGTGTGGGCGTGGACACAACCACGACCGGCGGTACATTGGTGTTCCACCTGTTCGGCGCGCTTGCGCAGTTTGAGCGTGACCTCATTGTCGAGCGCACACAGGCCGGTCTAAAAGCCGCCGCAACGCGCGGCAGAAAAGGCGGGCGAAAGCCTGTCGTCACGCCCAAAAAGCTGGAGCAAGCCAGAGCCCATATCAGTGATGGATTGACCGTCCGCGAGGCCGCTGCCCGCCTCAAAATCAGCAAAACCAGCCTCTACAACGCTCTCAGAGACCAATAAGCGGACTGAAAATACAGATGTTCCGGTTAAGTTCGCGCGAGCCGGACAATATAGTCACTTTTATGCAGTGACCCCCCTATGCCGAACTCGTGAGCCGCCTCATACACCCGTTCAGCACCGGATCTGACCGCCGCTATAAGGGGCCATGGGTCGGAACCGGGGTATGCTCTCACCTGATCCAGCGCCATAGCGCCCACAGGAGGCTCGTAGGAGCGCCCTTCTGCTTTGTGGCGGGCAACCTCACCCTTGAGCAGCAGAAGGGCGCTCAGGGCCTCTGTGTGGCGCTCTGAGAGGTCTGCGTCCCTGATGGTGCCCCACAGGCCCTGAGAGGGCGCCCTGACGCTCTCACGGGCCTTGTCCATGACCGCGCCATAGGTTTCCGGCGACAGGTGCTGGCGCTGCGTGATTTCTTTTCGGGTGCCGCGCACGATTTCGGCATCCAGATGCCGACCGCACCAGTCGGCCCAGGACGTCTGCAAGGCGGAGTATTCGTTTCGCTCGCCCGTGGCCTCCTTCAGCTCCCGAAGCGCCTTGTTGGTCGAGATCACCGGCTTGCCCCGGCTTTCCCGGACGGGAGAGACCAGAACATCGACCA
>JBKEBH010000111.1:0-1589 GCA_047973065.1 Paracoccus sp. (in: a-proteobacteria) | reverse complement strand
CTGACGGCCCAACCGATCACGCGCCGGGAATAGAGGTCGATGATCACGGCAAGGTAAAGCCAGCCCTCGCCGGTCCAGATATAGCTGATATCGCCCGCCCATTTCTGATTTGGACCCGTGGCCGAGAAATCCTGTTCAAGCAGGTTCGGGGCGATATTGAAGGTATGATCGCTATCTGTGGTGCGCTTGTATTTCCTTGTCCGCACAGCACAAATCCCGTTCTCCTTCATCAGCCTGCCAACCCGCCGCTCGCCAACAGGTAGGCCCAACTCCTGAAGTTCCGCCGTCATGCGCGGCCGCCCATAACTGCCCAAGCTCAGGCGGTGCTGCTCGCGAATATGCGCCAACAGCACCATGTCATCGCGCTGACGCTGGCTGGGCGATCGCTGTCGCCAGGCGCACAACCCACGCGGGCTGACATCGAACAACTGGCACAGACGCAACCGGGAAAGCGGCCCTCGATAACCGTCAATGAATGAGAACCTCATCGCTTTTGGCCCGCGAAGAAGGCTGTTGCCTTTTTTAAGACCTCCCTCTCCTCCGTCACGATCCGCAGCTCACGCCGCAGCCGTTCGATCTCCTTGGCCAGTTCGACCTCTTTCCCAGGCACCGTCCCTGCGTCTCCAAACGCCTTTACCCATTTGTTCAGCGTCGAATGGCCCATGCCAAGATCCGCTGCCACCTGCTTGCGAGGCAAGCCGCGTGTCTGGGCGATCCGCACCGCCTCACGCTTGAATTCTGCTGTCGGCTTGACCGAAGCTTTCGTTGGGTGACTGGCCTGTTCTGCGCCTTATGGCTTTTGCTTGTGCCCCTTTCGGCTCAATGGGGTTGAGGTCGGGCGAGTAAGGCGGGAGGTCTTCGAGGTTGTGTCCGGCACTTTCGATCATTTCCCTGGTGTCGGCGCGCTTGTGGAAGCTTGCGTTATCCATGACCACCACCGCGCCCGGCGGCAGCTTCGGGATCAGGTCGCGCCCGAGCCAGAGATTGAAGATCTCTGCATCGACATTCGCCCCGGTCAGCCCGACTGTCAGCAGCGCCCCGGCCAGCAATGCGCCCGGCACATTGACGCGCCCCCTTGCATGCCAGTCCAGTTCGCCAAAGCAGCGTTTCCCGCGCGGAGCATAGCCATGGGTGTGCGGCTGATCCACGGCAAAACCGCTCTCATCAAGGTAGATGACCGGCCGGCCCGCCGCTTTATGATCCGCGATCCGGGCCCGGAATTCCTGCCGCAGGGCCACATCGGCCTTCGGATGACGCAACTGTTTTTGTATGCGTCAGGGCGAGCTTCTTCAGCGCCTGGCAGATCGCATTCTGCGACACACCGAACCGCGCGGCACGTTCGCTTTGATATATCCAAGCGACATTTTTATGATACTATTTCTGGATGAGCCATCCAGTTGAATTTCGTCGCCATGTCCTACGTGTCAAAGCCCGTGAAGGGTTGAGTTTTGCGCAGGTTTCCGAGCGCTTTTCCGTGGGTATCGCTTCGGTGAAGCGATGGTCGAAGCGCCTGACGCCGAAGCCATACGAGCGTCGCAAGGTCCGCAAGATCGATCTTGAGAAGCTGGCGCAGGATGTGCGCGATCACC
>JBKEBH010000251.1:0-5231 GCA_047973065.1 Paracoccus sp. (in: a-proteobacteria) | reverse complement strand
GTCCTTTATTCGACCACCTCTCTACTGTGTCCGAGAATTTTGCCTGTTACCAGGTCTCTGTTATTTGTGTAGCGCGTTTTAACGCCATCCCAAGTGACATCATAATGCGTTATATTGGCATCTGCGTCATACGCATTGTCCGTTACACTTGATTGCCCGTTGACAATTTCGGTGGTTTTTAAAATGGTCTCATTATCGGTGTCATACTGCACGGACAATTCCGCCGGGGTGAATGTCAGATACGGCGTAAGCTCGGCAATGTTGGCAACCGTGGCCGACATCGCATTAACTTGCGCTTCAAGTGCAGCTATTGGGGCAGCCCCGGCATCATCTAGCCGTTTTAAAATCGTATCGATTTCAGTTAGTGAGGCACGCAGGCGCAGCACATCGGCAGACAACGGATTATCAGCGTGCGGCAGTGGCAAGTTGTAATTTGTGGTTTCGCTCATGTTAGCCCTCCATTACCAAAACTCGTAGATTTTCAAGATAGGCTCGCGCCGACGCTGAACCCGTGAGTGTGAGTTGCACGGCAACCGTGCCGGCATCAATTAATGTGCCGCATTCAAATGTCAGCTCGTACAGCGGTAAATCAATTTGGCGGGAGGCAATTTGCGGGCAAGCCTGCCATGCGCCACCGTCACCGCTCGCTTCAACGGTGAGCGTACTGCCTGCGGGCAAAAACGCATCGACCAGCACCCGCACCCGTGAATTTAATCCGGCAGGGATGGCGCGGGTAATGTAGTTGGCACTGGGTTCTAATGTGCCGAGTAGCAGCTGCACATCACCGTAAATCACCGGGGTTAAGTGGTTACCCGACAGCGTTAAATCCAAATTGGCAAGCTGGTTTTGTGGCTGCGTAAACTGTAGATGCTGACCATCGGATAAGACGTGGGCATTGCCGTTTTCCAGCAAAAGATTGGCGGTGATTGCGGTGTCAGCTGATACTGTTTCGCCATCGATAAATACAATTAAATCGGTGACATTGATAAGTTCCAAATCCTCTGCCACATTCACTGTTTTGTCGGTGTTGGTCGGTTTGGCGCGATACAGCGTGAACATGAGGTCTTTATCATTGTGCGGTGTCCATGTGCTGGCGTTAGATGACGATAGCAAGGTGCCGATGGTGTACGGTTGCGCTGTTATCCAGCGTTGTTGGCGGTCATCAAATCCGCCAAGGCGGGCAACCCGTACCGATGGTGTTGGCTCGTCACTCATTACAACCAACGCATACTCAACATTGGCAGACAAAAACACGGGGTCACTAAATATAAATTGACTGGCACTGCCGTCTGTTGCTAGTTCACCGGCATGAAGCCGGGCCTCGGCAATCACTGTTTGCGTCGGGATACCCACCAGCGTTTCAGTGATTTGCACACGGATTGGCTTGTTGCCCTTGGCACACACAAATAAATCCAATGCGCAAATTTGCGCCGACTGCTCTAATGTGAATGTTTGCGCAAGCGGATCGACACGCGCACGTCTGATAAATCGGCGGGTCGTGGTTTTGGTAATGAGTTGATTAACAATCGTGCCGTCGCTGGTAAAAATCGCCTCCCCGGTGGATCCACCTTTGCCGGTAACGACCACCGCTTTTTGCCCCGCGGGCACGTCACTAGGGACGGTAAAGTTAAAGGTCACTTGCCCATCGTTGTTAGCAACAATCGTGCCCTGTGGACTAACGGCAATATCATCAAATGTCACCGCATCGACTATTTCACCCCCACCGAAACCGCTGGCGGTAACGGTGATTTTAATGGCTCGGCAGTAGATTGCTTTGGATGTGCTTAATTGCACGCTCTCGGATTGACTGTCAACAAATCCACCATTCCAAACACTATCGCCCACCTCAATCAGCTGATTGTCGGTGGTTGTCACGGTGGTTGTCCATCTATCAATCGCTGGTTGCAGTTCAATCATCGCAGGGAGCGGATCAAAGGCAGCGTAGGGGTTAATTAGCATGCACTCGCTTGACCACTCTTGATTAATCACAATATCCGGGGCGGTGTCCAGCGTTTGTTTGCCAACGTTGAAAAATAGCGACTGGGTGGTAATCGGTAACGTCATGCGCCCACCTGCCACAACCGCATTTTGCGCCTGCCCGGCATCACGGAATTGGTTGCTGATAAATGGGTCGGCAAAGACACCGTGTGTTGCCGAGGCTTCACGTTGATTTGCACTTTGCTCTAAGCGTGTACGGGCGACCTCTTCAGATAAAAAGTCCAGCCGTTCGCCAAATAAATTAAGTGTTGCCATCTTCACTAAGCGGTCACAGTCTAAAACAAGTTCACGCCGGGTGTGCGATAAATAATCTTGTTTAATCGTTGCGAGCAGCAATAGATTAGGTGGCACTTGTGGGGGTAGTATGCGATCCACCCCTGCCACACCCTTAATTAAATGGGGCTCGCCATCGCTGTCTAGGCACAGGCGATCATAACGTTGTAAGTAGTGCTCGTAATCCACCAAAACAGGTTTGCCCGCCACACCTTCCGCAATCGTTAGCGTATCTGCTGTTGTTGCAATGGGGGCAACGGTGGCGATATGAATATAAGTGACTTGGTATGTGCTGCCCGTAGCGGGTTCTGCCCCGCTGGCAGCCCATGAGATTGCGCCACTGATTAATTGCCAGTCAGTGTTTTCAGCGTAAACCGTGGCATCTTGGCGCACTTCTAGGATTTGTTCTACCGACGCATCGGGCAGCGTATCCGTTGAGTTGGCAAAGTTGTCGTGAATAATATCAACTGTTTTTTCTAGGCGCACACTGACAGACTGTACGTTTTTAATTGGTGTGCGGTTAAGTTTAATCGTTTGTTCACCGCCTGTTGCCAAGTAGTACTCGTTTTCCACGGTGGCCGTTGTCGGCAGTGCAGCAAAGGCAAAACGACGACTGGCGGGAAACACAATCGAATAACCGCCAATTCTTGCCTTGCCTGCATCGATTACCAATACTTGCTTGCCCGCATGGTCGGGAGCGATATGCACGTCCATGCCCTCGACCACATATTGACTACCAGTCGAATCAACATCGTACTTAGCCACGGCCTGTGTCAAACTGGTGATATGCGGTGGTGGCTCTTTTGCGTTCAAGTAACCGTTCTTTGCAGTGTAAACGGCGTAAAACTCCCCATCATTATTGTCCGTTGATAAACCCCATTGTGCGGTGGTGAGTACCCGCCATGCGCCGGGTTCGCCCTCGCCACGGGTGCCAATCGCGGGGTTTAGTAGGGTTGGGTCATCGCTTTCAGTGAGGTAGCGTTCGGATAACCACACACCAATCGTGACCACGCCCGTGGTGGCAATCGTGAGTGTTTGCGCCGGCACGGTAAAAATAGAGCCTCGTAAATAAACATTACCCGCCTCAATGGTCAGCGCACCCGTGTCGGGATCAAGCACGGCTGTCCCGCCAGCGACCACATCTCCACTTTTAAACAGCACATCGTTGATTTTTTGGCGCTGTTGGTGGGCGAGCGTTTGTAGTGCGTTCATTTCGCTAGACTGAATTACCCGTCCCGCTCGATACGCCAAGGCAGTGATGTCGGGGTGGTCGCCTAGGTTGTTGTAAACGTCGTTCTTTTTGTCTTCTTTCATTGTCATGCCCCTAAAATCGGTAACACAAATTCAAATTCATGCCGTGTGCTGGACGTTTTAGTCATTGGTTCAAAACGACTGTACGCCAGTAACTGCCCCGCATCGCTTACATCGGCTGGCAGTAAATACGACTGGCCAGCTGGCACGCCGTTTGCTAGCGTTGGTTTTATGAAAACGCCAAGTTCTCTAATCTCTGCGCCGACATCTTCAGCGGGCAGGACGCTGGCTTTCAAATATAAATAAGGCGTGGGTGTGACCGAGCGTGAATAGGTTTCTGAACCGGTACCAACCGGGATGACAATCGAGCCACCACTGTCCGGCATGGCAAACCCAATGACCGTAATTAATTTGCGACTAATCTCGGCAGTCAAAGCGGTTTGATCGGTATCGCCCAAGTCGCTGGCAGTCCATGCGCTATCACCCGAACCCCAAGCAAAGTGGAACAGTTGTTGCGTCAGAATGTCAGCAACACTGGCACGTCCAGCCGTTGTAAGTTTTATCATATTTGCGTCTCCAGCATTCGCATATTTGTTGCCCACATTGTCTCGTCCCAACCGCCCGTCCAGCGTCTAATGCTGTCAAATGCAGTGATTGCGGTCATTGCCACACCAACACTCATATTAATAACGGTCTGTTCGGTTTTGCGTTCGCCATAGCTAACCAACACATCATCAATTAGCACACCGCTGTCAGCATCGTACAAACAGTCATCATAACGGCTCTCGTCATAACTTCCGTGACGTAGGTCATAGCCTGCAAACACCCGGTAATAATCAAGGTGCAGCGGGATGGATTGACGAACGGCACGGTTAAAATCCCGCCAAGCCCCGTAATATGGGGTGGTTAATGAAATATGCAGATAGAAATGCTCAACATCCAATTCAGCACTGACGTTTAACCAGCCCAAAGCGGTTTTCACCGCAGCAGCTGTGCCCCGCATTTGTAGCCAAGGCAGTGTCGCATCAAAAAACGTAGTGTTATCGCTAAAATATGTACGAAATTGAGCTATGCCCCATTCGCCTGCCATCCAGTTAGCTAATGATTCAGGGCGAGCCGTTCGTAATTGCAATAACTGATCAGCTAGCGGGTAGAGCGGTGGTGCAATGCGCAACCCTTGCTCTAACAGCTTCTCGTCAGTTGTTGCGTTTGGCGGTAGCAATGAGTTATTAATCATAGATTACCTCCAGTTCAACGCTGCCTATTTCCCAAAGCGCATCATGATTTGGCACAATGTCGGCCATTGGCTCGCTGATAGTGACTTTATCAACGTAATCAGGTGCGTGTAACCATGCGCTGATTTGGCTAATGCTCAGCATCTCGCCGAATGCTTGAGCCTCGTCTGCCTGTGCTCTTAGTTGTGTTTCCAGTACCTCGGCAACATTAAGCGGGGCGTGGTTTTCAACGGTTACAGTTGCGCTTATATCAAACTCTACAAACTCGGCAGGTAGTACATTAACAGTTACACCTAGTAACTCGCTGGCTTCACTGGTTAGCGCTATTCGCACTGCGCTAATTGCCTCATCACTGCCCCACACAATCACGTTCACAATACCCGGTGCTTGACGATAAGCGACAACGTCAATCACCTCAACATGCGCTGCTTTCGCACGGCTGATGTAATAGTCATGCGTGCCATTGCCTGCCAA
>JBKEBH010000216.1:0-2524 GCA_047973065.1 Paracoccus sp. (in: a-proteobacteria) | reverse complement strand
TCGCCTCATTCGGCGGCGTCAGAATTGCCATGCGGCGCGGAAACCCCACCAGATAGCCGTGCGCCTTGAGAATGCGCCAGAAGAAGGAGTGATAGGTATCGACCTCGATCCTCGTCTTCTCCTCCTTCGTCACGGACCGCTCTTCGTCGATCGCTTCGAAGACGCGCGAGACCGTCGCGCGCGCAAAACTCAGGAACAGGATGCGCTGCCCCGGCTTGAGCTTCTCGCAGGCGATCTGCGCCGCCTTCAGGATGGACACGGTGGTCTTGCCGGAGCCAGGCCCGCCCACGACGAGTTGGTGCCCGTCGGCGGTCAGAACACCCTTCTGCGCGGGAGACAGGTCGACCATCCGTCCCTCTATTCGACGGGCACGACGGCGGCGGCCTGACCATTCCCCTGCGGAGGCGCCGGCGGCGCGGGCGGCGGATCGCAGAGCGCCTTGAGGGTCACGCAGGCGTCGCGAATCCACGACGGGATTTCAGCCTCGGAACATTGGCCAAGGAAATCCGCGATCCCCCAGTTGCCCTTCGCCCATCCGAAATACTCCTTCAGCGCGGCGATCAGGTTGGTCTTCGGATTGGGGAACTTCTGCAACAGGTGCGGCGGCCAATCGAGCGCATCGGAAAAGCGCTCAAGCGCGGCCTGGGTCGTGTTCTTGAGGATCAGATCCTCGATGCCCTTTTCCTCATGCATGAACAGGCGCTCGACCTGGGCTTCGATTGCGACCTTCGCGGGCTCGGTCTGCTTATCGCACAGTGCGAACGTCCTCTTGCCGAGACCCTTATAGAGTCCGGCGAGATCGGCGATCTGCGACTCGGTGCCCGCATCGATAATGCAGATGCCGAGCGCTTCGAGCGAGGCATATACCTCTGGGTTCAGTTCAGAGAGCCGGCGGGCCGCAACCGGAAAGGAACTCGCCTCGGCCGCGCCCTCGGCGATGAGGACGCGCCGCGACAGCAGGCCCTCGCAAAACCGCGTCCGAAACTCCTGGCGATAGCGCTTGTGCTTCACGCTGTCGGGCAGCGCGATCTGCGCCTGCTTGAGAATGCCATCATTCGCCCGCGACAGGATCACGGTCTCGTCGAGCTTGAACTCCTCAAGAACATAGGGCGAGTGCGAGGTGACAATCGATTGGGCCGCCAGCTTGCGCAGTTCGTGAACGATCCGCTTCTGGGCGTAGGGCGGAATCGCGGTCTCGACCTCCTCCATCGCGAAGATGACGTTCTGCTTGTCCTCGGCGATCTGCGACAGCATCGCCAGCACCAGCATGTTGATCGTGCCGGTACCCTGCCGGAAGAAGGGTGCGGCATGTGCGCCATCTCCGGTGGCGATGAAGGCGGTCACGACCTTGCGCAGATGCTCGCGCGTGAGGTTCGAGACCTTGAGATGCGGTTTCACGCCCCATTCCCGAGGCACATATTTCTTCAGCGACTTGTCGATGCTCTCGAGCACGCCCGAAATGCCGATCGCGGGATCGCTCGCGACATCGAATCCGGCGAGCGTGCCGATAGTGCCTTCCCACATTTGCGGCCGGATTTCCTTCAGCCGCAAGATGATGTCGAGCAGGCTGCCATGTTCCAGGCTGAGTGCACGCGAGCCCGTGCGCAGCGAGCGCAGGAAAAGGAAACCACAATGCTGCTTGTCCTTCTTGGAGAAGGGTACGGGAGTTTCTTCCTCCGTCAGGCTGCGCGTATAATAGGAATTGCCAACGAAATCGTCCTCGTCGCCGTCATATGCGCCGATGAAGGTGACGCGCAGCGCCGCCTTGATGTTCACCGCATCCACGGCAGCGGGATTTGCTTCCGTGAAGAAGTCTCCGGTTTCGACATTAAGCCACTCGATATTGCCGCCAAACCGGGCTTCCTGTTCCTCCGACAGCCCAATGATCGTGACCTCTACGGTGATTTGCGGGGCGGGCTGCGGCTCTGCTGGCGCTGCGCCATCCTCGGCTGAAGCTGGAGTCACGGGCAGATACTTGCCCTCATAGAAATCGTGCTCGTCGACAGGAGGCCGGCGGCTCAGTCGATCCGGCCCAAGCGCAAGATCTATGGCTTCAAGAACGGAGGACTTGCCGGTATTGTTGTCGCCGATGAGGACGGCATGATCGGGCAGAACCAGCTTGGTTGAACTGATGCCTCTAAAATTCTCGATCGATACAGCGTAAATTTTCAAAATCTCTCCCGAGCCGAGCATCTTTTCGATTCTTCAGCTGTTTAGTTACCCCGATTTGATGGGGAGGAAACAGCATGAAATATCGCGAATAGTTGGTGGAGCCCATGAATTCGCTCCGGCAATCCGTCCGAAATTTGTCGGCAGCTTTCAGGAACCTGAACTGCTTGGGCAAAACGTCCGCAATGAAGGCGCGAAGCGGACACAGGCTGGATCGCGACCAAACTGCAGGTATGGGCCGAGTTCGACAGTTGTGCTTCGACACGACAAGGATCAGCATGTTCCGTAATAATTGATCGAATAGCGGCAATATTCCCGCGCGACGCCGCTGGTGATCATCGCCGCTGCGATATCG
>JBKEBH010000099.1:0-14247 GCA_047973065.1 Paracoccus sp. (in: a-proteobacteria) | reverse complement strand
TCGATCTGCCGGCAGGCGGTTGGGATACCTTCTGGCTGCCCTGCGCGCCGGTCGCCGAACTGATCGGTGCCCTGGGCGCGGATCTGCTGACACCCTTTGATGAGCCGCGTCTCATACGCGGGGAGTTCGAAGGGGATGCGGTGCAGCTGCGGGTCGGATACGGCCCGACCTCGGCCAGCACCCCGCCTCGCCTGCGGCAGGCCATCATCCTGCTGGTCAAGGAATGGCGCGAGGCAAGCATCACCGTCGAACAGGCATATAGCGGGCCGCAGATGAGCTTCGGGGTTCGCGCGCTGCTGCGCCAGTCGCGCTACAAGCGGCCAAGGGTGGTGTGCTGATGGCCGTTCTCGATCGCCGCATCACCATCCGGCGCAGATCCATTGCGAACGGCCCGCTCGGCGCAACCGGGGCTTGGGCCACGGTTTGCGTCATCTGGGCTGCCCGCAAGGATGTGAGCGACGGTGAGAAGGCGGTTTCTGGAACAGTCATGTCCACCTTGGCTACACGGTTCATCGTTGTATCCAGCGTGGCCGCACGAGACATCCGACCTGCCGACACGATCACCGAAGGGTCCCTGACCTTCGACATCGTCGGCATCAAGGAATTGGGCCGGCGCGACTATCTGGAAATCACCGCACAGGCGAGGCTCGACCCGTGAAGAACACTGTTCGGCTTACCGGCTTCAAGGAGCTTGAGGCGTCCTTGTCGAATCTGGGCGGGGCGGTGGGGAAGCGCGTGGCTCGCGCCGCTCTGAGGAAGGCTGTAGAGCCGATGCGCGACAAGGCGAAGGAGCTGGCTCCGGTGGATACCGGTGCGCTCCGGGACAGTATCATCATCGGAAACCGACTCGACGGCCGCCAGATGCGCAGCCTGAAAAAGCTGTCCAAGGATCAGCGCTCTGCTGTCGAGGTGTTCATGGGCCCATCCTATCTGAAGGGTGATCGGGGACGGCACGGCCATCTTGTTGAATTTGGCACGGCGCCGCGCCTGAATGGTGGCCTGTTCAAGGGGGCGCGACATCCCGGCACCGCGCCGCAGCCGTTCATGCGTCCGGCGTGGGATGCGGAGAAAGATCCGACCATCGAACGTCTGCGCGAACTTTTGTGGGCCGCGATTGACCGTGCGGCGAAACGCAAGGCGCGGCGCGGGGCGAGGGGCTGATCGGATGGATGAGGCTTTCTGGCAACTGCTGGCCGGATCGGCAGCGGTTCGGGCGCTGGTGTCCGGGCGGATATATTGGGGCGTTGCGCCGCAGGACGCGGCCTTGCCCTATCTTGTGCTGAACATCATCAGCGCCACGGACCATCCGCATATGCAGGGCGCTGGCGGATTCTGGCAATATCGCGTGCAGGTGGACAGCTATGCTGCTGACCGGCCTGCCGCACGCCCCCTGTCCCGCGCGGTCAGGGGGGAGATCAACGGGACGCGTGCCGGCGATATCCGGCTGATCCTGTTTGATGCCGAGCGCGAGGTTTTCGAGGGCGGCGCCGAGGGCAGGCCGTTCCGCACCACGCAGGATTACATCATCACATGGAGGCCGGATCATGGCTGAACTTGCTTCACAGGCCGAGGTTGCCTGGAATGACGAACTGTGGATCGGTCCGACCACGCCGGCGGGTGATACCGTCACCGCGTGGACGCAGGTCTTTGGCATCGAGGAACTGAACACACCCGAGCGCACGCCTGACGACATCGACGTGACCCATATGCAGTCGCCGGGGCGCAACCGCGAGACCATCCCCGGCCTGATGTCGGCTGCGGACTGGTCGCAGGATCTGCAATACTGGCCGACCCATTCCTCGCAGCTGTTGCTGGACGAGCTGGCGACGCTCACCGAAACCGGTGAGAAAGAGGATTTCCTTGTGGAATTCAATGTCGGGGGCATTCGCCGCACCTATCGCGCCTATGTCAACACGTTCACGCCGCAGGGCTCCGTCGGCGAAAAGCGCATGGCCGCGCTGTCGCTCAAGGTATTCGAGCGGCGCCCGACGAACCCGCGCCCCTTGGTTCCGTGAGGTGATCCATGGCTGATATTACCGGCACACTGCACCACAGCTTCGACGGCAAGGACTACAGGCTGCGCCTGACCTGGGGCGTCCTTGCGGATCTTCAGGACGAATATGGCGATGATTTTCTTTCGCGCCTTGAACCTGCGGAGGGAAAGGCGCCGCCGCTGCGGCTGATGATCGGCATCGTCGCAAAGGCGCTGGTCAAGGGTGAGCGCATGCCGCCGTCCGAGGCGGAAGAACTGGCCGACGATATGCTGACCAGTGATCCCGATATTGTCCCGCGGCTGATGCAGGGAGCCTTCCCGGCTGCGGTGGGAAACGGCGAGCGGCCGGCGAAGCGGAAGCGCTGAATGTCGCTGCGGCCCTGCGCCATTACATTGGCGCGGGGCTGGACCCGGCGCGGTTCTGGGAGATCACGCCGCGCCTCTACCTGGTCGAAATGGACGGTGCTGCGCTGCGCATCGAGCGTGAGCGCGAGCTGGTCTGGTGGGGCGCCATGCTGCCGCATCTGAAAAAGCCGGTGTCGCTGAAGGATTTTGTCGGACACCGGGATGTCGCCAAGAGCCGCTCTGAGCGGGTCAGGGATTTTCATGCGGCGTGGGACAAGGTCGACCGCGCGTTGGGGCGGGGGAGCGGGCGCCCTTGACGTGCCCGCCGGCACCCGTGATCACCTCATGTGGGAAACATGGAGTGACATGCATGCGAATTTTGATTGCGACTGCGGCGCTTGTCCTGTCTGCCTTGCCGGCGATGCCTCAAGAGGAAGACAGGGCTATCGGTGGCTGTTGGAACCGGGGAGGCCTCAGTTCCGAAGCGAGTAGGGTGACTGTGACGATTGCCTCGGTCTTCGATAGCGCCGGCAGGGTGAATAAGGGCTCCATATCGATGGTGGGCTATTCCGGCGGGCGCGGCGAAGCGGCCGAACAGGCATATAAAGCAGCGCGCCGGGCTATCCTTATGTGTGAAAAGGGCGGGTATCCGGAACGATATTTCGGGACTGTCTTCTTCGAATTCGGTCCCGGCGGAATTCGGCGGGCGCCTGCCCCAGACACGACTATCTGACAGCGCCCGGTGGGGTGCTTGTGAAAGGTGCACCTCATGGCAGCTCAAGCAATCGGGTCGCTGTTCGTCTCTCTGGGGCTGGACAGTGCGGCGTTCACGACTGGGATCAGGCAGGCGCAGGGGAAGGCCGCAAAATTTGCGGCGAACCTGAACAAGCGCCTTGATACGATCGGCGATATTCCCGGGGTGGGGCGGCTGCAGGCGGGCCTGACGGCGATGAGTGCAGGCGTTGCGGCGGCGGCCGGTGCCGCCTCTGCCGCTGCCGTTGCCGCCCTGGGCGCAATGTCCGTGTCGGCGATCAACACGGCGGCCGAGATTCAGAACCTGTCCCGGATCGCGAATGCCGCGCCCGAAGAATTCCAGAAGATGGCATATGCTGCTGAGCAAGCGGGCATATCGCAGGAGAAGTTTTCGGATATCCTGAAGGATGTGAACGACCGGGTTGGCGATTTTGTCGCGACCGGCGGCGGCCCGATGGCTGACTTTTTCGAACGGATTGCGCCCAAGGTCGGCGTGACGGCGGAGCAGTTTCGCAACCTTTCCGGCCCGCAGGCGCTGCAGCTTTACGTCGATAGCCTCGAAAAAGCCAATGTGAACCAGCAGGACTTCACCTTCTTCATGGAGGCGATGGCGTCTGACAGCACCGCGCTGCTGCCGGTGTTGCGGAATGGCGGTAAGCTTGCCCGTGAATACGGGGATCGTCTCGCGGCGCTTGGTGGCGTGATGGGGAATGACACCGTCGCCAAGTTGGCGTCGATGAAAACGGCGCTGCGCGAGGTTGGCGTGGTTATGATCGGCCTCAAGAACTCGCTGGGTGCGGCATTCGCGCCAGTGGTTGAGGCTCTGGCGCGCGGGTTCGTGTCGATGTTCGAGGCCGGCGCACCACTGCGGCAGCTGTTCGACGCCCTGGCACGGGCTATTGGCTGGATCGCTGAGGTTGTTGGCGCGTTCATTACCGTCGTTTCGGCGCTGGTGCGGGGTATCTGGGATGTGATCAGTGCCGGCGGCGCGTGGCTGAACAGCGTGACCGGGCTTGGTTCGGCCTTGAAGTGGCTATGGGACAGCACCATTGGCGGCATCGCCCGTGTGCTGATCTGGTTTGCGAACCTGATCAAGGCCACGGGCGGCATCGGTGGGGCGTTCGAGGCGCTTGGTGAACTGGCCGGTTTGGTTTGGCGCGGCATTATCGATAGCGCTGGGGCTATCCCGCCCGGCCTTGCGGCGGTGTGGGCATCGATAAAGGCTGATTTTTTCGCGCTTATCGGCGATCTCCAGAATGCTTGGTATCGCTTTCTTGTCGGGATTGGAAATTCGCTGAAGGATGCCGGTTTTGATGGCGCGGCCATGAAAGTCGGCGCGATGGCTGATGGCGTTGGCGATGCGTGGGACAGCACCATGCAGGCGGTCGCGACAGCGTCATCTGAGGCCGCAGCCAAGTCGGAAGAGGCTGGTCAGATCGTCGCCGATGCCTTCGCGCCCGCTCGGGCCAAGCTTGCCGAACTGACGGCCAGCACCAACGCAGCGGCGGCAGCCATGACTGGCCAAGGTGGCGCGGTCGGCGGTGGCTTGTCGCAGGCGCTGGACAGCGCCGGCAAGTCCGCCTCGGGCGCGGCAGCGAAGTTGTCACCTCTGCAGGAGGTGATGAAGCGGTTGCGCGAAGATCTGGAAAAGCTCAGCGCAACCGCAGGCATGACTGATCTGCAGGCCAAGATCTGGGGCGATCAGAAGGAAGCCGGCGTTTCGGCCGCGTCTCAGGCGGGGAAATCCATTGCTGCCCTTAACGAGCAGATCGATACGCTGAACCGCACGAAAGAGGCCGTCGACAAGGGTAAGGACGCGTTCAGAAACCTGTTCGGCAGTATTCTGGACGGTGTGGATGCCGCCAAGCAGGCGCTGGCGAACCTGCTGGCCGAAATCGCCAAGGTTCAGTTTGCGAAAGGCATGCTCGGCCTTCTGGGCAGCACGTCCTGGGGGGCCGGTCTCATCAAATCGGTTGGTGGCCTGCTTGGCGAAAATGCCAATGGCACCAGTCACTGGCGGGGCGGACTTACCCAGATCAATGAGCGCGGCGAGGAAATCGTGCAGCTTCCGTCCGGGTCCAAGGTGTTTCCGGCGGGCCTTTCGAAGCGGATGGCGGATGGTTCCGGTGGCATGCAATCGGTCCGTGTCACGGTTGGGGTCGATCCCGACACGGGCAACCTTACCGCCTTCGTGGATGAGCGCGCCGGCATGGCGGCGGAATCGATGGGCCGGGCGGTAAGCGCCTCGATCCCCAGCAGGATCCGGCAATATCAACTCAACCCGAGGAGGGACTGATGGCGCTGACGGAACCCTATCCGCTTGCCTTCCTGTCGAGCATTCTTCGCATCGCAAGCTGTCAGTTTGACCAGCTCCGTTTCGAGGAAGCATCGGGATCTGGCGGCGGCCAAAGATGGGCGGCGGAGATGGATGACCCGCTATGGCAGGTGACCGTTGCGCTGGCGAACTGCAATTGGCCCCTGGCGCGCGAGGTGAATGCCAAGGTCAATGCGCTTGGCGCCATGAAATCGATGCTCTTTGCGGATCCGCGATATGCGCCTGCGGGGGGTGGGGCGCCTGGTGTGGGCGTGACAGTCGGTTCGATCAGCGCCGCGCGCAACGCCATCGCGCTAGCGGGGCTGCCGGCGGCCTATCGCGTGATGGCAGGTGATCGCCTGAGCATCAATAGCGGCGGGGCAAGCCTGTATTTCGGGGAATTCGCCGAAACGCTGGTTGCCAATGGATCGGGCCAGACCGCGCAGATATCGATCAACCCACCGCTGCCGCAATCCCTGGCGGCCGGGGTGGCAGTCGTCCTGGGGGTGCCCGTGTTGCGCGCCCGTGTCGGCAGCTATACGCCCTATGCCTGGCAGCTGGGTGATTATGGCTCGGGCGCCTCTCTGACCCTGGTGCAAAGGAGATGAGAACCTACGATAGTGGTTTCAGCACCGTGGCCCAGGATGCCCGCAACCAGGGAATCGCCCCGGTCTATTTCATGTGGGTTGTCGGTAGGGACCGGGTCACCGGCGCGGACAGTGCAATGGGCTTCTGGTCGCGCAGCGAGAATATCGCGGTGACCGTGCCGTTGCCCGGCGGCGGCAGCGCAAGCAGGACATATCTGGGTGGTGCCGGGCTGGCTGTCGAGGGGCTGACGCGTGTGGGTGGCTTGACCGACCGGGCTGTGACCGTGTCGATGTCGCAGATCGCACCGGCCGCGCAGGAATTGGCGCGTGGGCTCGACCCGCGGCTCGCCTATGTCGAGATCCATGTAACCAGCATGGTGGGCGGGGCATTTGCCAGCATGCCGCAGCTTGAGTGGGTGGGGGTTATCGATGAGGGGCCGATCAGCACACCCGGCTATGGCGGTGACGGTGAGATCAGCTATGCCGTCAGGTCCGAGATGATGGCGCAGCTGACCGCGATCAACCCGGCGAAATCGTCGGATGCGCATCAAAAGCGCCGCGCGCCCGGTGACAGGTTCGGCGAATATGGCAGCACCATCTCATCCCGGCGCGTGCAGTGGTATAAGGGGGATTGACCGTGACAGCGACGCTGAAGCGCCTGCCGGATTGGCGCGCCCGTTTTGCCGCCGAGATGGATCGCCAGCGCCGCGATCCGCATGCATGGGGGCGGCATGATTGTGCATTGGGGCTGGCGGCAGGCGCGATCGTGGCGATTACCGGCGTCGATCTCGCCGGGCCGTGGCGTGGCCGGTATGCGACGCCCCTGGGGGCTGCGCGGGTGCTGCGCAGTGGCGGTTTCGCGGCCCTGGGCGATATGGTCGCCTCGGTCCTGCCCGAGGTGCCGCCAGCCTTCGCCAATGTCGGCGATATCGGTCTGCTGGGTGCGGATGGCCCGGTGGCCGAAGCGCTTTGCGTGGTCGATGCCAGTGGCCTGATCGTGATGACCGAGGATGGTCACGGGCGCCGCCCGCGCGAAGACATGCGCCGGGCTTTCAGGGTCGGATAATTCATGACGAAAATTCTCATTCTCGCGGCGGCGGCCATGGCCATCGCCTCGCCAGCGCATGCCGGCCCGGTCGCTGCGGCGGTCGCCTGGATTGGCAGCACACTGGCTGCGGGAGGCGTAGGCGCGGCCCTGCTGCGCATCGGGATCGGCCTGGGCTTTAACCTGCTGTCCACGGCAATTGCCAAGGGCGTGGCTGGCAAGCCAAAGATCAACGTGCAGTTCGATGTCGAGCTTGGCGACGACTCCCCGCTGACTTTCATCGTCGGCGACTATGTGACGGCCGGAAAGCTGAAATATGTCGGAAGCTGGGGTAAGGGCACGCGCTATGTCACCGAGGTGATCGAGGTTTCCGCGCTGCCTCAGCCGGGCCTTTTCGCGGCATGGTTCAACGATGAGGTCGGGGATATCAGGTGGGATCAGCCCGCCATGCAGGGCGCCGACCTGATGGGATATCCCGTCAAGAATTTCTCCGAAGGCGTGGGGTCTTCCAATGAGCGGGATCGCTGCTGGGTCAAGTTGATCGACGGCACTCAGACTGTGGCGGACGGTTTTCTTGTTTCGAGATTCGGCGCCGACCCGGACTACCCATGGACCGCAGATATGGTCGGCGCGGGCAAGACCTATGCGGTGCTGACCTATTACTATGATCCCGAGGTCATGACGGCCCGGCCGGCGCTGCTATGCCAGCCCGAGGCGCTTCCCATGTATGATCCGCGTCTGGACGACTCGGCGGGTGGCGCGGGCGCGCATCGCTGGGGCGACAGGTCTTCCTATGCGTCGTCGCGCAACCCCGCCGTGATCGCCTATAACATCGCCCGCGGCATTTATGTCGGGGATGAGTGGGTTTTCGGCGGGCGAAACCTGCCGGCGTGGCGGCTGCCAGCAGCGGAGTGGTTCGCGGCGATGAATGCCTGCGATGCGCCGGTCACGCTGGCAGAGGGCGGCGCCGAGCCGGCGTTTCGCTGTGGCTTGCAGATCAGCGCAGATATGACGCCGGCAGATGTGTTGGAGGAAATCGGCCGGGCGGCAAATATGCGCTTCGCCGAGGTTGGCGGCATGCTCAAGCCGATAGTCGGCCTGCCGGGCGCGGCGGCTTTTGCTTTCACCGATGATAGCATTCTGATCACAGAAGGACAAAGCTACAAGCCGTTCAACAGCTTGGGAGAAACGTTTAACGCGCTTTCCGCGACCTACCCTGAACCTGCCGAGAAATGGTCCAGCAAGGACGCCCCGGAATATGTCGATGCTGACGCAGAGACTGCGGACAATGGGCGCTATCTGCCGACCTCGATCAGCTATCCGGCGGCGCCGTATCGAAACCAGGTGCAGCGGCTGATGCGCGCGCAGATGCGCGATTACCGCAGGATGCGTGTGCATCAGTTTTACCTGTCGCCCGAGGCTATCGCGCTTGAGCCACTGGTGGACATGGTAGCATGGTCGAGCAACCGAAACGGATACGACAACAAATTGTTCATCGTTGAACAGGTCGATCCGATGCCCGCAATGAATGTCATGGTCACGCTGCGCGAGGTCGATCCGGGTGACTATGACTGGTCGAGCGATTTCGAACTGCCAAGCACGGTCGTGTCGCCTGTGGTACCGGTCATCCCCGCGCAGGTGATCAGCGGCCTGGCGGTTCTCGGGGTTGCGGTTCAGGATTCGAACGGCGCAGCGCGCCGGGCGGCGTTGCGCGTGATCTGCGATGGCGATGAGGTTGGCGTTACCGACATTCAGTTGCAGGTGCGGCGGGCGGGCGAGGGGATCCCGTTTCTGGATGTCAGCCGGCCGTTCGGGGAGCCCTATCGGTGGCTGATCATGGACGTGCTGCCGATGCAGTCCTATGAGGTGCGCGCGCGGCTGTTGTCAGAGATCAATCCGCGCTCGGAATGGTCCGGGTGGCTGCCCGCCGCAACGCCCGATATCCGCCTCGGTCGCGATGATATCGCCGATGACATCCTGACCACGCTGGATGAGATGGGCGGCATTACGGATCAGGTTGCTGCCGACCTTGCCGCGCTGAGCGACGATGTGGACCTGCGGGTGCGGGCGGCACGCGACGATCTGGGCGAGGATATCGATGCGGTCGAGCTGCAGCTGACGCAGGGGCTGGCTGCAATCCCGGGCCAGATCGAAACCGGCATCCAGGACTATGACGTGACCGTTCAGGGTCAGTTTATGGCCATGGCCGGGGAGATCGCTGACTTGACCGCAGCGCTGACCAGCGCCGATCTGATCCAGAATGGCGACTTCGCGACCGGCGACATGTCCTACTGGACCGCGACCGGCGGCGGGGCGATCCGCGAAAAGGCAACATCGACCATCCCTCTGGTTCAGTCCGCGCCGACCGATTACGTCAGGCAAGTGTCCTATGGCGGCAGCATTATTCAGCAGTCGCAGGCCTTCACGGTATCGTCCGATGATCGCTTTCAGGTACGCTTCTCGATAGCGGGGCCGAACGGCCAGGCGGCGAACAGGCAGGTGGAACTGACGGCCGAATGGTTGGATGGATCGGGCGATCCGATAGGCACGCCCGATGTGGTCACGTTGGGTTTCCAGCGGAACGTCTGGCAGGTCATCACCCATCAGTTCGACCCGCCTGACGCGGCAACCAGTGCCTTGCTGACCTTTGACAATCCGGGGACGGGGGATTCATGGTTTGTAACCGGGGTGTCTGCATCGACGGTCAATGTCGAGGTGCTGGCGCGGGTGGTTGCGCTTGAGGCGGCGCAGGCCAGCACGGATTCGGCGCTATCGACGTTCCAGACGCAGGCGCTGGCCCGGTTTGACACCACCGACGCGGCAGTGGCGTCCGAGGCTGCCGCTCGGGCATCCGCTGACGGGGCTATTTCCGACCGTCTGGATACCGTCGAGACCACGACCGGGACGAACGCGGCGGCAATCACCGCCCAGCAGACGGCGCTGACTAATGCCGAGGAAGCTATTGCGCAGGTCGATCAGCGCATGACCGCGACCTTTGGGCGGCGGCAGGTTGTCCGCGATCCGGTTTTTGATGAGGCATTGACCTTCTGGCCGGTTGGTGGGTTAGGGTCGGTTGCGGATCTGGTCGCGCGGGACTCTGGATCTGAATTTGCAGTACTTAACGCCATGCCGGCCGGCCGGTCGTTTTCGATCCCGGTCGGGGCGGCGGGGCTGCGCATGACGTCTTGGTATGATTGCGCGCCGGGCGATGTATTCGCGATCAGTGCGCATTTCTTTCAGCAGACGGATGCGCCCAGTGGCTCGTTCTGGGTGCAGTTTCAGGACGATGCGGGCGCGCTTTTGTCGCAGGCGTTCGGGATCAAGTCCGGCCAAGTTGGGGCATGGCATATTCAAGGCCGCCGCGATGTTGTTGCCCCAACCGGCGCGGTCAAGGTGCGGGCGATCCTGAGTCTTGGCAACGATGGGACCGGCGCAAATCGCGTCTATATCACCAACTGCTCGGTTGAGCGCCTGCTCGGCTTTGACTTCATGGCGGATGCAGAGTTCACCGAGGTCCGGCAGGCGCAGGCCAATGCCGATGGTGCATTCACGGCCTATGTGGCCTCCGCGAACAGTCGCTTTAACGGGGTTGATGGTATGCTGGCATCGCATGCCACGGCGCTGTCCAATCGCTACACCCGGACCGAAGCTGACGCGGCAATGGCCGGCGCGACCAGTGCGGTTACAGCGCGCACAAATCGGGCCAGCGCCAGCGGGCTGATGCGCGTGACCTCTGTCGCTGCAGGCGACGATGCGCTGACCCGGATCGGCCTGATGGCCGAGGCATCGAACAGTTCGACCAACAGCACGGCGGCGTTTTATCTGGATGCGCGATCCGGCGGGGTTAGTCAGGTCAGCGTGGTCGCGGATCGTTTCGCGGTGGTCACCGGGACCGGGGGCAATGCGCCCAGACAGGTTCCGTTCTATGTCGCCAATAATGCGGTTTATATGGACACAGCCATTATCCGGGTGGGTAGCTTTGAAACAATTCATCTCGCGGGCAATTCGGTAACGATCCCTGCATCTGCGACGCTGGATAACCTAATTCGAATAAATGACGGGGATCCAGAGCGCGGGCTGTGCCACGTAATAATTAATCGCCAAGGCGCGCCCACAAAAATCGATTTCATGGCGCAATTGGGTGGTTTCCGGTATGAGGCAATCGCGATGCTTCACCTTAAGCGCAATGGCGTCACAATAGTCAGCTTACCCGTCACATCCGCAAACAATGGCACTCAGACTTCTGTAGGGTTTTCGTTCGAAGACGAAAATCTTGACGTCGGGATCACTACTTTTCAGATTACTGCGACAAGGTTTGAGTCTGGTAGTTATCGCGGGGATCCAGCGTTTTATCTGCGCACTATTTCCGCGCTGCATACAATGAGGTAATCCCATGATGCGTTATGTTGTCCTAGACGGCCCGGTGATTGTTCAGGCCGGCGTTTGTGCGCCGGACGTTTTTCCGGTCATCGGCGGCACCCTGCCGGCAGTTGAGGC
Organism: Paracoccus sp. (in: a-proteobacteria); assembly: GCA_047973065.1. Lineage (GTDB taxonomy): Bacteria > Pseudomonadota > Alphaproteobacteria > Rhodobacterales > Rhodobacteraceae > Paracoccus. Next base: position 2,713 of record JBKEBH010000099.1, on the reverse strand, counting down.
GCCGGGGGGTGTTGGATTGGGCACTCATTACTGGGATGCCGATCTAGGCGTGTTCGTGGAATATCCGCCACGGCCCGGCCCGTGGTGCGAATTTGATTACTCGACCGATCAATGGATCGATCCGCGCACGATGGCAGAATATGAGGCCTATGTGCAGGCCAAGCGCGAGGCGGCAAAGGCGCCCAAGACGGCGATCCTGCATCAGATCGCCGATTCATCTGGCCTCGCATATGCCGATATTCAGGATCTGGCGACCGGTCGCTTTCCGGCGGTGATCGTCGCGGCGCTGTGGCAGATGACGCCTCTTGAGATAACCCGAGCCGTGATTGACTGGTCGGCGGCGACCGAGATTTCCCGCCTCGATCCTGTGGTGTTGGCGGTGCAGGCGCACATGGGAACGGTCGACTGGAACCTGGACGTTCTGTTCGGGATCGCGCTGGATCCGCCCCCGCCTGCGGTCTGACCGCACTAAATATGCCTTGCCCGCTTCGGCGGGCTTTTTGATGGAGATCGGAAATGCCACGCCACGAAATCACCGACAGCTATAGCGACCCGATTACCGTCGCTCCCGGCCAGGACGTCCAGAATGCTGGGCGCTATCTTCTCTATGTCTCCTTTATCGACCCGGCGAGCGATGATGATGCCTATGAAATTCAGCCGGGCAAGGGGCTGGAGGTGAAAAGCGCGACATCGATGCGGGTGCGAAGTGCCAGCCGGATTGGTGGGACGATCAAGGTTCTTGGTGGGCGGTGATGTTCCTGTTCGATGAGCCCCAGTTCGAAATCGACGAAATCACGCGCCGGCGGGGCGGCGTGGTTCTGCCGCCGCCCGCGAATGCTGGCATTGGCACGGCCGCGCCGATCATGCTGGTTGGCAACAGCCTGCCGATCGGCATGTCCTCGATGTGGTGGGGAGGTCCGGACGGCACTGCCGAGGGCGCCTATAACCACACGGTCGCGCTCAATTTCCGCGAAGATTACGCCGGCAGCATTGATCGCGGCATCGGCGACGGCACCCAGATCGGCCCGCAGATCACCACGCAAATGCTTTGGGATCGCGACGAGGGCGACTGGGGCGCCGATAACGATCCACGTCGCGATCTCGGCCTCTATGCCGGCGGCGCAATGCTGCTGTTCGAGGGTTATTCGGTCGGAGGCAACAGTATCGCCCGGCCTTATTACGACTGGACCGGCAATGATCATCGGGTCGCGCTGACCCAGGACATCGAATACGGGCTGAATTTCGTCCGCGCGGCCGTGCAGGCGGGCGTCGCGCCCTATCTCGCCGGCACCTGGCCGCGCCTGATCGAGGCGCCGATCGACGATGCGGCATGGCGCACGCTGATCCCGGCCTATGACGAGGCCCTGCGCTATCGCCGCGATGTGCTGCGCGCGCGTCTGACGGATGAGGCACTGGCCGACGATCTCTGGATCGTGCCCATGCACCTGATGTTTGCCCGCTTTTATGACGACGATCTGGCCGGCCAGCTGCCGGCCGGTGTCACCTCGCATCGCGATTTCCACGCCCTGGATACGGTCAGCCATGACGGCTGGGTCGGTGCCGGCAATCACCCCTATATGCTCAACCCCTTAAGCGCCTATTGCGCCTGGTGCATGACCCGAGAGGTGGTCATGGGCGCGGATGCCAGCGCCATGCCGGCGCAACCAGCCGATGGCGTCACCGAGGCACTGGCGGCCTATCTGCGCGCCGTGGCCATCGATATTGCCCGCAGCTATGCGCCGGCTGGTCGGGGTGGCAGCCAGCATGCCGAGCCCGGCCATATCGCGCCTGTCGCGGCTGCGCCGCAGACCGCCCTGGGGGGCAGCTTTGCCGCCCAGACGATCAGTGGCGTGGCGGCAGTGACCCCGACGTCCGGCCCGCTGGATTTCGGCGGGCTGCTGATCTCTGTAGGCGATCTGACCGGGCTGACCAACAGCTCGGCCGAGCTGTTCCGAATTACCGACGCTGCCGGCAACTATGCCCGGGCCGAGGTCTGGGACTGGGGCGGCGGGCCGCACCTTGAGATCGGATTTCGCGCCGCCAATGGAGACGGTATCGGCGGTGTCCAGATCGCACTGCCGGCGGCTGGCGACTACCTGTTCGAGTGGCGCAACCTCGCCGGGGGCATTGTCATGCGCCGCGTCGATCTGACCGCAGCGCCTTCAGAACCAGGCAAGGTCGCCGCTGTCACCGCCTGGCCGCAGGAATATATCGCCGGCCTGCCGGGGGCCGCGACCATCGCGGAATCGGCGCAGTCCTATGTGACGCTGCATGCGGCTTGGGCGGGTACCATCATGCCCGATGCAGCGCAGATGGTCGCGCTCAACGCATGGATTGACGATCTGACCGGTCTGACGGCTTGGGACTGATACCGGAAGGGGCCGCGATGGACGCTGTAAAAGAGTGGTGGGCAATCGGGGTTGCCATCTTCGGGGCTATAGTTTGGTTGGTTCGCCTTGAAGGGCGCGTCAACCGAAACTCTGAAAACAACCAGCGTACAGAGCACCGACTCGATCTGAATGAGGTCACGAACCGCGAACAGGCGCTACAGCTCGCGCGGATCGAAGAGGCTAACAAGGGGATCAAGCTGACGGTCGATCGAATCTATAACCAGATGTCGGCCAGCACCCGCATCCTGCACCACACAGACAGGACTAATGGTCCCTGGAGCGACCAGTAATCACGGGGTTATGAGGCGTCCGGCCACTCAGGT
>JBKEBH010000207.1:0-1633 GCA_047973065.1 Paracoccus sp. (in: a-proteobacteria) | reverse complement strand
TAGACTGGGATCTTGAATAGCAACTCCTCCAAGTTCCCAATCAGTGAGTTCATCAGTTGATGTTTTGCTGTCAGGATATTTGAAGGCTGACACCAAGTGTCTGTTAGTGGCATCTATGGTGCGAATGTTGGGATTATCTGGGATCATCAGTGACGTGCCCAAGAGAACTGCTGTCCGAAGGAAAGAGTTTTTGTGTTATCCTTTGGAATGGCCGGGGTGATTGTGGATTGGAGTCCGAATGTGAGACCTCTGGAACCAGATACTCCTACGTGAGCTGCACAGCCTCTGATTCCATAAGCGAGATTGCCTTGTGATGGAGAAGCTGTTAGAGTTACCCCGGCAGTGTAGGAGCCTGGAACATATGTTGAAAGCGTGCCTGCCAGGTAGGAGTAGGCCCCTTGATTAGTCAGGGTATTGCCAGTTATAGGGGAGAGGGACGGAGGAGTACCAGCAGCAGTTCCTGTGTACAGTGTAAACTCATTGCCAGCATAGTGGACAACATTGTTGTTAATGCGAGGGGTTGATGTAATACGTAATGCGCGAGTTACAAATGTGTGGCTAGTCCCACTGATATCTACAATTTGAGTAGAATCAGTTAGCAGAGGAGGATACATACGTAAAGAGTACGTGAGTTCCAGATACTCATCCGCTAGGATTGTGAGAGTGACAGGATTACCACCACCATCAACAATCAGTGCTCGTGAGAAGACTCGGTGTCCAGTGTTCAGCACGCCTCCACTGTTCCATCCAACACCAACTTCAGTCAAGTTGCCAGTAGCTTGTCCAGGAGTGAAATTGAAAGTTACTTCAGATTGCACCCAGTAATCAGGTGCGCCTCCTCGTATTGCAGCCGCGTTCCAAGTGCCTCCAGGAACTGCGGAAGTAGTCCCATGCACAAATGATCCCATCTGAGTGTCTGTGATGGCAGGGGTAGCTGTACCTGTACCTACAAATCCGTACGGAGCATATGCATTAACACCCATACGATCCAAGCCAACATCAGTGATGAGATTCTCAAATGGGCCAACTTGTTGGATCAAATCTCCAGTGTCAGCTTTACGTCGCTTGAGAGTATAGAATCCTTTGACACGAGCTTTGCTCGAAGGGAGTTCAGCTTCAAGAACTTTAACTTTAGGAACCCAAATGTGTGTCATGCTAGTGTACCATCTAAATAAGTGACTGATGTGACATCAAGTAATTCATCTGCCATGAGAGCGTCTCGCCAGTTTGTGTACTTGACGACCACTGTATCTAGTGTGCCACCCAGATATGTGACAGAGTGAACATCAAGCGGGTCTGACTCAAATGAGTATTTCTTGACTAAATCTACCAGAGTACCACCATGGTAGAGAATGGAACCAACCTCAAGCTCATCCGGTTCAATGCTGTACCTGTGGATCGGTTCTTTGAGAGTCCCACTAAGATAGGTGACAGAACCTACCCCTATCTCATCAAACAGAGCCGTTGGGTGGCCATCTTTGTAGAGAACTGGATCAACATCAATCTCTTCAATGTATTCGTACGGGTAGGGTTTTGAAACTAAAAAAAAACCGGTTGCTGGGCTACGAATGGAGCCTCAAAAATCTGGACATGGCCAACATTCAACTTACCCCAGCGCTTGAGTTGAATGTCA
>JBKEBH010000193.1:0-1801 GCA_047973065.1 Paracoccus sp. (in: a-proteobacteria) | reverse complement strand
CTGACCCCGGTCATCATGCAGCAGGCCGTCACCTCGCCTGAAGGGCGGCAATTCGAAGCGGATATCACCACTGGCTTTGAGACCATGGGCGTCAGCCTGCACACCCGGATGGGCGATCAGCCCTATGAGGAAGTGCTGCTGACGACCGCGACGCCCGTTCTTGAAGGCCGCGTCATTAAAATCTGGCGGAACATGCGGCAACCGAACGCTGATCTGCCTGACCCTGCCGAACTGACCGCTCAACTGGAAGATCTCTATGGTCCGCCAAGCTGGGTCGGCCCTGATCCCATCGGCGCGAGAATGGTCAAATATGTCTGGACGCCATCCGGCCAACTGGCCCCACAGCAGGAGGAACCCTGTTCGAGATCCAACTATCAGGGCTATTCTTTCGACAATGATCGCGAGGCCGTCGCGCCGCCGGAATGTTCGGCAGTGTTCACTATGACTTATGAAACCGAGGCCGGACAATCGACCGTGCGTTTCAGCCTGATCGACTTCGATCTGGCGCGTCAGGATCTGGAGGAAACGGACCGGCAGATTCTGGAACAGATTTCCGACCAAGGCGTGCGGCCATCTGACATGAAGCTTTGAGCCGGGCGTGGAACCGCTAAGCCCGGAGGAAAACCAAGACCTGATCGCGCTTCTGGTCACTATGGCCGTGGATTCCGGCTATCTGCCGCTCCATGGTGCAGAAAAGCTGCTGATCTATGGGCTGATCGAGGTTCGGGAGGCTGTGATCGACACGCCTGCCGGGCAAAGGCCGATACAGGTTTTTGATCCAACGGATCGTGCGATCATCTTGGCCGAAATGCTGCAAACGACCTCGGCCCCGGAATCGTTGGCGGAGCCGGGAATGACTATCGGCGCAGGATCGACGAAGCGCAGCTTCGAAGCCCTGATCCCTCGGGGTAAGCGGAAATGGGTGCTGTCGCGGACATACTTGCAGAGCAGCGATGCCGACGACCTTCGATTGCTGTCAGGAACCGTGATCCGCAATTGGTGGAATGAAACCCTCATATGATGGGACGGATAGGCGGCGGACCGTCAGGGTGAAGTCGGTCCCAAGCCGATATCGAGTCAGTGAGCCGGTGTCGTGGTACCGCTTCCGGACAGCGGACATTGATCAAGCTCACAGCGGCTAGTGCCCTGAAAAATTGCACCGGATACACCTCGCCCGCAAGCCGAACGCAGCGTCTTCCCCCTAAGTATCTGTATGCAGTGACTTTCTGCGATCCACCAACCCTTGATGATCACCTCTAAAAAAGCCATTGGAGTTGGACAGCGAGCACTCTAAACTATATGTTGTACCTCGGTCGCCTTCGGAGCGCATTTGTAGCAAGCGGGATAGGAAGAGATGTCGAAGACTTATCGGCTTTTCATTAGTCATTCTTGGAAATATGGGGATGCATATGACAAGATGATCCAATTTTTGAATGAACAAGGCGTTTCGTACTATGATCACTCAGTTCCGAAGAATGATCCGGTTCATACCAATGGAACGGACAATCAGTTGAGGGCGGCAATCGATGCCAAAATCAAAGGTTGTAGTGGAGTAATCATCCTAGCGGGTGTCTATGCAAGTTATAGTAAATGGATCAATGAAGAGGTCAAGATTTCCGGTGACTATCGCAAGCCGATTATCGCTGTAGAGCCCTGGGCTTCAGAGAGGACGTCCGCCGTTGTTAAGAATGCCGCCGATAAAATAGTCGCATGGAACGGAAGATCGCTCGCGAATGCAATTCGGGAGCTTTTCTAGGTGTCTCGAAAAGCGCTCATTGTGGGGGTCGATTACTATGAACAT
>JBKEBH010000143.1:0-14329 GCA_047973065.1 Paracoccus sp. (in: a-proteobacteria) | reverse complement strand
ATCTGGTTCACGTCCTTTTCGGACCCGAGTTGTTGCGCGGGGAAGACCGTGATGGCGACACGCCCATCGGTGCGCGCGGCGACTTCGGCTGCAAAAAACTCTGCCGCCTTGTTGGTCGGCTCACTTGGCGAGAGCGAATGCGCAAGCCTGATCTCGAATTCCTGGGCCGATGCCGGCAGCGCAAACGCGCAAAGCAGGGCCGCAATCTGGTGCAGTTTCATGGGTTCCTCCTCCGTTTGCGACCGGACGGGACAGATTGATCGCCAACATGTCGCTGACGGTTAATTACATATGAATAATTCATTTGTAAATGGATTAATCATGGGCCGTGATATGGCAAGGGTAGGCGTATTGATGGACAGCTGTGGCCGCGCTCCTGAGGTCCAATCTGAATGATTTCATATACAAACTTGTCATGCACAAATGAACCTAGTATCCTCTCCCAAATTCACTCAGGCAAAGGTGATCCGGTGAGCGACTCAGTTACGCAGCCCGACATGGGCGGGGCGCAGGACCTGCCGCTTGCCGGCCTTGTTGTCGTCGATCTCAGCCAGTTTCTGTCTGGCCCCTACTGTTCGCTGCGGCTGTCCGATCTGGGCGCGCGGGTGATCAAGGTCGAACGGCCGGGGCAGGGGGATCTGTCCCGCCGGCTGTATCTGTCAGATACCGAAATTGGCGGCGACAGCACCATCTTTCACGCCATCAATCGCGGCAAGGAAAGCATCGCGCTGGATCTGAAGGACCCCGGCGATCTTGCTGCGCTGAAGAAGCTGCTGGCGCAGGCCGATGTGGTGATCCAGAATTTCCGTCCAGGCGTGGCGGCGCGGATGGGGCTGGACTGGCCGGCGGTGCAGGCAATCAATCCGCGCATCGTCTATGGCTCGATCAGCGGCTACGGGACGGGCGGACCCTGGGTCGGCCTGCCGGGGCAGGATCTGCTGGCGCAGGCGCGGTCCGGTCTGATGTGGCTGACCGGCGATGCCGATCATGGGCCGGTACCCATGGGACTGGCCGTGGCCGACATGATGGCAGGGGTCGCGCTAAGCCAGGGCATCCTTGCCGCGCTTGTCGGGCGCGGCGTGACCGGGCGCGGGCGGCTGGTCGAAACCAGCCTGCTGGAAGCCCTTGTCGATCTGCAATTCGAGGTGCTGACCACCTATCTGAACGATGGCCGGCGCCTGCCCGGCCGGGCGGCGAAGAACAGCGCCCATGCCTATCTGTCGGCGCCCTACGGCGTCTATGCATGCAAGGATGGCTATCTGGCGCTGGCGATGACGCCGCTGCCGGGGCTGTTCGCGCTTCTCGGCATGCCTGACCTGACCGAGGGCGAGAGGGATGCCGGTTTCCATCGCCGTGACGAGATCAAGGCGGCGCTTGCCGACAAGCTCGCCAGCGAAACCGTCGCGCATTGGCTGTCGATCCTTCAGCCCGCGGACATCTGGTGCGCCGAGGTGATGAACTGGCCCCAGCTTCTGGAAAGCGAAGGCTTCAGGCGGTTGGAGATGCTGCAGGTGGTGGCGCGCGAGGATGGCGTGCGGATCGAGACGACGCGCTCGCCCCTGACACTGGACGGTCGCCGTCCGAAAAACAGTCGCGCCGCGCCCCGCGTCGGCGATCAGACGGAACAATTGCGTAAGGAGTTCGGACTATGACGGTGCTGAAGGGAATGACCTGGAACCATCCGCGCGGCTATGACCCGATGGTTGCCGTCTCGGCGGAATGGAAGCGTGATCAGGGGGTGACGGTCCATTGGGACAAGCGATCCTTGCAGGATTTCGAAAGCTATCCGGTAGAAAAGCTCGCCCGCGAATATGACCTGATCGTCATCGACCATCCCCATGTCGGCCAGATCACCGCCGAGGGTTGCCTGCTGCCCTTGCCCGATGCGCCCGAGATCGCGCGCGCCAGCGTCGGGCTGTCCTATCCCAGCTATACCTGGCAGGGAAAGCAATGGGCCTATCCGATCGACGCGGCGACCCAGGTGCAGGCGATCCGACCGGACCTGATCGACCATGCACCCACGACCTGGGACGAGGTGCTGGATCTGGCGCGTTCGGGCCGGGTCGCGATTCCGCTACGCGCGCCCCACAGCCTGATGTCCTTCCTGACGCTGGTTGCGAATGCCGGCCATCCGGTCCGCACTGACGGGCCGGGGCAGTTCGTCGACCGCGCCGCCGGGGTCACGGCGCTGGAACGTCTTGCCGCGCTTGCGGCGCTGGTTGATCCCGGCTGCTACGGCTGGGATCCCATCGACGTGCTGGAACGGATGGCGAGCGGTGATGACATCGCTTGCGCCCCGCTGACCTACGGCTATGTCAGCTATGCGCGCCGGGATGCGCCCGGCAAGCGGTTGTCGTTTCACGATATTCCCGAAAGCAGCCCCGGCGCGGGCGTGGGCGGCTCTGCCCTGGGCGGGACCGGGATCGCGGTTTCGGCCTTTTCGGCGGCGCCGGATGCCGCCATCGCCTTCGCCCGCCATATCGCCGGGCCCGATGTGCAGCGCAGCCTTTACGTCAGTTCCGGCGGGCAGGTCGGCCATGGCGAGGCCTGGGCCGATGCCGCCGTCGATGACGAGGCAGGCGCGTTCTATTCCGGAACCGCACGCACGCTGGACGGTGCCGCGCTGCGCCCGCGCCATGACGGCTACATGCCGTTTCAGGACGCTGCTTCGGCGCGGATCGTCGCGGCGCTGAAGGATGGCGATTTCGCGGGCGCCGTCGATGACATGGACCGGCTTTTCGTGGAGACGTTCAAGCGGGGCTAGGCCGCTCAGGCTGCGGGCAACTTCCAGATCCGTTCGGCATTGCCCGAAAAAAGCGCCGCGCGTTCGGCTTCGGAATGGCCGCCGAACAGCGCGCGGCTGGCTTCGACCCATCGCGTCAGCCCGCCGCCAAGCGTGCAGACGAACCAGTCGCTGCCCCAGACCATGCGCCCGGTGCCGAAGCATTCGGTGACGTGATCCACCCAAGGGCGCAGGTCTTCTGCGGTCCAGCCCTCGCGTGCATAGGCGGGCAGGCCCGAAAGCTTGACCGCGACATTCTCGCGCCGCGCCAGGGCCGCGATGTCACGCGCCCAGCTTTCGAAAGCGCCGCCCGCAATGTCGGGCACACCGCAGTGATCCAGCACGAACTGCGTATCAGGCGCGGCATCTACCAGTTCCGCCGCCAGCGGCAATTGCCGCGCCAGCATGCAAAGATCGAAGGGCAGGCCGGCCGGGCCGAGGCGGCGGATATTTTGCCGGAACAACTCCGATTGCGAGACCTCGTCGGGCACCACATGCAACACCCGGCGAAAGCCCTTGATGCGACCATGTGCCTGCGCGCGTTCGATTTCCGCTGCGAAGTCATCCTGCTCGGGCCGGCAGGCGCTGATGATCCCGGCGATTGACAGATCGTCGCGCGCGGGCAGGCCGGCGATCATCGCAGTTTCGGCGGCGATGTTGTTTGCGGCGACATCCACCTCCATGTGAAGGGCGCGGGTGATGCCCATTGACGCGGCCTCGGGGGCGTAGTCGTCAAGGCTCCAGTTGCGCTCCAGTGCACCCGCGCCTTCGATCCACGGATAGCTGATGCGGCTGCGATCCACGAGATGCAGATGCGTGTCCAGGATGGCGGTCATGTCCTTCTCCTTTCGCCGGCATATGGGCGTTCAGGCCGTTTCCTCGCGCATGCCGGCCATTTCGGACAGCCTCTGGCACGTCTCGACCAGCAGATGCGTGCAATCGGACATGTCCGGCGCGTCGGCGGTGTTGACCAGCGGAATATAGGGGATGGTCAGCGCGGCAATCGCATCGCCGTCCCCGGCAAGGATCGGCGCGGACAGGTTGAAGACCCCCGCCGTCTGGGCCGAGGGCATGCTTTCGAAACCCTGTTCGCGGATCCGGTTGAAGCGCTCGACAAGGCTGGTCGGAAAGGGCTTGCCGGCGTCGATGCGGTTTTCCTGTATCATCATCTGCCGCCGCTCGGGCGTGTTGAAGGCCAGCAATATATGGCCCGATCCGGTGTCGAACAGGCTGATATGCGAACCGACGCGGACGCTGATGCCCCAGTAATCCGGCGCCTCCTGCTGGGCGATGACGACAACCTGCCCGCGGTCGAATACCGCCAGATGCACCGCCTGCCGTGCCTTTTCGGCCAGTTTGCGCATCAGGGGCGTCGCATAGCTGACCAGCCGCCGTGTCGGTGCATGAAGCTGCGCCAGCCCGAACATCTTCAGGGTCAGCGCGAAGCGATCACCATCGATTCGCGTCACATAGCCACGCTTCTGCAGACGGTCGAGCATCCGGTAAAGCTCGTTCGGCGTGCGGCCGAGGCTTTTGGCGATCTCTGCCTGGGTCAGCCCGCCGTCGATTTCGGCCAGCAATTCCAGCATGTCCAGTCCCTTGTCGAGTGCGGGCGCCCGGTAACGGTCATCGTCAGACATTATTTCTCCACAAATATTTCAATTCATATACGTCAAATATTACGGGATAGCCAGAAGAAGCTTGACATAATTGGCAAAATTTCTTTGCATATAAACAGAGCGCTCACTGATGCAAAATAAACTTGCCAAAACCTGGTGCTCAAGGGAGGAAGCCATGAAGCTCTTGACGACGACCGCCTTGGTCATGGGCGGCCTGTGCGCTGCGACGACAGTGTCGGCGCAGGACCTGCCGGGCAGCTTTGACGGCGTGACCGTTCAGGCCAAGCTGATCGGCGGCCAGCAATACGAACCGCTTTACGCGCGCATCGCCGAATGGGAGGCGGCGACCGGTGCCAAGGTCGAGGTGGTCTCGAAGAAAAACCATTTCGAACTGGACCGCGAGATCAAGTCCGACATCGCCACCGGCCAGCTGAATTGGTGCGTGGGCTCGAACCACTCGTCCTTCGCGCCGCAATATCCGGGCATCTATACCGACCTCGCCGCGCTGCTGCCGGCCGAGGAGATTGCCGCTTTCGTGCCGGGCAATATCGCCAGCGCCACGCTGGAGGGCAAGCTGGTCATGCTGCCGCGCGCGCAATTCGACGTATCGGCGATGTATTATCAGAAAAGCCTGTTCGAGGACGAGGCCAACAAGACCGCCTTCAAGGAGAAGTTCGGCTATGACCTGGCCCCGCCCGAGACCTGGGAACAGGTTACCGACCAGGCCGGGTTCTTCACCAATCCGCCCGATTTCTTCGGCACCCAATATGCCGGCAAGGACGAGGCGATCAACGGCCGCTTCTATGAAATGCTGCGCGCCGAGGGTGGCGAATATCTGGATGCCGAGGGCCGCCCGGCCTTCAACTCCGAGGCCGGCGTCCGCGCGCTGCAATGGTTCGTGGATCTGTATAACGCCAAGGCCGTGCCGGCGGGTGTGCCGAACTATCTGTGGGACGATCTGGGGCAGGGCTTTGCCTCGGGGACGGTGGCGCTGAACCTCGACTGGCCGGGCTGGGCCGGGTTCTTCAACGACCCGGCATCCAGCAAGGTCGCCGGCAATGTCGGCGTCGCACCGCCGCCCAAGGGCAGTTCGGGCGCGCGCACCGGCTGGTCGGGCTTCCACGGTTTTTCGGTGACCGAGGACTGCGCCAACAAGGAAGCTGCGGCATCGCTGGTCTGGTTCCTGACCAATCAGGACAGCCAGATCCTCGAAAGCTCGGCCGGTCCGCTTCCGTCGCGCACTGCGGTCTGGGATCATGTCGTCGAAGCCGCCAAGGACGATCCCTATCGCAGCGAGGTGCTGAACGCCTTCATGGTCGCCTCTGAAGGTGCCTATGCAGTGCCCCCGACCGCCAGCTGGATCGAGATTTCCAATGCGGTCTATCCCGAGCTTCAGGCCGCCATTCTGGGCGACAAGCCGGTGCAGCAGGCACTGGATGATGCCGCAGCAGAAGCGACCGCGATTCTTGAGGACGCGGGCGAGTTGTAAGCCCATGCGGGGGCGGCCCGTCCGCCCCCGAAACCCGCCCGATCCCGACCCGCAACCGATCCGATACGGAGCCGGCAAGCAATGAAACCCTGGCGACTGCCGCCGCATATCCTGCTGCTTCTGCCGGCGCTTCTGGTGCTGGCGGCGGTGGTGATCCTGCCGCTGGTCCTGTCGCTCTGGTCCAGCATGACGCCGTTCCGGTTGACCCGGCCGGACACGATCACCGACTTCATCGGGCTGCGCAACTATGCGCGGCTGATGGGTGACGGCGATTTCTGGGTGGCGTTCGGGCGCACGGTGCTGCTGCTGACAGTGGCACTGAACCTTGAAATGCTGCTGGGGCTGGGGCTTGCGCTGCTGATCGAGCGGGCGAGCCGCGGGCAGCGCATCCTGCGCACATTACTTATGTTTCCGATGATGTTCTCGCCGGTGCTGGTCGGCTTCCAGTTCAAGTTCATGTTCAACGATAATGTCGGCCTGATCAACAACGCGCTGCAATCGCTGGGTCTGACTGATCAGGCGATCCCCTGGCTGATCGACGCGAAACTGGCCTTCATCTCGATCTCGGTGGCGGAAATCTGGTCCTCGACCTCGGTCTTCGCGATCTTCATCCTGGCCGGGCTGATGGCGATGCCCCGCGACCCGCTGGAGGCCGCGCGCGTCGACGGCTGCACCCCCTGGCAGACCTTCCGCTATGTCACCTGGCCGTTCCTGATGCCCTTCGCCTTCATTGCCATGGCCATCCGCTCGCTGGACGTGGCGCGGGCCTATGACATCATCAAGATTATGACCGATGGCGGCCCCGCTGGCCGAACCGAGGTGCTGTGGACGTTGATCGCGCGAACCGGCTATGCCGATGCGCGCATGGGGATGGCCAATGCCATGGCCTATGTGGCGATCCTGCTGTCGATCCTGTTCACCGTCATCTTCTTCCGCAAGCTGGCGCAGGCCCGCGAACAGATCGCGGCAGAGTGGTAACATGGACGCCAACCGATCATCCCGTATCCGGAAGCGCCTGACCCGCTGGGGGCTGAACCTGGCGCTGTTCTTTGCCATGGCGATCATCTGCCTGCCGGGGCTGTGGATCGTGCTGAACTCCCTTCGGCCCACGGTCGAGATCATGGCCAAGCCGCCGGTCTGGATCCCGCGAGAGCTGAATTTCGACGCCTATGTCGCGATGTTCTCGGGCGTCGGCGCGGGCGGCATTCCGGTGATCGACTATTTCCGCAACTCGATCATCATCGCCGTGACCTCGACGGTGATCGCGCTGGCGATCGGCATGGCGGGGGGATACGCCTTCGCGCGCTATCGCTTCCGCGGCAAGTCGGGCTGGTTTCTGGGTCTGATGCTGACCCGCACGGTGCCCGGCATCGCGCTGTCGCTGCCCTTGTTCTTCATCTACGCAAAGCTCGGCATCATCGACACGCATTTCGGGCTGATCCTTGCCTATGTGGCGATGAACGTGCCTTTCACCATCTGGCTGATCGACGGCTTTTTTCGGCAGGTTCCGCGCGATCTGGCCGAGGCCGCCCAAATCGACGGCTGCACCCGCTGGCAGGCTTTCTGGACGGTCGAGTTTCCGCTGGCCCGCCCCGGCATCGCTTCAGCAGGCATCTTCGCCTTTCTGACCGCGTGGAACGAATTCGCGCTGGCATCGCAGCTGACGCGGTCCACGAACAGCAAGACGCTGCCGGTCGGGTTGCTGGATTACACCGCCGAATTCACCATCGACTGGCGCGGCATGTGCGCGCTTGCCGTGGTGATGATCGTGCCGGCGCTGGCGCTGACCTATGCGGTACAGAAATATCTGGTCTCCGGCCTGACCGCCGGCGCCGTGAAGGGATAGGACCATGGCCGACCTGACGCTTTCGAAACTGGACAAGAGATATGGCGGCTTCCACGCGGTCAAGGGCATCGACCTGGCCGTCAGCGATGGCGAGTTCGTGGCGCTTGTCGGTCCATCCGGCTGCGGGAAATCCACGACGCTGCGCATGATCGCCGGGCTTGAGGAGATCAGCGGCGGCGACATCCTGATAGGGGATCGGCTGGTCAACGATCTGGCGCCGCGGCAGCGCAATATCTCGATGGTGTTCCAGTCCTATGCGCTTTACCCACATATGACGGTGCGCGAAAACATGGGTTTCACCCTGAAGATCGCCAAGCGCCCGCAGGCGGAAATTGACGCCGCGGTGTCCGAGGCCGCCCGCGCGCTGGAGATCGAGCCGCTTCTGGATCGCCGCCCCGCGCAGCTTTCCGGCGGGCAACGCCAGCGCGTCGCCATGGGCCGCGCGATTGTGCGCAGCCCCGACGTGTTCCTGTTCGACGAACCGCTGTCGAACCTTGACGCCAAGCTGCGCGGCCAGATGCGGACGGAGATCAAGAAACTTCACGCCCGCCTTGGCGCGACGGTCGTTTACGTCACCCATGACCAGGTTGAGGCGATGACGCTCGCCGACCGCATCGTCATCATGCGCGACGGCAATATCGAACAGGCCGACACCCCGGACGAGGTATTCAACCGCCCCGCCACCCGCTTTGTCGCGGGCTTCATCGGCTCGCCCCCCATGAACATGGTCGAGGGGGAATTGCGCGGCGACCGCCTGCATTTTCCTGACGGCGCCGAACTGCCCTTGCCCGAGGCCTTCCGGGGACGCGTAGCCGAAGGGCAGCGGGTGATTTTCGGGCTGCGCCCCGACGATGTCTATCCGGTCGGCCACGGGCTTCATGCCGGATCAGAGGTCGAGACCCGCCCGCTGGAGGTTCTGCTGACCGAACCCCTTGGGAATGAAACGCTGCTGTTCATCCGCTACGGCGGGCAGGAATGGACCAGCCGGATGCTGAATCCCCGCGTAATGAAACGCGGCGAGGTGGTGGATTTCCAATTCGACCTGTCGCGCGCGCATCTTTTCGATGCCGAAAGCGGCCTCAGCCTGAGGGGTGCGTGATGGCAAGGATCGAACGCATAGAGCTCGCCATGGTCGATCTGGCGCCGAAGGTCGAACGCCGCGACGCCATTCAAAGCTTCGTCAGCCAGGAAACGCCGCTGGTCACCATCACCGACAGCGACGGGGCACAGGGCACGGGCTATTCCTATACCATCGGGACCGGCGGCTCCTCGGTCATGCGCCTGCTGGCCGATCACCTTTGCCCGCATCTGATCGGGCGCGAGGCGACCGAGGTCGAGGCGATCTGGCACGAGCTGGAATTCCTGACCCACGCCACCACCATCGGCGCCATCACCTCGATCGCGCTCGCCGCCATCGATACGGCGCTTTGGGATCTGCGGTGCCGCAAGGCCGGGCTGCCCTTGTGGCGCATGGCCGGGGGCGCGCGGCCATCGGCACCGTGCTATACGACCGAGGGCGGCTGGCTGCATCTGCCCGCCAAGGCCATTGTCGACGATGCGCTTAGCGCCAAGGCGCAAGGCTTCACCGGATCCAAGGTCAAGATCGGCCGGCCCGTCATCGCCGAGGATGTCGGCAGGATCGCGGCGCTGCGCGAGGCGGTGGGCGACGCCTATGAGATCATGACCGACGCCAATCAGGGCTTTGCCCGCGACACAGCCCGCCGTCGCGCCGAGGCGCTGCATCCCTTCAACCTCGCCTGGATCGAGGAGCCGCTGCCCGCCGATGACATCGCCGGCCACGTGGCGCTGGCGCAGGCCACGAATATCCCCATCGCGATCGGGGAATCGCTTTATTCCATCCGCCATTTTGCCGAATACGCGGCGCGCGACGCCTGTGGGATCATCCAGGTCGATGCCGGCCGGATAGGCGGCATCACCCCCTGGCTGAAGGTCGCCCATATGGCAGAAGGCTTCGACATTCCGGTCTGCCCGCATTTCCTGATGGAGTTGCATGTGTCGCTGGTCTGCGCGGTGCAGAACGGCCGCTATATCGAATATATCCCGCAACTGGACGAGATTACGCAATCGGGTCTGCGCATCGAAAACGGACAGGCCTTCGCCCCCGAAACCCCCGGCATCGGCATTGACTGGGACCCTGACGCCATCCGCGGCCGCGCCATAGCCGAGTTCAACCGCAGCATCACGGAGGGCAGCGCGTGATCCGCATGGGTTCCGTGATCGGCCTCGCGCCGGAAAAGATCGCCGAATACAAGGCGCTGCACGCCGATGCATGGCCCGGCGTGCTGGCCAGGATCAGTGAGTGCAATATCCGCAACTATGTCATCTATCTGCGCGAACCGGAAAATCTGCTGTTTTCGCATTTCGAATATCACGGAACGGATTGGGCGGCCGATCAGGCGAAGATGGCCGCCGATCCGGTGACGCAGGACTGGTGGGCCTTGTGCATGCCCTGCCAGCGTCCGCTTGACAGCGCGAAAGAAGGCGAGTGGTGGGCGCCGATGGAAGAGGTTTTCTTCCATGAATGACGCCTCGATGCTGCAACAGCATTGGCCCGAACCCGGCACCCGCCGGCCCATCGTCATTTTCGGCGCGGGCTCGATCACGCGCGACGCCCATTTGCCGGCCTACGCCAAGGGCGGCTACGACATTGCGGGCATCTTTGACCCGGATCGCGAAAAGGCGGCGGCACTTGGCCATCGCACCTTCGCCTCGGTCGAGGAGGCGGCAGCCGTGCCCGATGCCGTCTTCGATCTGGCCACCCCACCCGCAGCGCATGCCGAAATCCTGCGGATGCTGCCGGTGGGTGCGCCCGCGCTGATCCAGAAGCCGATGGACATGGATCTGGCCGGCGCGACCGAAATCCTGACGGTCTGCCGCAGCCGAAAACTGCTGGCGGCAGTGAATTTTCAGCTTCGCTTCGCACCGATGATGGTGGCTCTGCGCGATGCCATCGCGAAGGGCTGGCTGGGCGAGGTCGTTGATGTCGAAATTCACGGCGTCATGGCCACCCCGTGGAGCCTCTGGGCCTTTCTTGACGGGTTGCCACGGATCGAGATCACCATGCATTCGATTCACTATCTGGACAGCATACGCATGATGCTGGGCGATCCAGCAGGCATTCATGCCAAGACCATCGGTCACCCGTCGCACAAGGTCGCGCAGACCCGGACCTCGGCCATACTGGATTACGGCGACCGCGTTCGATGCACCCTGTCGGTCAACCATGATTGGGATTTCGGCCGCCCGCATCAGGCCTGCGAGATGCGCGTGGCCGGGACCGAGGGCGCCGCATACCTGCAATTCGGCGTCAATCTGGACTATCCGAAGGGCGAGCCGGACATCCTGCGGATCAGGCCAAAGGGCGGCGACTGGCAGGATGTGGCGCTTCAGGGCGCCTGGTTCCCCGATGCCTTCACCGGCCGGATGCACAACCTGCAACGCGCCGCCGGCGGCGAGGACGATCTGATCGCCTCTGCCGAAGACGCCTGGAAAACGATGGCACTGGTCGAGGCCGCCTATGCCTCGTCCAGCCAGCCCGCCACACCGATTGAAAGCCTCCCCTGATGGAAATCACCCGTTACTTTGAAGAAATCGAGATCGGCGAAAGCCGCACGACATTCGGCCGCACGATCACGGAAACCGATTTTGTGGTTCATGCCGGCCATACCGGCGATTTCTTCCCCCATCACATGGATGCGGTCTTTATGGCCGACAGCGAATTCGGCCAACGCATCGCCCATGGCACCATGGTCTTCGCCATTGGCATCGGGCTGACGGCGACGGTGATCAACCCGGCCGCCTTCTCCTATGGCTATGACCGCCTGCGCTTCATCCGGCCGGTTTTCATCGGCGACACCATCCGCACCCGCGTCACCGCCGCCCGGAAAGAGGACGATCCGAAGCGCGCCGATCACGGCAGGCTGTTCGAAAAGGTCGAGGTGCTGAACCAGAACGACCAGACGGTGCTCGCCTGCGAACATATCTATATCATTCAGAAAAAGGGGGCCGCATGACCGACCTGACCGGAAAGACCGTTCTGATTACCGCCGCCGGACAGGGGATCGGCCGTGCGACAGCCGAGGCCTTTGCCCGCTCCGGTGCCACCGTCCACGCGACCGACATCAACGAGGCGGCGCTTGCCGCAATGGCCGGTTTCGCGGGGATCACCACGCATAGGCTGGACGTGCTTGATGCCGCGGCCGTCAATGAACTGGTGGCGCGGATCGGTGCCGTCGACATTCTGTTCAATTGCGCCGGCGTGGTCCATGGCGGCACCATCCTTCAGATGCCTGACAGCGATCTGGATTTTGCCATCGACCTCAACATCAAGTCCATGATCCGCACGATCCGCGCCGTGCTACCCGGCATGCTGGAACGGGGCGAGGGCTGCATTATCAACATGTCCTCGGTCGCGAGTTCGATCAAGGGGGTGCCGAACCGCTTTGCCTATGGCACGACCAAGGCGGCGGTGCTGGGCCTGACCAAGGCCGTCGCCGCTGACTATGTGACTGAGGGCATCCGCTGCAACGCGATCTGCCCCGGCACCGTGCAATCGCCGTCGCTTGATGACAGGCTGGCGGCGACCGGCGATTATGACAAGGCGCGGCGCGATTTCATCGCCCGTCAGCCCATGGGCCGCATCGGCGAGGCTGAGGAAATCGCCGAACTCGCGCTGTATCTGGCGGGAGCTACCTATACCACCGGGCAGGCCGTCTGCATCGACGGCGGCTGGACCATTTAAGGAGACGCATATGAAACTGGTACGTTATGGCGAAGCCGGTGCCGAAAAACCGGGCGTGATCGACGCGGATGGCAAGATCCGCGACCTGTCCGCGCATCTGGCGGATGTTGCAGGCGCGAATATCGACCCCTCGAAGCTGGCAGAGCATGGCAAACTCGACCCGGCCAGCCTGCCGCTGGTCGAAGGCAATCCGCGCCTTGGCCCCTGTGTCGCGGGCTCCGGCAAGTTCATCTGCATCGGGCTGAACTATTCCGACCACGCCGCCGAAACCGGCGCCGAGGTCCCGAAAGAGCCGATCATCTTCATGAAGGCCACATCGGCAATTTGCGGGCCGAACGACCCGATCATTATCCCGCGTGGCTCCGAAAAGACCGATTGGGAGGTCGAACTGGCCGTCATTATCGGCAAGCACGCGAAATATTTGAGCGAGGCCGACGCGCTGGATTATGTCGCAGGCTACGCGGTGACCAATGACGTCTCCGAGCGCGCCTTCCAGATCGAGCGCGGCGGCCAGTGGACCAAGGGCAAAAGCTGCGACAATTACGGCCAGATCGGCCCGTGGCTGGTAACGAAGGACGAAATCGCCGATCCGCAGAACCTGAAGATGTGGCTGACCGTGAATGGCGAGCAGATGCAGGACGGCAATTCCTCGACCATGGTTTTCGGGGTCGCGCATCTGGTCAGCTACCTGTCGCACTTCATGTCGCTGCATCCGGGCGACGTGATCTCGACCGGGACGCCGCCGGGCGTGGGCCTTGGCATGAAGCCGCCGCGCTTTCTGAAGGCGGGCGATGTGGTCGAACTGGGCATCGAAGGGCTGGGCCAGCAGCGTCAGGACGTGGTGGCCGACGCATGAAAATCACCGGGCTTGCGGACATATGACCTGAGGTTTCCGTCCGAAGGCGCGCTTGACGGGTCGGATGCGATGAATCTCGATCCGGTCTATTCCGCCGCCTATGTGGTGCTGGAAACCGATGGCGGAGAGGAGGGCTTTGGCCTGACCTTCACCATCGGGCGCGGCAATGAATTGTGCGTGGCCGCGATCAGGGCGCTTGGTGCGCGCGTCATGGGCCTCGATCTTGACTGGATCCGCGAGGATCCGGGCCGGTTCTGGCGCCAAGTCACCGGCGACAGCCAATTACGCTGGGTCGGCCCCGACAAGGGGGTGATCCATCTGGCGACGGGCGCGGTGGTCAACGCGGTCTGGGACCTTCTGGCGCGGATCGCCGGCAAGCCCGTTTGGCGCCTGGTCGCGGACATGTCGCCATCCGAAATACTGAAGATCGTTGATTTCCGCTATCTCACCGATGCGCTGACGCCGGATGAAGCGCTGGCGATCCTCGAACGCGCCAGCGACGGCAAGGCCGAGCGCATCGCCGATCTGCAGGCCAGTGGCTATCCCTGCTACACGACCTCGGCCGGCTGGCTGGGCTATCCCGACGACAGGCTGCGCCGGCTGTGCCGTGAGGCGAAGGCGGCCGGGTTCAGCCATGTGAAAATGAAGGTCGGCCGCGATCTGGACGACGATATCCGCCGCCTGACCATCGCGCGTGAGGAGCTTGGCTGGGACATCACCATGATGATCGACGCCAATCAGGTCTGGGAAGTGGATCAGGCTGTCGACTGGGTGAAGGCGCTGGAATTCGCCAAGCCGTATTTCATCGAAGAGCCGACCTCGCCCGATGACGTTCTGGGCCATAGGACAATCGCCGTAAGCGTCCGGTCTGACCGCTACCGGTTCCATTTCCACGGCAGCAGATCATCGACCTTTGTGATCTTGTAGTCGGGGATTCGGGCGATGGTGTCGGCGAGCCATGCGAAGGGATCGGTG
>JBKEBH010000058.1:0-1880 GCA_047973065.1 Paracoccus sp. (in: a-proteobacteria) | reverse complement strand
CGGTAACTCGATTGATGTTTTTAGTGCTGGTAAGGGTGCAGCCGATTCACTGGTTGATCAATACTCACAAAACAAGCAATTTGTGCGTCAGGCTTATGACTTTGCCAAGAATGCACCAGGTAATGATGCGCTGATTAGCGGTCAAGGTTTTGCGAATGATGTGTTCACAGCATTAGATGACCAAGCATTGGCATCCTTCCTGCCTGCTGATATCAAAAACATTGTGAAGCAGATTAATGACAATCCTCAATATTTCACGCTCAGAAAGGGAGAGGAGTTGATCAAGGTTCTAAATGATCATTACAAATCATCACTGCAAATGGGTGAAGCAACAGCAACCACACGCGCTTTAGGTGTTGTTCGCCAAGCCCTGCAAGGTCGTCAAGATGAAGCATTGCAAGGATTGCTGTCTCAAGGCGGAAATGATGCTGCGCAAGCCTACCAGTTTGCACCACAAGCCAACACAGCCAATACAGCGGTGCGTGATCGAATGCCATTGCTTCAAGATGTATTGAAGCAGGAGTCAAAAGGCTGTGTAAATTATGATGACCTGTATAAAAAGCATGTGCTAGGTGGCAAGGTTGAAGAGTTAGCTCAGACCATGGATGTGCTTAAGAACACTAATCCTCAGGCTGTTGCTGATATTCAGCAAGAGGTGATTAAAGACATTATTGGCAAATCAATCAATGCAAATGGTCAATTTAGCCCAGCAGGAATGAAGCGTGTTCTTGATGCCTTGGGTGATAGAAAGCTCAATACAATCTTTAGTCCTGAACAGGTGCAGCGAATTAAAGACATCCGTATGGCGGGCCATTATTCAGTGACCCAACCAAACCATGCCTATGTTAATAATTCCAACTCTGCAGCAGGATTGGCGAACTACTTTGGCAAAATCATTGGCTCACTAGATCAAGGAATGTTGTCATCCCCCTACCTAAATAAAGCAAGAGATGTTGTTGTTGCGCCAGTTAAAGCAGCGGTATCTTACAAATCATCAAGGAATGCTTTGGATGGTGGCTCTATTGCAGGTAAGGCTACACCAACAACAGATCCGGCAAGCCAAACACTCATAGAGCGATTGGCACAACTTGGTGTCTTGGCTGGTGCAAACGATTTGAAATAACCACCTTAGGGTGGTTTCTTTTTGGAGCCAACCATGCTTTACCAAGTCGTAACACCCATCATTCAGCCGCGTATGCGGTTTTTTGATGCGGATGGAAAACCTTTAGTCGGTGGCAAAGTTTACTCATGTTATGTGGGAAGCGATGTCTTTAAACCGACTTACCGTGATGCAAATAAAACTGCATTAAATACAACCCCGATTGTCTTAGATGCCGACGGTAGCGCCTTGATTTACCTCAATGGCGCTCATGTCTTAAAGATCCATGACAGAGACGGCAATCTCATTGAAAGCCGTTATGTGCCTGAAACTCAAATGCGAACTCAGTTCTTTGACAAGTATGGGGTTCCACTGAAAAACGGCAAGGTCTGGACTTATGACATTGCATCGACCATCAAAAAGCCTTCATACATAAATGCCGACAAGAACCAACCAAACACAAATCCAGTTGTTTTGGATGCTGAAGGTTGGGCTTCGATTAGCATGAATGGGTCATATCGCCTGAGATCGTACAACGAGAAAGGTGTTTCTACAGGGGATCAGGATTTTAGACGACCTGCGGCAAAGGCGCTGACGAGTAAGGTTTATCCGCTTTATCTAGATGACGGTATTTCTTGCGGGTTTGATATTCATGATTTAGATCGCTATGACATCACATGGAAGGATTCTGCGCTTTCAGAAAATACAGCGGTATCGTTTAGTGTTGGTGATGTTTTTATGCGAGATAACTCACCAATACCAATTGCAGAGAATGTCTTAA
>JBKEBH010000334.1:0-4212 GCA_047973065.1 Paracoccus sp. (in: a-proteobacteria) | reverse complement strand
TTGGCATGAGCGAGCGCGCCGCGCGCCGGATCACATCGGCCCTGCTCAAGGCCGGGGCGCTTCGCTCTGAAAGCACGCGCGCGCCGCTGCATCTGGCGTTTCCGGCAAAATACGCGGAGCGTTGGATGCCGGGCCTGTTTCCCGAGAGCTAACGCCCAAGGGTTAGCGCACGCACGCAAACACCAAAAAGATCGACCTGAAAACGGCCGGTGCGGCGGGGGCGGCCATCGACCTGACCACGGCCAGCCAGACCGACCTCAACAAGTTCTTCACCACGGGAGCCTTTGGCAAAAACGCCCGGACCAACCGCGTGGATGCCTACGATGTCGTCTGGGTCTCGCCCGAGATCATGGCAAACCTGAACGCCCCGTACCTGGACAGCAACAGCGTGGCCACCGACCGTACCATCCTTCAGGTGTTCGGTGCGCGCTGGGCGGTCAGGGAGTTTCGCCAGACGTTCGCGTTCTCCGGCAACGAATTGCTGGGTTACCAGCGTCGCCGGGACGTCGTGACGCCTCTGGTTGGCATGGCCACCGGCGTGGTGCCGCTGCCTCGGCCTCTCCCGAATACCAACTACAACTTCCAGATCCTGGGGGCGATGGGTATTCAGGTGAAGGCCGACAGCGCCGGCCTGTCCGGCGTCGTGTACGCGGCCGATCTAACCTAACCGGGAGACACCATGAAATACGAAGTCATCCGCCCCTGGCACGGGGTCAAGGCCGGCGACGTGGTGGAGTTGAAGCAGCTCCATCCGGCGCTTAAGGCCAACGTCCGCCCGATCCAGGGCGCCGCGGCGAAGCTGGAGCCCGCCACGCCCGGTGGCGCTCCGAAAAAGGGCGACATCATCAAGCGCCTGAAGGAGCTGGAAATCGAGTTCGATGGTCGCGCAAGCGCCGACGATCTCGCGGCCCTGCTGCCCGACGGTGACCCCCTGAAACCCACCGAATAGCCGCCTAAGGGCGGTTTCTTTTTGACCCAAGCACGGAACCGACATGCTCACATTGAACGACGCGAAAGAATACCTGAGCGCCCTAGGCATCGAGCTGCCGGATTCCGTGCTGCAACTACTGGTCGACTCCGTCAATACCATTGATGACTGCCTGACCACGAATTACAGCACCGCCACGGCGCAGCTGATCCGGCTTTACCTGGTGGCTCTGCTGGCCACAGCGAACGGCGCACGGATGATTTCCAGCCAGACGGCACCGTCGGGCGCCGCCCGGTCGTTCACCTACCGCAGCCTGTCCGACGCCTGGCGCGGCCTGTCTGGGTTGCTGCGCACGCTGGATACCAAGGGCTGCACGGATGGCATGGTGCCGCCGAATCCGTCGCAGCAGGCGCACGGCGGGATCTGGATCGGGAAGGGTGGGGGATTTTGCTGTGAGTAGCACCGCCAATTGGTCCTACGCCAACACCGCGACCGTCAAGCCCTACCTGGGCCAGGACGAGTGGGGCAATGCCTCCTATGGCGCCGAGTACACGATTGCCTGCACGTGGGCGGCCAAGGCCGAACAGCAGCGCGATGCCACCGGCGCGGAGTTCGTCACGCAGAACCAGATCTACACCGAAGACGCCCGGCCCAAGTTCCTGGACCTGATCAAGCTGAACGGATCGGATCGCTGGGACGAAATCCGCAACGTGACGGGCTGGGACATGTCGTTCTTCGGTGAAATCCCCGACTTCCTTTTGGTGACCTGACATGCCAGTCCGTGGAATAGAACGCGTCAAGACCAATTTTCGCATCAAGGTCAAGGAAATCAGCAACGAGCGCACCGAGGCCGCCGTGTACGCCGTATTGAGCCAGGGCGCGGCCGCCGCGGCGGTGAGAACGCCGATCGATACCAGCAACCTGGTCAACAGCCAGTACGCGCCGCAGATCGCCCAACAGGCCGGGCGCACCACCGGGCATGTGGGCTACACCGCGAGCTACGCCGGTGCCGTGCATGATGCGCCGGGCACGCTCAAGGGCGAACCACGCGAGGACGGCAACGGCAATTACTGGGACCCGAACGCAGAGCCTGGGTTTCTGGAAAAGGGTTTCGAGGAGATCAAACCCTCGATCCCCGCGATATTGAAGGCTGCATATGCTCGTTGAACTGCGCGACTGGATCGGCTCGATCATCGACGGCTACACGTACAGCTATGGCCAGTGGGTCGAGTCCGCGGCCACCGATACCGCCATGTACTGCGTGGTGCAGGCCGCGGGCGGCCCGGACGCCGAAGTCGACGTGCGCCGCCCGCGTTTTCGGGTGATTCTGCTCGGCCGGCGCAACGAGCGCGGCGATAGCCAGAAGGTAATGGCCGACGCCGACGCCCTGGTGGCCGCCTGCTTGAGTGACGCGCTGCCATGTGGCGCGGCGCGCCTTGGTGCAGGCGAACCGTCGGGCCCGGGCTTTACGACCGAGAACCGGGCCTGGGCCGGCATCGACTTCAACCTCATTTTTTGACCAACGGCAGGCCATCTGCCATCACATACGGAGGCCTGAATGCCTACCTGCAAATCCACCAAATACACCGGCCGTGTGGTCGTTCTCGAATACGCCATCGGTTGCGGCGACGCATTGCCGGTCGAGGCCGACTGGAAGCGGTTCGGCGCCATGCGAACCAAAGAGTTCAGTTTGGAGTGGGATACGACCGATGCCACGGCGGACGATTCCATCGGCGCGCTCAAGGAAAACCTCGCCACGTTCCAGTCCCTGAAAATCTCGGGCGACGGCGTGTGCAAGGCCTCGGGCTCGGGCGCGGCCAACCTGATCGAACTGACCAAGCACGTCGCCAACCCGGCTGCCACCGGGAATCAGCCTTTTGTCTGGCTGCGCATGACCTTCCCGGACATCACGTTCACGGCCTTCATGATCCTGACGACCATGAGCCGGTCCGCGCCGCATGACAACGTGACGACGTACTCCATGGAGGCGAATGCCACCGCGTCGGATTTCGGCCTGATCGTGGCCGATACGCCCGACCCGGATGCGCCGGCGGTGGTGTCCGTGACGGTCGTGCCCGACACGCTGGCCATGAATGTGGGCGATACCTACGACGTCGAAGCCGTGGTGCTGCCCACCGATGCGCCCCAGGGTCTGACCTGGGATTCCAGCGATACCGATATCGCCACCGTCAACGAGCTGACGGGCGTGGTAACGGCGGTATCCGCCGGGACGGCCACCATCACCGCCAAGTCGACGAAGGACGCGACGAAGACCGGGACGTGCGCGGTGACGGTGTCGGCGTAGGGGAGAGGCGGGCTGGGCGAACGCTCGGCCCGCCCATGAGGGTAAGATTGCCCCAGATAACAACAAGGAGCCACCATGAGCACGTTGCTTGATTGGGCGGAGACGGCGGGAATAGAGAACTTGAAGCAGCAAAGGGCTGCGGCAGACTTCATGCGCAAGGAAGGGGTGACGACACTCACCATCTTGCTTGCGGGTGCCACTGGCGCGCTGGCTTATGCGGTGAAAGGGCTTGACCAGCACACAGCATGGCTCGCCTCCGGAGCGCTGGCCATGTCGCTTTACCTGTACGCGCTGTCCGCAGCCACCGTGTTCCTGGTGATGTACATCCAGGGGTTTCCGGCGGTTTACAACGAACCTGTCAATCTCTATCAGAAGCGCTTTTCATTGGAAGCGCTTCGAGAAGTTGAGCTGCAGAATCTCCAGGGCCGCATCAATGTTGCCGTGAAACGCAATCTCTGCATACAGAATCGGCTGAACGGGATCAGGATTTTTGCCGTATGCAGCCCAATCGCCTTTGGCGCGGGAGCGTGGATAGGCCTTTATCTACGAGGTTGCGGCCCTTTTTGATCCCGGTTCGGAATGGGGCGGGGTTGCGGGATGAAAGGCGCTGGTTGTTCTTTTTGGTCGCTCATGTTGTTTCTCTGGGGCGTGATCAGGATTTGCGCTTGGAGGATCGCTTGGGGGTGTTGGTGCCGGGGATCTTGGGGGTACGGGGTTTGTTGTGAACTATTGGGTTTCCGTCTTTGTCCTGATCCAAGAAGACCCTCATCACGCGCTCCAAATATGACTCCCATTCAGCCGGGTTGGGGGCATCTTTCGTGGCGGCCACGCTCTTGAGTATGAGGGTGGCCGTTTTTCGCGCTGACTCATCCGAGGCGGCTTGGATTACATCTCTCATCGCGGGGGATGCGCTTGGGCGGGGGATGGTCTTTATTTGCTCTTCGACTTGAGCCGATATTTCCTCCTGGCGTTCGGGGCT
>JBKEBH010000231.1:0-1511 GCA_047973065.1 Paracoccus sp. (in: a-proteobacteria) | reverse complement strand
CCAAGGAAATGCAGCCCGAAAACCATTACCACAACCCCGGCCAGAGAGTTGAAAACACTCTGGTTCTTCAGGAAGAACGCGCCAAAAACGGAGGCCGTGAAACCAAGGAAGATGAAGACCGTCGACAGCCCCAGCACAAAGAACGCCGCCGTCAGCACCACCCGCCCCCCGGCACGCCGCTCCCCCATATCCGTCATCGAAACCCCGCCCATATAGGCAAGATAGGGCGGCACGATCGGCAGCACGCAAGGGCTCAGAAACGAGATCACACCCGCGAACAACGCGATGGTCATGGCCGGCAAAAGGGCCGCATCGATGATATCCAGTCCGAACATTGTCTCTCCTATGATGTTTGTCCATGGGGACATTGATTTTCTTTGATTTTGAATTGGGTGAAGTCTTCGAAGACCCAACCGTTTTTCAGGGTGTCGTAGACGATCGTCAGCAGCTTGCGGGCGGTTGCGATGATGGCCTTTCCTGATCCGCGTCGGGCTTTGATGCGTTCGTAGAACGCATTCAGATAACCCGAGTAGCGTTTGGCGATCAGGGTGCATTGGACCAGCGTGGTGCGCACGAGTTTGTCTCCGCGCTTGGTGATCCGGCCCCGGTTATCGGTGTCGTTCGACTGGCTCACGCGTGGGACAATCCCGAAATAGGCGGCCAGTTTGTCAGCGCTCTCGAAGTCATCGACATTGCCAATGCCGGCCAGCAGGATCGCGGCCGAGCGCGGACCAATACCCTTGATCGACGAGATTTCTTCAAAGCCCTTCAGTGTACTGGCGGCTTTTTCAATTTCTCGGTCAAGATGCGCCAGGGTCTCGGACAGGCTCACCGCCTGATCCCGAAGCACGCCCAATTCGACCTGTTCAAGCGGCGTGAACCGGCTCAGGTCCAACGCGCGCAGACGTTTGCGACTGCTCAGGCTTTCCTTCTTCAATTTCCAGCCATGGCGTGTGTGCAAAGCGTGGATCTTGTTGATCAGCATCGTGCGGCTCTTAACCAGCACGTCGCGGGTATGCACCAGCGAGGCAAGTTCAGCCTCGGCTTGCGTCTTGAGCCGCGTTTCAGGCAACATGTCCTTGGACAAAAAGAACGCCAAGGCGCGCGCATCATTGCGATCGGTCTTGCTCACCGACTTGCGGATCACCTCGAACTTGCGCGGGCTCACAACAACGATCCGCCCCACACAGGCACGGATTTCGCCACAGAACCATGCCGTGTTGCCTGTCGCTTCGACGGCAATCTCATCTTCTGCATCAAGGCTCTGACAGAAGCGGTCAATATCGGCCTGTGAAAGCTGATACGTCTCGAAGATTTCGCCGCCACCTGCTTCAAACCGACAGATGGTGAAGGAATTTGAATGAAGATCGACACCGATAAAGGCCATGGCTATACTCCCAAAGTTAGGAGGCGGAGCCTCGACAGAGGCGTGAACGGCCAAACCAAGCTCCTATCCAAGATCACCGGGCACGCCCGGGCCTTATGGGGGCTGTTCGGAAACAGGTGAAAGC
>JBKEBH010000229.1:0-1672 GCA_047973065.1 Paracoccus sp. (in: a-proteobacteria) | reverse complement strand
TTTGGCGAAACGGATGATCCATCTATAGGTGGTTATTGGATTCAGGAGACATATTAATGCCAATAAATAATTTAACAGTATTTGCCGAAAACGGTGAAAAAAACACAACAGGTTTAAATCAAAGTAATGGTTTCCCGACAGCTCAAAAACCTGCTAGGCAGTGGTTTAATTGGCTATTTAACACATTAACATCCAAGATCAACGAGTTGGTTGCAGCGGCCAATAGTACGGAAAGTAACCTTGATGATAAAGCCGATCAAGTAACCACCATTAGTGCAGGTAATGGCTTAACAGGCGGTGGAAGTCTAGCAGCAAATCGTACTTTAACATTAGGTACGCCTGGACAGATTACCGCATCTTCAACCAATGCCACCACCACTACATCACATACCCATGCTATAGATTCGGCATCGACTTCTCGTGAAGGGATTGTGCAGCTTAATGATAGTTTGACATCAACCTCTACGGTACAAGCTTTAACTGCAAAGCAGGGCAAGGTGCTTAAGGATTTGATTGATGATATTGATGTTACAGCAGGGGGTATAGGTATTAATCAATCATGGGTAGATGTAACATCATCTCGTGCAAAAGAAACAACATATACAAATAATACAAGTAGTCCGATACAGGTATTAATATCTTTGCTTTCCCATGATGATAATACATTTACTGCGGTTTATGTTGGCAGTGTTAAAATTATGCATCTGTATTTCGATATTAGTGATGGCGGTGGGCATGGCACCACACCAGCAGCGTTTATTGTGCCACCAGGTGATACATATCGAGTAACTGGAAATGCAAATTTAGATCATTGGGCTGAGCTACGTTAATACGAACTTACCTTTTATATACCACCCGAAAAGGGTGGTTTTTTTTATTGCCTATTGTAGGAGCTTAAAGTGATCAATTTAGTTAGTGGTGTGAAGGCGTTTGATGAAATAAATCAATCCGAAGAAATAGTATTAAGCGGATCGGGGTCGGTATTTACCATTGTGGCCACAGGACAAATAGGGCAAAGCGCAACTGTGCAAGGATCTATTGATGCAGAAACTTGGGTGGATATTGTGAGTTTTAATATTGAAGCTGAAGGAGAAGTACTAAGTTCGGTTTTGCAGTTTAGCTATAAGTATCTACAAGTTATTGGTGATGCTGAGGTAAAAATTAGTCGAGGATCTGCCTAATGTCTATTTTAGTCAATCAAGATGCGGTGTTAAATAATGGTGGTGAAGGATCAACTGTTAGTGATTTTAAAACCATCAATGGTGAATCGATTGTCGGTAGTGGGGATTTATCTGTAGGGAAAGGGGGGAATTATATATGGACATCATGTAATCATTTTTTTGTAGTGCCTAACCCCTCAACTGCAGGAGGAGCTTATTATACAACTTCTAGATCTAGATCCACTTCTAATATTAGCACTGATATAGATAATTCTTATTTAATGCCATTTACTGTATCACATGATATAACGGCAACTTTATTTGGATTACAACCAGCAACTACAGATTCTACCGGAACCAGGATAATAAAATTATTTATCTATCCAGCAAATTTTTTTGGTCAACCTTATTTTAAGAATCCAATTTTTTCTTCCAATGTCATGGATACGTGGTTATCAGGTCAAGTTTCGTTAACGTCATGTAATATGGAATTAAAAGCTGGGGACTTATAT
>JBKEBH010000218.1:0-2911 GCA_047973065.1 Paracoccus sp. (in: a-proteobacteria) | reverse complement strand
AGATGCAGTCTGACTTGCAGCGTAGGCTAAGTGCCCTCAACTATTGGCACGTCGATAATATCCGCAAGAAAATCGTCCTGACGGATCAGATCAATTACAATATTGACCGTCCCCTCGTTGAACTTGACGAGCTGTTCGAGGGTGACGACGACGTTGTGACCAACCCCACAAACGTCCAGGGCGCGGCGTGGCTGGCGAAAATCATCGAGTACAACCTCGATCCGGAAAAGGAATTTGTTCGGGAGAAGTGGCGCCGAAGGGCCACAGGAACGTTCCTTGTTATTGCCGGTCTGACCGAATGCGCGGCTGGCGTTATTGGAATTCTTGGTGGCGCGGGCACCGGAGGTATCTCGGTGCCGGTTGGTATGGCGGTTACGACTGCGGGCTACAATGCGCTTGAGCAGGGCATTCGCATGGTCAGCAGCGCTGATCCCATGAACCATAGTACCTATCTTGACCGGGCAGTCGGCAGTCTGGGTGACTTTGTCGGCGGAGAGGGCGGAAAACGGGATGCCGCCGGTCTTTGGGGGGTGTTCCAGCTTGCGGCCGGCATGGGGGGCGGAGCCTATCTGGCCCGCACGACCCTTGTCGGAAATGCGAAGCAGAGCGTGATGGGCGCGCGCAGTCTCAATCATGTCGTCCCGACCAGGGCACTCTTTCACAGCCTGACCATCGACGGAGTGCGCCTTCTGAAGGACGGCGTTGGCGTGACAATGAAGCATCTGCCATCTGGCAGGGGGATTCTGGTCAGGCTTCCTGACGGCGGTAAGTTCCTGATTTCCGCCGGAGATAATCTGTTGAGGGTAATGCTGCGAGCCCGCATTGCCCTGCCGCAGTCGTTGATGCGCCGCGTTGCGCTTCTGAAAGTCGATGCGGATCCGGTGAGAAAGCTGACAGGCCCTGCATCCCAGACCCATGCAGCCGAGATAGAGGCGATGAAACGTACCATCCGTGAGGCCGGTGGCGCGGTCGACGATGGAGCCGCAGGTCGGATGGCCTATGAGCCCGGCATCGCGGGATTGCCAGGAACGATCCGCATCGACCCGGATGCGTCATATTCGGCGTGGCTTCACGAGTATCAGCATTTTCTGGATGATATGGCTGCTGGCTATCCCGGAATGAGCAGTTTGGCAAACAAGCCCCTGCGGTGGTCATGGGAGCGCCGCGCCTACCAGAAGGAAATAGATTATGTAAAGGGGCTGCGTGATATACCGCAGGCGCAAAGAGATGCTGTGATCCGGGAGCTGGAAATTCTCAATGCTCGTGAGCATGCAGCCATCTTCTATATGGGGAGAAGGTAAAAGCCATGGCAAAGCGTAGGGGGCGAAACGATTGGCTGCCAGCGAACATTCGTGTGCCGCAAGACGACAATTGGACGCATGCGGTGTATGCTGACTGCGATTTTGATGAAATGGTTGATTTTGCGAATAGCTCTGATGGAAATGCTGATGAGGACTGGCGGATAGAGCTGTATGGCCTTCTGGATCAACTTGCTATCCGTGCCTTGGTGGATCGTTCGCTTCTAAATGTTGCTGTTGAGGTTATTGGTCGCCATATGCGTCTCGTTCCACGAAAGTGGGCTCCCTTGGGAATTCTTGGGCTGAAGCGGCTGCTCGATGCTGAAGACGAAGACGTCAGGAAGGCTGTAATAAATCACGCGAATCGTTTAGATGCAGAAAGGCAGATAGAGATTTTTCGTCACTTTGCGCCGGATACACGCAATGAAGAAGACCGTATCCTTGCTGAGCAGGTCAATCTTTTAGAGGTGCAGGAGAAATATGGATTTAAGCCGAAATTTTATATAGGGAAGTCGAGTGTGTTCAGTGATGTTCCGGCATTTATAGTTGGTGAACCTGAATGAATGGCTGCTGCCTGTCCCGGGATTAACGATTTGATGAACAAATTCCTTTCGCTGCTTGTGTGGCCGCCCTGCCGTCAGAAGGAAATAGGTTATGTAAAGGGGCTGCGTGATATACCGGAATCGCAGCGGGATGCGGGGGTTGGGAGCTGAAAGCCCTTGAGGGGTGCGAGTATATGACAATCTTTAGCCCGGAAAGGTTGCGCTGATGAACTCTCTGAATGAAGAAACCTATAAGGATTATCCGTTTGATTGGCTGTATGAGCGGACAGGTAATCCCGACGACAGGGCCAGTGACGTGTTTTTTATGTTAATTGAAATGGCGCGTCAGGGGCTTGAGAATCGCGACGCCCTAGATAGGGCGATAGAACGCATTGGAGTGCATATGACGCTTGGAAGCCCTTTTCCACCTATGATTGGTCAGGTTGCGCTAGAGAAATTGCGGGATTCAAAAGACGCGGAAGTATGGCAAAAACTTGTCAATCATGCAAACGACTGGGATGTTGATCGGCAAATGAATTTTTTTGATCGGATTGCACCACTTGATAATAAAGTGGATGACCGGATTCTGTATCGACAGATCCAGCTTCACGAACTGGTCGAGAAATATGGATTCGTTCCAAAATTTGAGGTGCTGGAGTCTGACTTTATGCCGGGCTACCCTCAATATTATCCTGCTGATATGTAGCACTATTTCGATAGGCGGATTGGTTTTCCGATTTGCCGCAAGCACAACAGCAACCATGGGAAAATCTGTTCGGGGGAGGGGTTTTGGACAGAGCCAGATATGTGCAACGAGGTCTCCTCAATATAGCCTATACTGGGTCATGAATGAGTGCATGTGAACGGATGTACTTTTCAGCATGCGATTGCGGAGCGTCGCGATAACATCTCCGCCTGTCAGCGATAACAGGACTCAACCCAGGCGAGCGTGTGCCTCATCTGTTCGGCACCGGAGGGCATGGCCCTCCGGGCAAGACGAAACAGGAGATACGTCATGTCTTTGCCGCCGCGCGCGCTGTACAGTCTAATCGAAGTTTCCGCCCGTTGGGG
>JBKEBH010000186.1:0-1526 GCA_047973065.1 Paracoccus sp. (in: a-proteobacteria) | reverse complement strand
AGAGCAAAGGCCGGCCAGTGCCGCTGCCCTGGGCGGCAGGAGGAACGGGGAACAGGATTGACGGGCCGTTTCGCAAGTTCGAAAGGTTCATCAAATTCCAGATCCATACGAGGAAAATAATGGAGTTTGGTAGGCCCGGAGGGCATCGAGCACTTATTATAAACCAATGGAATCGATTGGCGAACCTCTCAGAAGTCGCTTTTGATATCATTGCAAGATTTTTCCTCTTGGCGAACCTGCTGACGGGACCTCATGCGCAGAAAAGAAAAACCGCCGTTCGGGCTGGCACCCGCAACGACGGTCAATTTCATAGGTTCATAGAGAATGAGTATCAGATCGTAGGCCTGATCGCAATTGCAGGAGGGGCCGATGTCTGAGCTTCTGCCCTTCTGCAAGATCAAGCTTCAATACCTGCAAGAGATGGTCACTGATCCTGATTTGGATGACAACGCGCTGCGCGTGGCGTTGTATCTGGCACTGTTTCATGCCGATCACGAAACCGGAGAGAGCCGTCCATCCTTTGAAACCATCGGGGATGCCGTCGGGAAGCACGCGAAATCAGTCAAGCGGGCGCTGAATAAGGTCGAGGCGGCGGGTTATATGACCGTCGAGCGCGGGACGAACAAAGGCAATTCTTCGCGCTATCGTCCGACTGAATCTGCATTGAAAAGAGCCAGCGAACGTCGCCGGGAGGGGGACATGATCGCCCCCCGAACAGAGAACAAGAACTTAGAAAAGAACACCAACGCGCATTCGCGGCGGATTTGCCTGATGAGGGGCAATCCGGCGGAAACCGCTCAGCGGGCCAAGGACTGGTCTTCGTCCCGAGAGGTATCTGCTTTGTTCGGGACTGGGATGATCGGCTGGGGCAGTTGGGCATGGC
The DNA here is from genome assembly GCA_047973065.1 of Paracoccus sp. (in: a-proteobacteria). Lineage (GTDB taxonomy): Bacteria > Pseudomonadota > Alphaproteobacteria > Rhodobacterales > Rhodobacteraceae > Paracoccus. The sequence goes on along the minus strand of JBKEBH010000186.1, from coordinate 643 downwards.
GACGCTTGAGCGCAGCCTGTCGATGTCATCATATGCTGGGAAACTTGGGTTCTGGCTTCTCGCGAGAACACCGGCACCAGAGGGCAATCCCGAATGGCAGCAGCAGCTTAGTCTCCTGCGGTATCTGATCGACGGCCACGAAAACCAATCGTGGCATAGCACACTAGCTCTGGAAAGGAGCAAGGTTACGCATGTGGCTATTCCATGAAGACTGGATCGCAGATGAGTACTTTGCTGCAAAGCCTGCAAGCGAAGGTCGAGACCCAGACACACGCGACCGAAGCCCAGACGCAGGAGATGTTGAACGGTTTCGAGCGGCATTTGTCGCAAGCGTTAAGCGCCGCGCGGCAAAAAATCATGCAAGATATGCGCGAACTCGAAAAGCTCAGCGAACTGATCCACGCTCGGACAGCCAGCCAGATCTAGGATCAGGCCCGCAATATCCGGCAGGCGACAGCGGCGCTGGAGGCGAGCCGCAAGGAGTGGCGCACGGTGACGTGGAAGACGATTCTGCCCCATTACCTCGGCGGGGTCTTGCTGACCTTCTGGGTGCTTATGCTGGCGGTGCAACTGACATTCCCCAAGCCGGAACCCATGACGACCAGACCCGATCTGGCGACCTATGGTCTCGACGGGGCGAGGC
>JBKEBH010000144.1:0-2663 GCA_047973065.1 Paracoccus sp. (in: a-proteobacteria) | reverse complement strand
GTTGTCCAACTTGACTTTTGCCGGAATGCCGCGCCGCTTCCAGTTGTTCACCCGTCTTGCGCCGCCTGGCGTTTCCAGCCCCAAGCGCCTCGCAACAGCCGTGTCACCGCCGTGGGCGTTGATGATTTCTGAGTCGTTCATAGCCACATTAAACGCGATGTTTAGCCCATCTGTCAACACTGCGTGTAAACTCTTTGTTGAAAATAGACAGATGCACCCATCAATGGCTCGCCTCTACCAGGCAATCAAGGCAATCAGCGGCAAAGAAGGCCCCACAGAGGCCGCATCATTCCTCGGCCTGGCTGGCCCGCAGCTAGTCCACAATTGGGAAAAAAGGGGGGTATCTCGGGACGGGTTGTTAGCCGCTCACAGGAAGGGGATCAATCCTCTGTGGCTCACTGATGATGTGGGGGAGATGCTGGGCTCGCCAGCGCCAGGCCGGGGCACCGAGGCCAGCAACGTCCGCCATGCGGCCATCGGCTCCCGCGCCATCCCCGTGATCAGCAGCATCCAGGCAGGGGGGCCCAGGGAAGTGGTGGACTCATTCCAGCCCGGTGACGGGCACGAATTCATATACACCGACCAAATCGTCTCAGGAAGTGCTTTCGCGCTGGAAATTGAGGGTCTGTCGATGACGCCTGAATTCCAGCCCGGAGATCGCGTCATCATCGACCCGGAGGTGCAGCCTCAGCCGGGGGATTTTGTCGCCGCCAGAAATGGGTCCGACGAAGCCACGTTTAAAAAATACAGGCCGCGCGGCACCGACGATGCGGGCAACACCATATTTGAGCTCACGCCGCTGAATGACGATTACCCAACGACGCGCAGCGACAGAGAGCCGCTGCTTGTAGTCGGCACCATGGTCGAACACCGGAAATACCGCCGCAGGCGTTGAAGAAAATTTGCAAGCCCGTTTCCGGGCGTATGGGGTGCGCACCAGCATTGGCGCGGCTCCCAGCCCGGGATATTTCCGGCTTTTTCAAAAAGTCAAGACAAACATTGCGTGGCGGATTTTTTTGTCTCGCAAGCTTTAGGCGCACGTCGCACAGTACCCACAAGCCCCGCGCAATCCATCCCGGATGCGAGCGGCCCTTGGCAACTGAAAGGAATCCGCCATGCAACTTGTGCACCCGACCCCCGAGGCCCTGCCCCGTGACCGCTTGCTGCGCCTGCCCGATGTGGAGCGAATGGCCGGCATCAAAAAATCGACCATTTACGCGTTCATGAGGGAAGGCAGGTTTCCGCCCTGTGTACGCATCACCCGCCGCCTGTCGGCCTGGCCTGAAAGCGCCGTGCAGGCCTGGGTTACCGAGCGCATTCGCGAAGGGGTCTGATTTACCGTGCCAGCCCGACAGATCGCCTGATGGCCGCGCTCGCGTAGTCGGCACCCACCCCGCCACACCCAGCCCGCCCCGAGCGGGCTTTTTCATGCCAGGAGCCGCCCGATGAGGTGACGTCACCGCCTAGTCGGCGTCGGCAGCCCCAACGTTCCTACGGCTCCACGCCACCGCCGCACCCATGCCACCAATGAAGCCAAGGAACACCTTGACCTGAATGGGCGACTTTTTCATGATCCTACGATCCTAGCACGGCCAGATTGTTCCGGCCTATTGGCGCACTCCCGCCCCCCCAACCGCCCGCGAGGCGGTTTTTTGTAGCTGTTACAAAAAACTCAACGCCATGTTCATACATGGTGTTGACACAATAATAAACGTGGTGTTTAATTTCCCCATCGCAGCCACACCGCGCTGCCAACCTGGACGGAAGACATGTACTACGACACACCGCACGAGCCAGTTGAGGGAAGCTCCGCCTTCGCTTCCACATGGGCCGCAGAAGAAGCTGAGCGCGAGGCCCGCGCTGAATTCCTGTACGGCGAATTTATGAAGTCCGCCCTCAGGGGCGATGCCAACGCCCTGTGTGATTGGGCACCCATGGTCACCGACTGGGCGTTGGTCCCTCGCCCGCTGGGCGACACCAGCACGGCCCCCAAGCGCGTGCAGGCGCTGTGGGAAGTGTTCGAGGGCGAGGTCTCCGGCCAGCCGGTCACGAGCGAGCTGATCCAGCTGCTGCTCAACGCCGCCAACGGCGCGGAGGTGAAGCACCAAGCCAGGGAGCTGGTAAAGCGCATCGGGTCGGCGTTCTCGGAGAGCCAGACATGAGCGCCACCTTCCATAGAGCCCTTAAAAGGGTTGAGACGAAGCTGTACCACTACGTCGACGACGAGCGCGTCCAGGGACCACCGGATGGCCTGAGCGGCGACGTCAGCAGACTGAGCGGCAACGCCTCCGGCCTGATCGGCGACGCCACCGGCCTCAGCGGCAACGTCACCGGCCTCAGCGGCGACGCCTCCGACCTCAGCGGCGACGTCATCGGCCCGAGCGGCAACGTCACCGGCCTGATCGGCGACGTCACCGTCGTGATCGGCGGCGCCCACATCCGCCAGCGCTCGCCTTACTACGCCCAGCCGGCCAGCGGTCCACACCGCCGGCCATCGCTGTGGCGGCGGCTGACCACGGCAATCAGGAAAAAAGCATGAGCAGGAAGAAATATGAATTTGTCCCTGGCGACGAAATCGCCTTAGAACCGGGGCGTTTCGTGAGGCGCATACGAGCCCTTGTCAAAATCGACAGCCTCGGCGTGGAGCCCGGCGACCTGGGCGG
>JBKEBH010000127.1:0-2131 GCA_047973065.1 Paracoccus sp. (in: a-proteobacteria) | reverse complement strand
ATTTGAATGAACTATTGCAACTACGTGATTTACATGCCACGACTTCAAAAAATCAAATTTGGTCGCACGGGAAACTTTCGTCGCCGCCTCAATGAGATAGGGCGAGAGGCATCCAGCATGGGTGAATCTGATGTGCAGTGGATGCGTAGCAACACATTGGCAGGAGTTGCTCTCATTACTGAAAACGAGTTGAGGGGAAAGCACCGCAACTGGCGCGTCAAAGGCAAATACGAATGGGTGATCGGAGGTGCGTTGGACTACGACCTGATTTGCGAAGAAACCAAATTGTTGCAGTCGGAAATCAGCGGTCTTTTGGGGGTGGCGGCATGAATGGACTTGTCAAATATGAAGCCGCCTGTCGCGCGTTGGCGGAATGCAAGGCTATCGATGAAGTAAAAAGCTGGGCAGACAAGGCGGCTGCAATGCAAGCCTATGGCCGCATGGCGAAGGACAAGACGCTCGAAGTAGATGCTGCTGAAATACGCATCAGGGCCGAGCGCCGTCTTGGAGAAATGCTGACTCAGCAGAAGGCCGATGGCGGGCTGAACAAGGGCACCACGGTTACCGGGAACAAACCGGGTGCAGGGCAAGGTTCACCGGCGGTCGTTACTAACGACCGCCGGCCAAAACTGTCAGACGCAGGCATCAGCAAAGACCTTTCGAGCCGCGCTCAAAAGCTGGCAGCCGTTCCTGATCATGAATTTGAGGCGGAAGTTGGAGAGTGGCGTGAGCGTGTCTCTGCCGAGGGCGCGCGTGTTTCGACAAGACTGGAAAAAGCTGGCGAGCGAGCGCTAAAAAAAGCCGCCCCACTCCCAGAAGACACCACCTACGAAGGCCCGACCGAGGCCGAAATTGCCTACCACCTGGAGCGCGACGCCGCCGATCAGAAGGCGATGGCTGCGATTCTGGATGCCAGCGAGCCACTGGCCGCGCTGAAGGCCGAGTATGAGCGGCAGGCCGCTGAACTCGCTGTTGTGAAGGCAGCCCGCAATGGGTACATGAATCAGTGCAACGAACTGATCCGCCGGGTGAAGTCGTTGCGCTCGAAGCTGGCGAAGCTGGAAAGGAAGCGCGATGTCGAGCCTGTTTGATTCGCCCAACTACGAAACGACGTCGTTTCCGACGCCGCGCCCGTTTCAGGAAACGGCGCATGAGGCGCTGCGCAACGGCATCCGTGCTGGACATCGGTGTCAGATGGTAATGGCCCCCACCGGCGCGGGCCAATCGATTCTGGCGCTCCGTGTGGCTCACGAGGCGCTGCTGCGTGGCAAACGGGCGGTGTTCGTTTGTGACCGGACCACACTGATTGAGCAAACCAGCGCCACAGCGGACGCGCTGGGGCTGGGAGCGCACGGAATCATCAAAGCCGATCACTGGCGCACCGACTACAGCATGCCGTTCCAGATCGCCAGCGCGCAGACGCTCGCGCGCAGGCAGTGGCCGGATGCGGACGTGATCATCATTGACGAGGCACACACCCAGCTGAAAGCATGGACTGAGCACATCCCGCACACGCGGGCCGCCGTGGTTGGGCTGTCGGCAACGCCTTTTTCGGCTGGGCTTGGAAAGCTTTTCACAAACCTGATCAACGCCGCCACGATGCGCGAGCTGACCGAGCAGGGCTACCTAACGCCAATGCGCGCGCTGTCTTGCACCAAGACCAACATGGACGGCGCGGCCACTGCCGGTGGGGAGTGGACAGACGGTGCAGCGGCTGAGCGCGGCATGGAGATCATCGGCGACGTGGTGGCCGAATGGCATCAACATGCCGAGGGCCGCAAGACGATCGTTTTCGGAGCGACCATCGCTCACTGCGAGGAGCTGTGCCGGCAGTTCGTTGATTCTGGCGTGATGGCGGCGGTGTTTTCTTCACGGACGCCGGATGCTGAGCGCGAGCATTTACTCAAGGAGTACCACAAGCCCGATTCGGGCCTGCGCGTGCTGATCAGCGTAGAGGCTCTTGCCAAGGGGTTTGACGTACCAGACGTGTCATGCGTGGTGGATTGCAGGCCTCTTCGCAAGAGCTTGTCCACAGCAATCCAGATGTGGGGTAGAGGGCTGCGCGCATCGCCTGATACTGGCAAAACAGATACTTTGCTGCTCGACCATAGCGGCAACATTTTGCGTTTTG
>JBKEBH010000125.1:0-2836 GCA_047973065.1 Paracoccus sp. (in: a-proteobacteria) | reverse complement strand
GGAATCGGGGTTTCGCGATGGCTGCCCGATTACGACCGTCCTCCTCGAAACCACGCCGGAGAAAGCCGGGATAACAGCCGTTGGCCGGACGGCGTTCTCAAGCTGGTTCGAGATTATCCAGCGCCGGTTGATCGAGAGCGGGCTGGCGGAAGGTCGCGCGCGGCGATTGTCCCGGCTGGCGTTCATGGCCCTTGAGGGGTCGCTGGTTCTGGCTAGGGTTGACGAATCCCCAGAGCGGATCTTGCTGGAGATGTATGAAATGGCCGCCCTCTTTGTGCGGGAATGCGGCGGGGCATAGCGCCGCCATCATCACATGCTAACGGCTCTATGGATTGGTCGTTTGCGAATGTCTGGTTCATGGGAGGGAGCGGACATGCGTTGACTGGCCCGGAACAGAGGGCGAAGCCCGCCGGGCCTGCGCATGGCCGTTCCGGCGGCCAGGCGCAATGCGACGTTGCGTTCGCTCACGAATGAAGCAGTTGGTGGCCTGTATAAAATGCGCTTCAAGAGCGTAGCAGCGCCTGTCCACGGCCATGCGCAGGCCCGGCTCATCTCTGGCGCAAACGTTCGCAACCCAACCATTCGCGGGAGGCGAACGAGTCGCCTTTCAGCCCCCCATCAACGATTGAAGAGGAAGTGCATCACGTCGCCATCAGCGACTTCATAGCCCTTGCCCTCAGCGCGGAGCTTGCCGGCCTCGCGGGCCTTCTGTTCGCCGCCAAGGGCGATGTAATCGTCATAGGCGACGGTTTCGGCGCGGATGAAGCCCTTTTCGAAATCGCCATGGATCACCCCGGCGGCCTGCGGCGCCTTCCAGCCCTTGTGGATGGTCCAGGCGCGGGTCTCCTTCGGGCCGCAGGTGAAATAGGTTCTGAGGCCGAGAAGCTCGTAACCGGCGCGGATCATCCGGTCGAGACCGGCTTCATGGAGGCCCATTTCCTCAAGGAAGGCGTCGCGCTCCTCTTCCTCAAGCTGGGCGATCTCCTCCTCGATGGCGGCGGAGATGACGACGACGGCCGCGCCCTCGGCGGCGGCTTTCTCGCCGATGCGGGCGGAATGGCTGTTGCCGGTCGCGGCGTCGCTCTCGGCGACATTGCAGACATAGAGCACCGGTTTCGCGGTCAGAAGCTGGAGCATGCGCCAGGCTTTTTCATCCTCGGCGGCGATCTCCACCGTGCGGGCGGGCTGGCCCTCCTCCAGCGCGACTTTGGCGAGTTCCAGAAGGCGTTGCTGTTCTTTCGCCTCCTTGTCCCCGCCCTTCAGCTTGCGGACGAGATTGTCCATCCGCCGCTCGACGCTTTCGAGATCGGCGATCATCAACTCGGTTTCGATGGTCTCGGCGTCGGCCAGCGGGTCGATCCGGCCCTCGACATGGGTGATGTCGTCATCCTCGAAACAGCGGAGGACATGGGCGATGGCGTCCACCTCGCGGATATTGGCGAGGAACTGGTTGCCCAGTCCCTCGCCCTTGCTGGCGCCTTTGACCAGGCCGGCGATATCGACGAATGTGATCCGCGTCGGGATGATCTGCTTGGACCCGGCGATTTCCGCCAGCTTGTCCAGCCGCCCGTCGGGCACCGCCACTTCACCCACATTGGGCTCGATGGTGCAGAAGGGGAAATTCGCCGCCTGCGCGGCGGCGGTGCGGGTAAGCGCGTTGAAGAGCGTGGATTTGCCGACATTCGGCAGGCCCACGATGCCGGTCTTGAAACCCATCTCGGACTCCTGTGTGGTTGGGGGCACCTAACGCGCCGCGCGGGGGGGCGCAAGGCGGGCGGAGGCGGGCGGCGAAGTTTGCGCCCAAAGGTCCGCTCGACAGGGGCGCCCGAAACTGGCAAACCCGGTGCAGCCACCACCCTTGGCCGAGGGCCTCCACGATGTTCGACCGTTCGATCAAGATTGCCCCATCCATCCTGTCGGCGGATTTCGCCGATTTCGGCCGCGAGATCCGCGCCATCGAGGCAGAGGGTGCCGACTGGGTCCATGTCGATGTCATGGATGGCCATTTCGTTCCGAACCTGACCTTCGGGCCGCCGGCGGTGAAGGCGTTCCGACCGCATGTGAAGACCTTCATGGACGTTCATCTGATGATCGCTCCGGTCGATCCCTATATCGAGGCCTATGCCGAGGCCGGTGCCGATCTGATCACCGCCCATGTCGAGGCCGGGCCGCATATCCACCGCACGCTTCAGGCGATCCGGGCGACCGGCAAGAAGGCAGGGGTTTCGCTTAATCCGGGCACGCCGCTGGAATCCATCGAATATGTGCTGGATCTGTGCGATCTGGTGCTGATCATGTCGGTGAACCCGGGCTTTGGCGGGCAGAAATTCATCCATTCCCAGGTTGATAAGATCGCCCGGCTGCGGGGCATGATCGGGGATCGGCCGATCCATATTCAGGTCGATGGCGGGGTCGATGTGAAGACCGCGCCGCTGGTTGCCAAGGCCGGTGCCGATGTGCTTGTTGCGGGCTCGGCGGTGTTCCGGGGCGGCTCGGTCGAGAAGGCGCAGGTTTACGGTGAGAACATGCGCGCCATTCGCGATGCGGCGCAAGCGGCGCTGGTATGAGGCTTGTCTTTGATCTTGACGGCACGCTGATCGACAGCGCGCCCGATATCCATGCGACCGCCAATGCCGTTCTGGCCGAGCACGGGCTGAAAACCTTCGATCTGGCGGCGATACGCGGCTTCATCGGGCGCGGTGTGCCGCATCTGGTGGATTGGACTTGTCTCGGAAAAGTGCCGGTTTCTTTGCTCTTTCATGCGGCCTTTTTCTCGAAGGCCACGGGGCTTTTCCCGGCAAGGGCTGAATGCCGCCGTCTGGGATTGTAGAAGCCG
>JBKEBH010000085.1:0-6228 GCA_047973065.1 Paracoccus sp. (in: a-proteobacteria) | reverse complement strand
ACGATTTTTTCTGCGCCGTCCCTCAGATCGTCGGCGGCGATGACGTTCAACCCGCTTTCGTTGATGATCTTCTTGCCCAGATCGACATTGGTGCCTTCCAGCCGCACGACCAGCGGAACCTGCAGGCCGACTTCCTTCACGGCGGCGACGATGCCTTCCGCGATGATGTCGCAGCGCATGATGCCGCCGAAGATATTGACCAGGATGCCTTTGACGTTCGGGTCGGAGGTGATGATCTTGAAGGCCTCGGTCACCTTTTCCTTGGTGGCGCCGCCGCCGACATCGAGGAAGTTTGCCGGCTCGGCACCGTAGAGCTTGATGATGTCCATGGTGGCCATCGCGAGGCCCGCCCCGTTGACCATGCAGCCGATCTCGCCATCGAGCGCGATGTAGTTCAGGTCGTATTTCGAGGCTTCGAGTTCCTTGGGATCTTCCTCGGTCTCGTCGCGCAGCGCGAAGATATCGGCGTGGCGATAAAGTGCGTTATTGTCGAAACCCATCTTGGCGTCGAGCGCCTTGAGATTGCCCTCGGTGGTGACGATCAGCGGGTTGATCTCCAGCATCTCCATGTCCTTGTCCAGGAACAGGCGATAGAGGTCCTTGACCAGCTTGACGCATTGCTTAACCTGCTGGCCTTCTAGCCCGAGGGCGAAGGCGACGCGGCGGCCGTGGAAGTCCGACAGGCCCGAGGCCGGATCGACGCTGAAGGAGACGATTTTTTCGGGGGTCAAGGCGGCGACTTCTTCGATATCCATGCCGCCTTCGGTCGAGGCGACGAAGCTGACGCGCGAGGTGCCGCGATCAACCAGCAGCGCCAGATACAGCTCGCGCGAGATGTCCGAGCCATCTTCGATATAGATGCGGTTGACCTGCTTGCCCGAGGGGCCGGTCTGATGGGTCACCAGGGTGCGGCCCAGCATCTGACGGGTCATTTCCTCGGCTTCCGAGGTCGATTTGGCCAGACGCACGCCGCCTTTTTCGCCGGCTTCGGCTTCCTTGAACTTGCCCTTGCCGCGTCCGCCGGCATGGATCTGGGCCTTGACCACCCAGAGCGGGCCGTCGAGTTCCCCGGCTGCGGCCTTGGCGTCTTCGGCCCGGGTGACGATGCGGCCGTCGCTGACCGGGACGCCATAGTCGCGCAGAAGCGACTTGGCCTGATATTCGTGGATGTTCATGGCAAACCTCGCGTTGATACGGTTTGCCCACCTTCTTGGCATATCCGACAGGGCGGATGAACCGTTTTCGACCATGAAGGTTAGGAAAATTCGAAATAACCGAGTTTGTGATCACACCCGGAAATATTGTGATCGCAAAACTGCCGGCTGATGGAAGCCCGCTCTCCTTCGGTCTTTGCGATGGTGCGGAGAAGGTGATTCAGGCTCCCGATTGTGGCTTGCAGGAAATGCGGCCGTCAAGGGTAGGCGGCTTTTGTGCCATGCTGCCCGCCAGATCGCGCTCAAGGTGAACAGTCCCTGCGCAGCGGGAATGGCCGGTCGCCGGCATCATTGCACGATCCATCTGGCTGAACCCGCTTTCGGCACGGAAATATTTCGCCGTGCCAGGCCTTCATGGCGAAAACGAAAAGGCGCAGCACGAATGCTGCGCCCTTGTATTGCGACCGATGATTGTGATCAGGCCAGCGAGGGCTCGATGCCCTTGCAGGCTTCGACCAGGCCCTTCACCGAATCGACCGACTTGTCGAACATTGCCTGTTCGTCCTTGTCGAGCTTGATGTCGATGACCTTCTCGATGCCGTTCGCGCCGATCACGGTCGGCACGCCGACATAAAGCCCCTTCAGGCCGTAAGCGCCGTCAACATAGGCTGCGCAGGGCAGAACCCGCTTCTGGTCCTTGAGATAGGCTTCCGCCATCTCGATTGCCGAAGTGGCGGGCGCGTAGAAGGCCGAGCCGGTTTTCAGCAGGCCGACGATCTCGGCGCCGCCGTCACGGGTGCGCTGTACGATGGCGTCGAGCTTGTCTTGGCTGGTCCAGCCCATCTTGACCAGATCGGGCAGCGGAATGCCGGCCACGGTCGAATAGCGGGCCAGCGGCACCATGGTGTCGCCATGGCCGCCCAGAACGAAGGCGGTGACGTCCTTCATCGAGACGCCGAATTCCAGCGACAGGAAGTGGCGGAAGCGCGCCGAATCGAGCACGCCGGCCATGCCGATGATTTTTTCGGCAGGCAGGCCGGAGAACTGCTGCAGCGCCCAGACCATCGCGTCGAGCGGGTTGGTGATGCAGATGACGAAAGCGTTCGGGGCATGCTGTTTGATGCCTTCGCCGACCGATTTCATGACTTTCAGGTTGATGCCGAGCAGGTCGTCACGGCTCATCCCCGGCTTGCGCGGAACGCCAGCGGTGACGATGCAGACATCGGCGCCGGCGATGTCTGCGTAGTCGTTGGTGCCCTTCAGGGTCGCGTCAAAACCTTCGGACGGGCCGGATTCGGCGATATCGAGGGCCTTGCCCTGCGGGGTGCCTTCGGCAATGTCGAACAGCACGACATCACCAAGTTCTTTCATCGCCGCCAGATGAGCGAGCGTGCCGCCGATCTGACCAGCACCGATCAGTGCGATTTTGGGTCGAGCCATGATTTCCTCCGGATGATCATATGGTCGTGGCATGGGTTAGTCGCTTGCCGTATCGCTTTCAAGGCGCGATTCGCGTCGAAAAGGGGGGCAGGGATGGAGTTAACGCAAACATCATGGCTGCTCGCCGTGATCGCGGCCCTGGCGGTCGGTATGGCGAAGGGCGGGTTGGGCATGGTCGGCATGATCGCGGTGCCGATCATGGCGCTGACCATGTCGCCGGTGACGGCGGCGGGGATTTTGCTGCCGGTCTATATCGTTTCCGATATCGGCGGGCTGATCGCCTTTCGGCGCAGTTTTAACCGCGCGGTTCTGACGACTCTGCTGCCCGGAGCCGTGGCCGGGATCGGCCTTGGCTGGGCGACGGCGCATCTGGTCAATGATGCGGTCGTCATGCTGATCATCGGGGCGATCGGCGCGGTCTTCGCGCTCAATGCGCTGATCAGGCCGATGGCAGCGGGGGTGGGGAAGGGGCCACGCTGGGGTGCGGGCAGCTTTTGGGGCGCTCTGGCCGGCTACACCAGTTTTGTCAGCCATTCCGGCGCGCCGCCCTATCAGATCTATGTTCAGCCCATGGGGATGAGCACCGCGCTTTACGCCGGCACCACCACGGTTTTCTTCGCCGTAGTCAATGCTGTAAAGCTGATACCTTATGCAGCGCTCGGTCAACTCAACATGAACAATCTGCGGATCTCGCTGATGCTGGTCCTGCCGGCGATCGTCGGGGTCTGGCTGGGGCTGAAACTGCTGCGCATCCTTCCGCAGAAGCTGTTCTATCAGCTGATCACCTGGGCGCTGCTTCTGGTTTCGATCCGGCTGATCTGGGCAGGATGGGCGGGACTTTAGACGCGGATTGCCAGGGTTTTTTCCGGGGGTGATTGCTGCCTCGGTCAAATGGTGCAACAAGAAGCGAGATCCAGCCCGGAGGTGCCAGATATGATGATCATGATCCTCGGTCTTGCCCTGTGGTGGGGCGCGCATCTGTTCAAGCGCGTCGCACCTGATGCCCGTGCCCGGATGGGCGATGCCGGCAAGGGCATGGTGAGCGGGCTTCTGATCCTGTCGATCCTGTTGATGAGCTGGGGCTACCGCGCGGCGCCGCTCGATCATTTCTGGTGGGGCCCGACCCCGATGATGAAGGGGATCAACAACCTTCTGGTGCTGATCGCTTTTTATCTGTTCGCGGCCTCGGGCATGAAGACGGGAATCACCAGTCACCTGCGGCACCCCCAGCTGACCGCCTTCGCGCTCTGGGCCTTCGCTCATATACTGGTCAATGGCGATCTGTTGTCGCTGGTGCTGTTTGGCGGGCTTCTGGCCTGGGCGCTTGTCGAGATGGTGGTGATCAACCGGGCCGAGCCGAACTGGCAGGCCCCCGCCCATCCGACCCATATCCGCAAGGAGGGCATCGCGATCGTTGCGACGCTGATCGTTTATGGCATCGTTGCGATGATCCACGCCTGGCTCGGCTATAACCCGTTCGGGGCGTAATCCGCGATGGCGCAGCTTTACCGTTTTCTCAGCGAGGACGACACCTCGGCCTTCTGCCACAAGATCAGTGCGGCCTTGGCAAAGGGCTGGGTCCTGCAGGGCCCGCCGGTCATGGCCTTCGATCCGTTGCGCGGAGTGATGCGCTGCGGACAGGCGGTGACCAAGGAGATCGAAGGGAATTACGATCCCGAGATGAAGCTTGGTGACGCCTAGTATATAACGAGGACGCAATGCCGGACGAGCAGCCCTTCAAACCCGAAATTCACATGCCCGAGGCGGAAGCCGAGATGCTGCGCGATGCCTATCGGGCGGCGCGGGTCATTGGGGAATATGGCGCGGGCGGCTCGACCGCTTTCGCCGCGACCGAATGCGAGGCGCAGCTGTGCAGCATCGAAAGCGATCGGCAATGGGTGGCGCAGCTCGACCACTGGCTTCGAGGCCAGAATGTCGATATGGGGCGGATCGATCTTCAGCATTGCGATATCGGGCCGACCAAGGAATGGGGCAGGCCGGTGAATAATGCCCGCTGGCAGCATTACTGGCGCTATCCATACGCGCTCTGGCAGAATCCAGCCTTCAATCCCGATCTGGTTCTGATCGACGGGCGTTTCCGCATTGCCTGTCTGGCTGCTTGCATGCTGCATTGCCGTCAGCCGCTGACGGTTCTGATCGACGATTACAGCGGGCGCGAAAGCTATCATGTGGTCGAGGCGATCAAGCCGCATACCGAGATAATCGGCCGCATGGCGCGATTCGAGATCGAACCAAGGCAGATTTCTCAGGCAGATTTCGTGAGAATGGTGCCGTGGTTCTTTCAGATGAGGTAAGGGAACGGGCGCGGCGAGCTTGTGATCACGCCATGGCTGGCTGTGATCACAAAGCCGATAAATCCGTTCAAAACGTGACGGCACTGGACAAGGCCAGGTGACAGGGGCGAAAAATACCGTATGAGATTTCCAAAACAGCCAGCCCATGGCCAGCTGAAAAGCTGTGAGATGGGCCCGCAGACGATCGAAGGGGGACGACATGGCTGATGTGAACCGGGGTAACCGGCCGCTTTCACCGCATTTGCAGGTCTATAAGCTGCCATTGGCGGCCAAGACCTCGATCCTGAACCGGGTCGCGGGTCATGCCATGGTCGCTGGCCTGCTGCTTGTGGCCTATTGGCTGGTGGGTCTTGCCGCCGGCGGCGCCATCTGGGAATGCGCCGACTGGCTGACCCGCAGCTGGTTCGGCTTCATCGTACTGCTCGGATCGACCTGGGCGCTGTGGTATCATTTCTGCGCGGGCATCCGTCACTTCTTCTTCGACGCCCGCATCGGTTTCGATATCGAGGCCGCGCATAAATCCAGTATCGCCATTATCGCCGGCTCGGTCATCCTGACCCTGCTGAGCCTCATCATCTACTGCATCTGAGGGGGAAGCCATGCGTTACATCACCCCGCGCAAAGCCGCCGTCGGACTGGGCGCATCGCATACCGGCACCGCACATCACTGGTGGATGACCGTCAGTGCCGTGGCGCTGGCGATCCTGACCCCGTCCTTCCTGATGGTCATGGGCACGGCGCTTGGCCTGCCTGACCGGGCCGAGGTCCTGCTTTACTTCTCGCGGCCCTATCCGGCCATCGTCGTCACTGCCTTCATGGTGCTTGGCATGCTCCATTTCATCAAGGGCACGCGGATCATGATCGACGACTACCTTGATCATACCGTGCGCAAGGTGGCGCTTATCCTGTCTGCGATCTTTGGCTGGGCGGTCATCGCGATGACCCTGTTTGCCATGGCACGCGTGACGCTCGCCGTTGTTCTGATCTGAGGTCCCCATGTCCACATACGAATACCAGGTTCACGATTATGACGTCGTGGTGGTCGGTGCCGGCGGGGCTGGCCTGCGCGCCACGCTCGGCATGGCCGAACAGGGGCTGCGCACGGCCTGCGTGACCAAGGTCTTCCCGACCCGTTCGCATACGGTTGCCGCCCAGGGCGGGATTGCCGCCTCGCTGTCAAATATGGGCCCCGACAACTGGCAGTGGCATATGTATGACACGGTCAAGGGCTCGGACTGGCTCGGCGATACCGACGCGATGGAATATCTGGCGCGCGAGGCCCCGAAGGCGGTCTATGAGCTGGAACATTACGGCGTGCC
>JBKEBH010000028.1:0-8619 GCA_047973065.1 Paracoccus sp. (in: a-proteobacteria) | reverse complement strand
ACCGTTGGTGGTTGAAAAATAGCCCCTGCCCCAGAACCTGCAGCCCCAGTAGCGCTTGCGGATATGCGGAAACTCCCGTTGCACCCGATAAGACGAACGGCCCTTCATCTTGCGCACGAGACACCATCGCCCGAATCCCCGACTACAAGATCACAAAGGTCGATGATCTGCTGCCGTGGAAATGGAACCGGTAGCGGTCAGACCGGACGCTTACTTTGAACCTACGACCTTCAGGTTATGAGCCGATCAGAGGGGTAATTCAGAAACTGAGTTATTTCAATGTCTTACGCACCAACCGTTTGATTTATGGCGATTTCCACTCCGTCGTTCGACCGCATCAGGCGGCTTTGGGCGGAACAACCTGCGCGAAGACTGCAGCCAAGGGTTGAGGTGGCGTTGAGGTAGTCCCAACCAACGACAATCAAGCCTTCCCGAAAGAACATCCCGCAGACGAACTTTAGAGCAGGCTGCTGAAAAAGTCCGAGACCCTTCTCCCCGGAGGCAGTTCGGGTGTTTTTTCGTGCCCTCTCGTCGAGCTAACGAAAATCCTTCGCGATGGGCATCAATCAGATCGACGAGAACGGCCATCCGAGATCGTTTTTCAGCAGCCTGTTAGGGCTCACCGGAAAGGCTACTCGACACCGGGCGAGTCTGGGTAAAGCTGGCCCCGACCCGTGTGACCCAAAGACCAGCCGATTTTCAGGACCTCGCCGCAATCGTCGCAACACTCGGAGCACGCTTCCCCGACCCGTTTCGGCGATTTGGTCATCGTCTCTGCCGGCTCACCTGCGGCTGCCTTGCGCTGATCATTCATCAACAGAAAGGCCGCTAGGATCATCAGCGAGACCAGCATTGCGGCCGGAAGCAGCGCCGCCATGGGCGGCAGATTGAAGGTTGGGATAATAAATACAGCAGCCGCGACGAAAATCCCGATGGCCGTCAGCGTTTCTGGCCTCAGCAGGCGGGAACGGTCCGGATTGGACATGATTTCAGCTCCTTGTCTCGGGGTGAATGGGCGGCGCGGGACCTCGCCCCGCACCACGCAGGCGTTACTGCCAGGGGGTTTCTTCCCAGACAGTTTTTGCCAGATCGAGCGTTTCGGCATTCAGCGACTGGAAGTCAGCGCCGACGACGACCTCGACCGGGTTGGCAGTGGCGGTCATGGCGGCGTTGAATTCTTCGTCGCTTGCCAGTTGGCCGAACGCCTCCAGCAGTTTTGCCGATACATCCTCGGGCAGACCCGCAGGAGCAACGAAACCACGCATCGAACCGTTGATCAGATCCACGCCCTGCTCGGCGAAAGTCGGCACGTCAGGCGCGAAATCCGAGCGTTCGCCCTGAGCGATCCCGAGAATGTTGATCTCATCCTTGAAGCTGGCGACTTCAGAGATGTTCAGAATGCCCATCGCGACATGACCGCCCATCAGCGCCGTGCGGGCCGGGGCCGAACCACGGAACGGGACGATGGTGAATTCGGTCTCGGTCAGGTTCTGCAGCTTGGTCAGCATGAAATGGTCATCACCGCCAAGGCTGGACATACCCACCGTCACGGCGCCGGGTTCAGCCTTGGCTGCCTCCAGAAGCTTGTCAAACGTATCGAACCCGCTTGCCTTCGATGTCACGATCACATTGGGATCGTTCACGACATTGGCGAGATAGGTGAAGCTGTCTGCGTCGTAGTCGGCCTGCCGGTCCAGCGTTCGCGCCATCATGCCCGGCAAATTGTAGGTCCCGATGGTATAACCATCAGCGTCCGCATGTGCAGTTTCGGTCACCCCGATCTGGCCGCTTGCGCCGGGGACGTTCTTGACGACAACGCTGGCGCCGCCACCCAGATATTTCTCCAGAAACGGACCGACCGTGCGGGCCATGACATCGGTGCCGCCCCCGGCTTCAAAGCCGACGATCACCTCGATTGGCTTTTCAGGATATTCAGCAGCAGCCGCACCGGCGGTCAGGATCAGCGCACCGATCAGCGTGGCCTTCTTGAGGTTGCGAAACATGTTGGTCCTCCCATTCATTCGCTTGGTTCAGTCTTGCGGAAATGCGCAGCCGCGTTCCTTCAGCGCTGCGTCTACCCAGGCACGGTCGTTGGTGCCTTGCTCGATCGCGGCCATCTGACGCGTCTCGGCGTCCTGTTTGGCCTGCGTTTTCTTCAGAATTTCCCTGGCATCGGCCAGTGGCACGGCAAGAACGCCGTCAGAATCGCCCATGACGATGTCGCCGGGCGCAATCACCATACCGTCAAGGCTGATCGGGACGTTGATCTCGCCCGGCCCATCCTTGTAGGGGCCGCGATGGGTCACGCCGGCGGCAAAGGTCGGCAGATTGGTCGCAACGAAGGCATCCACATCTCGGATCGCACCGTTCAGGACGAAGCCCGCGACGCCCTTCTTCACCGCATAGGCCAGCATCAGTTCACCCATCAGCGCATTGGTCAGATCGCCACCGGCATCGACAACGATGACATCGCCGGGCTCTGCAATGTCGATCGCCTTGTGCAGCATCAGGTTGTCACCGGGACGTGACCGCACCGTCAGCGCCACGCCGGCCATGCCACCCGAGGCGTGCATCGGGCGCAGTCTGGGCCCTGCTGCCGTCACCCTGTTCATGGCGTCAGAGACATTCGCAACGGGCAGCTTGGCAAATTCCTCGACAAGCTCTTTCGGCGCAGTCGATGTTCGGTTCAGGATACGGAATCCTACGGGCATGTTCATTCCTCCGATGTAACAAGAGATTTGGCGGCGTCAGCCAGCATGGCGCGATTGGCGATGCGCGCCGCTGGAACCGGCTGACCTTCGAGGATCTGAAAGATCCCGCTGACGGCATCGACGCCAACGCGGGCACCAGCTTCGCGAGTGACGCCACCGATATGGGGAGTTACGACGATGCGCGGATCCGCCCAGAACGGATGATCGGCTGCGGGCGGTTCGACCGCAAAGGAATCAAGCCCGGCCCCAGCCAGATGTCCGGATTGCACGGCCGCGAGCAAAGCGTCCTCATCAATCAGACCTCCGCGTGCGGTGTTGATGACATAGCTGCCCTTCGGCATAGCCGCGATTGCCTTGGCATTGACAATCTGGCGCGTCTGATCGGTCAGCGGGCTGTGCAGGCTAAGGATATCGGCATGGGGCAGCATCTCCTCGAAACTGGCGAAGCGGGCCGCCCCCAGTTTTTCGAAGGCCTCATCCCGTGCATAGGGGTCGTACCCGACCAGGTTAAGCCCCAGGCCTTTGGCAATTTCACCCGTTGCTTGTGCGATCGAACCCATTCCCAACAACGCAAGGGTCGATCCTTTCAGTTCACGACCCTGAAAGCCCGGCTTGTCCCAGCGGCCCGCTCGCAGACTGGCATCAAGTGGCAAGATCTTTTTGACGCTCGCCAGCATCAAGGCAATCGCATGTTCGGCCACGGAAATGGCGTTAGCACCGGTCGCGACAAGAACGGGTATATTCCGCTCGGCCGCAGCCTTCAGGTCGATATTGTCAACGCCGACACCATGTTTTGAAATCACCCGCAACTGCGGCGCCGCATCCATGACGCTGGCATCCACCCGGCCCATACGCGATACGATGCCGACTGCCCCGGATTCCCGAAGATGAGCAGAGATCACCTCGCTGTCGGCATAGGCAGGCGTGTGCACCGTCTTATAGCCGCGCTCGGCGACAAATTTCGCTGCGCTGGGGTCCAGATCGGGACCGGTGACCAGGATCGTTTTGCTCATCGCATTCGTCTCCATGCGCCCTGCGGCGCAGGGCGTGAGTTGTGATCAATTTTTTTTGCTTGTGCCCGCGACAGCCCTCCAGCGGACGCGGTTATCTCCTCCTCACAGGGATAAAGAATAGCCTTGCTTAATAACAGCGAATAATTATCATCTATAAATTAAGAAGAACTGGATTTATGAATGGACACGCGCCAGCTAAAAACCCTGATCGCAATCTCAACCCACGGCACCTTCGCAAGGGCCGCCGATATTGTAGGCCTGACTCCATCAGCCGTCAGCCAGCAGGTGCATGCGCTTGAACAGGAACTGAACACCCAATTGTTCGAACGCAGTTCGCGCCCGCCCAAGCTGACTCCTCATGGATTGCAGGTTCTTGAG
Organism: Paracoccus sp. (in: a-proteobacteria); assembly: GCA_047973065.1. Lineage (GTDB taxonomy): Bacteria > Pseudomonadota > Alphaproteobacteria > Rhodobacterales > Rhodobacteraceae > Paracoccus. The sequence continues at coordinate 4,517 of JBKEBH010000028.1, read as the reverse complement.
ATGGCCAAGGATATTCTGCGACTGGAAGACGACACCAAGTCGAGCCTGAAGGGCGACAGGATCTCGGGCACTTTGATGCTTGGATCCGTCAGGTCCAGTGCTTTGAACCTGCTTCCCCAAGCCATCGTGATGATGCGCGACCTTTTCCCCGACCTGAAGACCAATCTGCGGGTCTCGCTGTCCTCGACACTGATCGCCGATGTCGCCGCAGGCCGGCTGGATGCCGCAGTCGTGGCCGAGCATGTCGGATTTCCTTCAGCGTTGAGATGGAGTCCGTTCCTGCGCGAACCGCTGTGGCTGATTGCACCCAACGGCACCGAAGGCGCTGATCCCATCGTTTTATTGAATTCCAGACCCTATATCCGTTTCCGCAGCGCCGTTCCCTTGGCCAATCTGATCGACACCGAGATCTCGCGCCTCGGCGTGGTGCCCAATGACGTCGCAGAGATTGATACCATCGGCGCAATTGTGACCTGTGTGCGCCAAGGCATGGGCATTTCCGTTGTCCCGCACGTCGCGCTGCAGGAATCCGAGGACCATGACTTAGTACAACTGCCGTTCGGACAGCCGCAGATCACGAGACAGATCGGAATCGTCGAGCGAACCGTCGCACCCCGCACAGAAATCATTGCTCGCATGCACAAGGTTCTGGCCGATCTTTGTGGTGAGTATGGCGTTGAAAGAGATTCCATTCCCTAAAGACAAAACCGTCATTATCGACAGCAGAAAATCTGAACGACCGACCTCAGATCGAGGATAACATTTCCAGGAGTCGCTTGATATTGGGGTCTCTTTAGATCTGCCAAGATCATACCGGCAGGCCTCCCCCGACTTCCGCCACCTTCCGCCTCCCTGCCGGTCTGATTGGCGATGTATGACTTGCCATGCGCGCGAGGCTGAGCCTCATGTGGGATGCAAGAAGGAGGCGCGAGGCATGGTGAAGCGATTGAGGTTGAACGAAAAATCGGTGCGGGAGGCGGCACCGGAACCCGGCCGGGACTATCAGATTTTTGACAGCGAGGTGCGGGGCTTTGCCATCTGCATTTACCGCTCGGGCAACCGGGCCTTCACGCTCGATTACCGCCATGCCGGACGGCAGCGGCGGATGACGCTAGGGCGCTGGCCGGAATGGTCGACGGCAGCGGCGCGGGAACGGGCGAAAGAGCTGCGGCGCGACATCGATGCCGGGGGCGATCCGCTGGGCGCGAAGGAAGACGGGCGGGACGCGCCACGGTTCAGGGATCTGGTCGACCGTTATGCCGAAGTGCATCTGCCGAACCTGGCCAAGACGAATGCCTCGGATCAACGCTCGATGCTGACCAAGCTGGTCGGGCCGGACTGGAAACCCATCTCCGGCACGCAGATCAGCACCCGGACCGGGAAGGCCGAATCGTCGATCTTGGCTTGAGGTGTGCTGCGGCGCGTCATGGGCAAGAACAATTAAGGAACATCTCAGGCTTTGACAGCCTGTGCTTTTCGGCATCATTCGAAGCCTTGCCCTCTTCAGTTCGCCGCCGGGTTGAGTAAATTCGTCATTGTCATCTGGGCAAATGACCCCGAAAATCGACGAAACTCTCTCGAATTCAGGCAGGCAGAATGGACTTCGGAAAAATCAGAAGCACTCGGGCGGCGGCACGACCGAAGGACCCCATCAGAATCTTTGAATCGCTCCCAAGCCTCGACGGAGCTCCCAACGATCTTTGGAGAGGTCAAGCGGAAGCGCTGCGTCGCTGGGACGAGGCCCGAGACAAGTCAGATGTCGTGGTTTCCCTTACAACTGGCGCGGGCAAGACCGTGGTGGGTCTGCTGATCGCGCAAAGCCTGGTCAATGAAGGGCTTAGAAATGTCGTCTATCTTTGCTCGACCAATGATCTGGTGACCCAGACATCTGATGAGGCAAACAAGATCGGCATAGAACATACGACACGAATTGCAGGTCGGTGGAGCAACGATCTCTTTGAAACTGAAAAGGGGTTTTGCATCACAAACTATCATGCGCTGTTCAATGGTCATAGCCTGATCGCACGCCGACATCGGCCGGAAGCCATCATCTTTGACGACGCACATGTCGCTGAAAGTGTCATGAGGGGCGCCTTCACACTTACAATCACGCTAAAAGACCACCCTGACCTGTATCGTAGCATCAGCAGCCTATTTGCTGATCATTTTGTGGATCTATCGATCCGCCGCAGATACGAACAAGCTGCAGGCTATGGTAGCGGCGAGATGGTGATGGCCGCGCCCCGAGGAATGATTGAGCGAGCCGCTCGTTTGTCACAGGTTCTCGCCGAGCATATTGACCGGCAAAGCAACCTGTCGTTCGCTTACGCTCATCTTGCGGATCATCTGGCCGCGTGCACGCTCGTCATATCAGACGGCATAATCGAAATCGCGCCACCATTTGTGCCCGCTCTTACCTTGCGCGGCTTTCAGTCCGATGTCCGCCGCGTCTACCTTTCCGCAACACTGCAGTCGCAAGTCGAATTTGTACGCGCATTCGGTCGGAAACCATCGATTGTGATAGAGCCGGAGAATGATGCTGGCAACGGTGAGCGGCTAATTTTAGATGGTCGAAGTGTCGATGGTGGCTTCGGCCCAAACTTTGTCCGGACATTAACAAAAACGCGAAAAGCAGTAGTTGCGGTTCCGTCTTATGGCAGGGCGGAACGTTGGAGCAAATTGGCGCAACCGCCGAGACCTGAGTCATTTACAAATGAACTAAATGGCTTCCGTGTAGCGACAAACGGCACCTTCATATTGGTTAGCCGGGCGGACGGAATCGACCTGCCCGCCGACACATGCAGGGTCATGGTCATGGAAGGTGTTCCAACCGGAGCATCGCTTCTGGAGCGGATGCAATACGAGCGGCTCGAAATGCAGGCAGCGCAAGACCGGCGAATTGCTGGTCGGATCACTCAGCTTTTTGGCCGCATCAATCGCGGTAGAAACGACTACGGTGTGTTTTTTATCGAAGGTAAAGAGCTGGCGGTTTGGTTAGCCCGTGATCGTTCCGTCGCTTTGTTGCCACCTCTGTTGCGAAAGCAAGTGGTTGTCGGCCGGAACGTGCAAGAAGATATGGGAATAAAAGGACCAACCGAGGCGTTGGAAATTACCGAGGCAGTCCTGAATCGTGATACAGGCTGGGTAGATTTCTATCGCGAAGAGGTTCGGGGGGCAGAACTCGACGAAGACGCTGTCACTCGCGCCGAAGAGGACGAGGATGCGCTAGTGAAATCAGCCTTGGCGGAGGCGCTGTACGCACAAGCGATGTGGGAGGGCGACTTCCCAAGAGCTCGTCGCGCACTGGAGGATGTCGCGGTATTGACGGAAACCGTAGATACAAGGTTGAGTGGCTGGCATGAGGTATGCATCGCTGCGACCCACGATGCGGAAAATGACGAGGTCGCAGCCAATGATCACTATGCAGCGGCGCGGCGGAGACTCCCCGATTATTTGAAGCTGCCCCAACGTGCACCTACCCTGCAGAATATAGGGAGAGACACTAAATCGGAGCCCTTCGTCGAATACATCGGTTCGCTGACCGAGCCTTCTGAAGCCGCAGCTTACGAAAAGAAAATGCAAAAAGTTCGAGAGGAACTCTCTTGGATCGACACCGGTTCACCTCGACAGGCTGAGGCCGGGGTCCGTCTCCTTGGCGAGTTGCTAGGGTTTCGCGCAACACGACCTGACAACGACGATGTTGGGACCGGCCCAGATGTTGCTTGGGAGGCGACTCAATCAAATGAAATTGTCGGGTTTGAACTTAAGACGGGAAAGGTGGTAGAGACCGCTTCCTACAAGAAGAGCGACATCGGCCAGGGTCATGATCACATCCAGTGGCTTGCTGATAACTACCATGGCCACCAGATTCTCGGCCTACTGTACGTCGGGCCAGATGGCCCAGTAGAAGCGAAGGCCAACCCATCCGATAGCATGCGACTGTGTACCATCGACCAGATGGCCGCGCTTCGTGACAGATGGCTCGCGCTTGTAGCGGACGTTCGCGCCGCGACACCAGCAAGTCGCCCCGAAAAGTTAGCAAGAGAAGCGGAATCGGGTGAATGGAGCCTTAGCCGGCTTATCGGTGGCCTTGGAAGGCCATTCAAAGTCACCGACTGAGATCGCCTCTTGGAAGTATGACTGGAGACCGCGCAGAACGACGGAAACTGTCCGGTCGGGAGGGGGATTATTACATACCTTGGACAGCCTTAATCCTTCACAGCGCAGCGAACGCGTGGCCCGGATCCGGGGCCGTGATTCCAAGCCTGAGATGATTGTCCGTCGGCTGACCCACGCGCTGGGCTTTCGCTACAGGATTCATCGACTGAACCTGCCCGGCACAACAGACCTCGTGTTTGCGTCACGTCGCAAGGTCATCTTCGTTCACGGATGCTTCTGGCACCGTCATCCCGATCCCTCATGCAAACTGGCGCGCATGCCAAAGACCAAACTGGACTTTTGGGCGCCGAAATTGGAAAACAATCGCAAACGGGACGAGGCCAACCTCGCTCGGCTTC
>JBKEBH010000371.1:0-4807 GCA_047973065.1 Paracoccus sp. (in: a-proteobacteria) | reverse complement strand
ATCCGTGTCGCTCTCATGAACCGCTTCAATGCGCTCGGCACCGCCCAGATCGAACGCGTGGCATAAGACTACCGGGGAAAGGGGCCGGCACGCTCAGACGCTGACTTTTGCAACAACGCCGTCTCGATGGATCCGAACAGCTCGCTCAACGCGGTTGAGAGCCAGTTGATAGCGATGATCGAGATCGTAATGATCCCGGCAATCGGATGAATGGTCTTTTTCATATCGGCAATCCTTGAAATGGCTCGGTAACGACCCGCCGCCTTGATTGATGCTTGATTCCGCGACATTGTCGCTGTATATCATAATTGACATTATGATGCCAATTGGAGCAGTTGATGACCAGGCTCAATCCTGCCGCCGGTCGGACGTTGACCGATCTGGTCCTGCTGACCTTCCGGGTCAACAATCTGGTTCTGGCCTGGGGCGACCGGCTGTCGGCGCCTTATGGGCTGACCAGTGCCCGCTGGCAGGTGCTCGGCGCCATCGTCGCGGCCGAAAGGCCCCAGCCGGTCGCCTGGATCGCCCGCGATCTCGGGGCCAATCGTCAGAACATTCAACGCATCGTCAACGATCTGGCCAAGGCCGGATTGGTCGCGTTCCAACCCAACCCCCATCACAAGCGCGCGCAACTGGTCCAGCTGACCGATGCCGGCCAGCAGGCTTTTGCCTCGGCGATGGAGGTCTATCGCCCGGCCGCCGACAGGCTGGTGGACGGTCTCACCCCCGAAGATCTGAAGACCGCCTGCCGGGTGATGAGCGTGCTACACCGCCGGTTCGAAGACGAAACCGGCGCGCCGGTATGGACGGCGTATGTACAGAATATGCACGCCCGGCGCACGGGCGGCGCAGCCGCTAAAGCGCCGCCTTCGGCAAAGGCAGATCGCCCCGGTTATAGGGGCCCCAGTCCTCGATATCGGGATAGAACTGCCGCCGCCACGCCCGCACCCGCGGGTTCATCCGCCGCCGCCAGAGGGGCGGCACCATGGCCAGGAAAGTCATGCCCGGATAGCCGAAGGGCAGCTGCGGCGCCTCGTCCTCGGAATAGGTCTGCAACAGCGGAAAGCGCCGGTCGGGCTTGTAATGATGGTCCGAATGGCGCTGAAGATTGATCAAAAGCCAGTTCGACACCCTTTGCGAGGCATTCCAGCTGTGGCGCGGCAGGACATGTTCATATTTGCCATCGCCAAGATAGCGCCGGGTCAGCCCGTAATGCTCGACATAATTGGTCAGCTCCAGCTGCCAGATCGCCGCGAAAGCCTGCCAGAGGAACAGCAAAAGCCCCTGCCAGCCGCCCAGAATCAGCGCCAGCGCCAGCATGCCGATCTGCAACGCGCCGTAACGCCAGAACGGATTGCGCAGGTCAGTCACCGGCTTGCGGGCCCGCTTCAGCAGGTTACGCTCCGCCCGCCAGGCGCTACGCGGACTTTCGAACAGCACCCGCAGGAAAAAGCGGTGGAAACCTTCATTATAGCGCGCCGAAACCGCATCGCGCGGTGTGCCGACCCAGGCGTGATGGACCAGCAGATGCTCGGTGCGGAAATGCGAATAAAGCGTAGTGGCCAGCAGAAGATCCCCCAGCCAGCGTTCCCATGCCGGGCGCTGATGCAGGAGTTCATGCGCATAGACAATGCCGATCGTGCCCGAAGCCACGCCGAGCCCGAAGAACAGCCCGAGTTTTTCCCAACCCGACAGATCCGAGCGGGTGGCGTAATAGATCAGCCCGAAAATCAGCAGAAACTGGATCGGAAACCAGATCACGGTAATCGCGCGATACCAGAACAGCTGTTCCAGCGGGGCCTCGGTCTCGGGGTTTTCATTGTTCAACCCGATCACCAGATCGAGCCCGGTAACCAGATACCACGCATAGCCCGGCATCAGCAGCCACCACCAGCCGCCCTCCACCGCCGCCAGAATGGCCAGTGGCACCAGTCCCAGAGACATCCAGAACGGCAGCGCCCTTCTCCAGGAAAATTCGGTCATCTCTGTCCCCTTTTGCGGCCGCTTATACCGACATGGCTCAAAATGCGCCACTGCGGCACAGGGGCGCAACCGTTCTGGTTGCGCCCCGGTTCCGGTCCTGCGTCACCATGACCGGGCTTCAGGCCCGGACGAAGGCCTCATAGGCATCCGAGATATCGCGGGTGATCTGGCCGACCTGATAATGCCGGTCGCCGATCTGCCCGACCGGGGTGACTTCCGCCGCCGAGCCGGTCAGCCAGCATTCGCTGAACTCGCCCAGCTCCTCGGGGCGGATACGGCGTTCATGGACGGTGTAGCCCCTGTCCTTCAGCAGCTGGATGACGGTCTGGCGGGTGATGCCGTTCAGGAAACGGTCGGCCATCGGGGTATGGATCTCGCCATCTTTGACGAAGAAGACATTGGCGCCGGTGGCTTCGGCAACATAGCCCTCCCAGTCATAGAACAGCGCATCCGAACAGCCTTTGGCCTCAGCCGCGTGCTTGGACATGGTACAGATCATGTAAAGCCCCGAAGCCTTGGCGGCGACCGGAATGGTTGCCGGATCGGGGCGGCGCCATTTGCTGATATCCAGCTTCGCGCCCTGCCATTTCGCATCCCCGTAATAGCTGCCCCAGGCCCAGGCGGCGATGGCGACCCTGATCGGATTGCGGCTGGCCGAGACCCCCATATCCGGCCCCGAGGCCCGATAGGCCATCGCCCGGATATAGGCATTGCTCAGCCCGTTGGCCGCCAGCACCTGCTGCTTGGCGGCGTCGAGTTCATCCGCCGAATAGGGCACCGGCATGTCCAGCAGCCGGCCCGATTCGATCAGGCGCAGCGAATGCTCATGGCTCTTGAAGATCTTGCCATCATAGCAACGCTCGCCCTCGAAGACCGAAGAGGCATAATGCAGGGCATGGGTCAGAACATGGACGTTGGCATCGCGCCAGTCCACCAGCTTGCCATCCATCCAGATCTTGCCGTCGCGGTCGTCATATGTGGCGTCCATGCCTCGCTCCATTTCCACATGTTTCGTAAATCGACAAAAATACGATTGAATATTGCCGATACCTGCCAATTCGTTAATGATTGGTTCTTGGAAAGTCAATAAGACTGACATAAACTTACGACAGTGCCTTATGGGAGCGCCATGACGGAGCCACAGACCAAATCCGTGACCGGACAGGGTGCAGAGAACCTGCTGTTCCTGACCGATGACCAGATCCGTGGTGGGATCGAGGCCATCTTTTTTGCCTATCGTGCCTTCACAGCCGATCCCGACGCGGTCCTCGAAGGGATGAATTACGGTCGGGCCCACCACCGCGCCCTGCATTTCATCGCCCGCAAACCCGGGCTGACCGTATCGGATCTGCTCGATATTCTCGGGGTGACCAAGCAGTCGCTGAACCGGGTGCTGCGCGCGCTTCTCGACGATCAGCTCGTCGAATCGCGCGTCGGTTTGCGTGACCGGCGCGAGCGGCAGCTTTATCTGTCACCGACCGGGGTTGATCTTGAGCGGCATTTATCCGAGGCACAGCGGGCCCGGATCCGCAGCGCCTATCGCGCCGCCGGTCCGCAGGCAGTTGCCGGTTTCCGGCAGGTTCTGGAGGCGATGATGGATGATGCCGGCACGCGGCAATATCGCGAGATGCGGGGCAGCGAGGCAGCGGAATGAACGAGGCCGCCCATGTCCTGATCGTCGATGACGACGAACGCATCCGCAAGCTGCTGCGCAAATTCCTGATAAATAACGGCTTCATGGTCTCGGCCGCCGTCGATGCAGACCACGCCCGCAAGTTGCTCAAGGGGCTGGAATTCGATCTGATCGTCCTCGATGTGATGATGCCGGGCGAGGACGGGATCAGCCTGACCAAGGCTCTACGCAAGCGGATTGCCACGCCGATCCTGCTGCTGACCGCGCGCGGCGAGACCGAGGACCGAATTTCGGGCCTCGAAGCCGGGGCTGACGATTATCTGGCCAAACCGTTCGAGCCGCGCGAGCTTTTGCTGCGCATCGCGGCCATCCTGCGCCGAGTGCCGCAAGCCCAGCCTGCCGGGCCGAAATACATGACTTTCGGTAGCTTGCGCTATGACACCGAGCGCGGGCAGCTGTTCGAAGGCGAGGCACATATTCATCTGACCGGCAACGAGGCCGCTCTGCTGCGCCGCCTGGCCGAAACCCCGGGGCAGGCCGTCAGCCGTGTCGATCTGACCCTCGATCTGGGGCGCACGCCATCAGACGAGACCGATACATCCGACCGGGCAATCGACGTGCAGATCACCCGGCTGCGCCGCAAGATCGAGCCCGACCCCAAGGAGCCGCGCTATCTGCAGACGGTGCGCGGGGCCGGCTATATGCTGATGCCGGACTGAGGGGTGAGAATGCGGGGGCGTAAGACGCAGAGCTGATCAGCCCCACTTTGGTGGTCCAATTTGAAAGTTAGTGCATGACTGGTCTTTGGTCCATCGGGATGATGGCTTCGGGTGCTGGTGGGCGATAGCCCAATGCACTGTGCGGGCGTTTGGTGCTGTAGTGCTTCCTCCATGTTTCGATGATGATTTGCGCTTCGCGGAGGGTGTAGAAGGTCTCTCCGTTCAGAAGCGCGTCGCGGAATCGGGCGTTGAAGCTCTCGCAGCAGCCATTCTCCCAAGGTGATCCTGGCTCGATATAAGCAGTCTTTGCCCCGACGGCTGCGATCCAGTCGCGAACGGCGGGAGTGTCCTGAAGGGCGTTGTTGCAAAAGTCAGCGTCTGAGCGTGCCGGCCCCTTTCCCCGGTAGTCTTATGCCACGCGTTCGATCTGGGCGGTGCCGAGCGCATTGAAGCGGTTCATGAGAGCGACACG
>JBKEBH010000304.1:0-2656 GCA_047973065.1 Paracoccus sp. (in: a-proteobacteria) | reverse complement strand
TCGCGCCGCTGGCGATCAACTCAATCGTGCGCGGCCAGCTATGGGTCGGATAGCACCATGATCCGCGAATCTCGACATCCTTGAAGGTCAGTTGAAAGAAATCGATGCTGCCCTTGCCCGGGTGCAGCCCGGTCTGGACGATGACGCCCTGCTTGCGCACCGCGTCCAGGCAGGATTGCAGGGCGCGGTCGTTGCCAACGCATTCCAGCGCCACGTCACAGCCCAGATTGCCTTGCGTACCGGCACGCACGATCTCGCCCACATCCTGGCTGGCGGCGTTGATGGCGGTGTCACCTGGCACCACCTCGGCCGCCCGTTTCAGCCGCGTGTCGTTCACGTCCGAGACGAACAGCCGCGCCGCCCCGAAGGCCCGCGCGCTCAGCAGGGCAAGGATGCCGATGGGACCGGCGCCGGTGACCAGCACGCTGTCGCCCGCCGTGATCCGGCCCCGGTCGCAGGCATAGACGCAGACTGCGGTGGGTTCGACCAGCGCGGCCTCTTCGTCGGACAGCTCGTCCGGGATTTTCTCGATATTGTAATCGTTCAGCAATGCCATGTCCGACATCCCGCCCGAGACCCATGACAGGCCGACCAGTGCCAGGCTGCCCGACAGGTTGTGCCAGCCGCGATCGGCGAAATATTCGCCCCCGCGCGGCATGATCAGCGGCTGCACCGAGACGCGGTCGCCGGGCGCGACCTTGGTCACGCTTTCGCCCACGGCCACGACTTCGCCGCCGAATTCATGGCCCAGCACCTGCGGAAACACGGCGCCGGAATAGGGATGCGGTTCGGTCGGGATGAAGATCGGACCATGGGCGTATTCATGCAGATCGGTGCCGCAGATGCCGACATAGCGGTTTCGGATCAGCACCTGGCCGGGGGCGGGTGCGGGCGGTTCGGGAATATCCTCAAGCCGCAGATCCCTGGCGGCGTGGAAACGCAGGGCTTTCATGTCGTCCTCCTATAGTTCATCAAAGGCGGCCAGTGCCTTGGCCGCATAGACCGTGCCGGGGCCGCCCGACATTTCGATGGCGACGGCCAGCACCTCCAGCAGTTCCTCGCGTGTGGCGCCGTGGGATTTCGCCTCCGCCGTGTGAAAGGTGATGCAATCCTCGCAACCGCGCCCGATGGCGACGGCCGTGGCGATCAGTTCCTCCATGCCGTGACCGATCTTGCCGTCGCGGTTCGCGGCCTGCATCAGCCCGCGAAAGGCGGTCATGGTCTTGCCGTCTGCCTTGTACAGCGTCATGGTGCGGGCGTTCATTGCGGTCAGGCGGTCCTTTGCGTTTGCCATCAGACCAGCACCATCCCACCATCGACCAGCAGGCTTTGCCCGGTCATGTAATCCGATCCCCCGGAGGCCAGGAAAACCGACACCCCCGCCAGATCCTCCGGACGCGAGGGGCGACCCAGCAGGATATCGGCGGAAAAGCCCTCGAACGCCTCGTTGTCGCGGCTTGTCAGGCCCTGATCGAGAAAGCCCTTGTCGATCAGTTTCCACATGTCGGTGGCGACCACGCCGGGGCAGATCGCGTTCACGTTGATGCGGTGCTGGCCGAATGCGCGGGCGGCGGCCTGGGTCAGCGCCACCACGGCGAATTTGCTGGCCGAGTAATGGGCCAGAGGCTCATAGCCCTGTTTGCCGGCGATCGAGGCGGTATTGACGATCTTGCCGCCGCCGCCCTGGGCGATGAACTGTTTGCTGGCCTCCTGGATGCCGATCAGCACGCCCATGGCGTTGATATCCATGACGCGGTGCCAGTCATCCTCGGTGATGTCGTTGAACGGCTTGACCTGCGCGATGCCGGCATTGTTGAACATCGCGTCCAGACGGCCATGGGCGGCGACGGTCTGCGCGATCAGCGCCTGTACGCTGGCCCGGTCGGTCACGTCCACGGGAATGCCCGTCGCGTCGCTGCCCGAGGCGCGGATATCGGCGGCGGTGCCTTCGGTCGTGGCGGGGTCGATGTCGGCGATCACCACGCGGGCGCCGGCCCCGGCCAGCCCCTCGGCAATGGCCCGCCCGATGCCCCGGCCCGCGCCGGTGACAATGATCGAGCGGCCTTCGACGGAATTGCTCATCCTTGCTCCTCCTTGCGAATAAGGGGGCCGCCCGCAGGGAAGGACGGGCGGCCCGACGGGTCAGCCGGTAAAGGCCCGGATCAGGCGGTTCACCTCGGCCGCCTGTTCCATCTGGACCATATGGCCGGCATCCCCGATGACATGGCTGCCTGCATTTTCCAGCGCGCCGGCATGGGCGGCGGGAATGATCGCGTCGGCCTCGCCCCAGATGACCTGAACCGGCACGCCGGATGCGGCAAGATCGCCCGCGATCCGGGTCGCTTGCTGTCCGCCGGCGAACAGGTTCCCCGACAATTCGGCCAGGAATGCCTGCACGCCGTCCAGCCGCTTGTATTTCAGCAGATCCTGCACCAGCGAGCGGCTGACAAGGTTCTGGTCGTGGAACAGATGGCCCAGCACCGGCTTGAGGTCCTTGCGCCCCTCGGCGCGGGTGAAGCCGTCGATGTAATCGGCGTTGATGTCGCCGCCCAGCCCCGCCGGGGCGATCAGCGTGACCGAGGCGGCGCGGCCGGGGTGGTCGATGGCCAGTTGCCCGGCGATCAGCCCGCCCATGGAATGGCCGACCAGATGCGCC
>JBKEBH010000278.1:0-3370 GCA_047973065.1 Paracoccus sp. (in: a-proteobacteria) | reverse complement strand
CGCCTTCTACGAGCGGGGGAAGAATGCCCTTTGACGCTCTCCATAGCTGGTGCCTCGGCCTTGAACGGGACTTGGATGCGAAGGCGCGGCTCGGGCATTGGATCGGCCACGAACCGGACGCGTGGCAAGTCAACGCCTTCACCACCCGCGCGACCGAGGTAGCGATGCGCGTCGGGCGGCAGTCGGGCAAGACGTCCGTTCTCGCCGCCCGTGCCGTCGAAGAACTGCACATCCCGGATACACTGACCATCTGCGTCGCACCGGCCGAGCGGCAAGCAAAGATCATCGCCCGCGAGATCGGGCAGCAGCTCCGGCGCACGGATCTGATTATCACCCGGTCCACCCTGACCGAACTCGAAATGTCGAACGGTGCGCGCGTCGTGGCGCTGCCGTCCACCTCGGACACGATCCGGGGCTATCCTTCGGTGTCGCTGCTGATCATCGACGAATGCGCCTTCTTGCAGGGCGAGGGCGGCGGGGAAGACCTGATTTCGGGCGTCCTGCCGATGCTGACGAAGGACGGGCAGGTCCACTTTTCGTCAACGCCCGCCGGGAAGAACAACTACTTCGCCCGGCTGTTCCTCGACGCGAAACCCGGCGACGGCATCCACCGGATCGTCGTGCGCGGCACGGACATTCCGAGGCTGGCCGAAAAGGTCGAACGGATGCGCCGAACGCTTTCCGCAACGAAATTCCGACAAGAAATCGAGGTGGAAATGTTGAGCGATGGCCACGCCTATTTCGACCTCTCGAGCATCGAACAAGCAACCAGCACGGAGGGCGCCGTATGTCCGCGATTCTGAACCTCGTCCATATGCCCGATGGGCGGGTGGTGAACGAAACCAACAACGACCCTGCTATCGCCCGCGTGACGGGCTACAGTCGGTTCCAGATTGCCGCCGACTTGGGGCAAGCCAACGATTTCTCCGCCGTCGTCGTGATCAAGGATCAGGCGCTGCCCATCGTGGATGACAGCAAGATCATCGTCGGGCCGCGCGAGCGCACAGTCGTCTATGCCGACCGCTTTCGGGGTGTCAGCTACGTTGATGTGGTCGATCACCTGATCCGGCTCAAGAATGCGCCGCCGTTCGGGGGCAAATCCGAACTCGCCATCGACGGCACGAGCATTGGCCGGGTGGTGTCGGACATGCTGTGGGACCAGAGCGTTGACCACAAGGCCGTGCAGATGACCGGCGGGCAGGATTGGACTCGGAAGGGGCGGTATGTGAACGCGGGCAAGACCTTCATGGTCGAAAACCTTGCAGTTATGTTCGCGGCGGGCGAGATCAAATTCGCCCACGACTGCCCCCTGCGTGCCGAGATCGAGGAAGACCTGGCTTCCTTCACGACGGCGACGACGGCAGCGGGAAACCAGATCATCACGCAGTCCCGGTCGGCGGCCGGGCACGGCGACCTCGGCATTGCCCTGATCGTCGGCGCGTTCGCTTCGCAGTATCTCAAGCCGCAGATCATCACGACGAGCCAGTTGCGCGGATACTGGTGATCTAGCGCCGCGAGAGACGCGCAGAGCTAGGCGAGCGCTGGGTATCTCGGCGATTGCCCCTGCCAACGTGCGCGCTGACAGACGGGCCGCGCTCGCTGCCGCAATGGCCGTATGCTAGGCACGTTAGGTGGAGGGAGGCAACGCCCACGGCGGTAGTGCACCGACATCCTTGAGTCGCTGCCGAATAAACGGATCAAGCGCCTCTGGCAGCAATTCCCTCAGTAGCCGCCACTCAGGTGAATCTTCCCCTGCCTGTTCGACTTGACGGAGCCGGTCGCCGGAAATCGACAGGCGCAACTGTTTGCCGACACTACCTTTCAGAAGTGCCCGCTGCGATGTGTTCTCGATTAGCAGGGTCAGCAGGCGAGCGTACCGGGCAAGTGTCCCAGTGTGCTGGTAGGTGTTCAGCATCGCGCGGACGTTGGGATCGCGGCTAGCGAAGTTCTCGGGCTTGCCTGCGGCCTCGGCTACGATGGAAAAGGCAGCGGCCACGAGCCGGTCAACCCTATGGCGTTCCGGGAAGGGTGCGAGGTTGGCGAGGGGCAGATCGGTCAGCCGGTCGCCCCACGCGCGAAGGGCGTGGAAGTACGGTAGCCGCCGTGCCGCAATCTGTTCGAGAAGCGGCTTGGCAAGGCGATCCTCGAAGTGTGGCCGCTTCGACTCGGGGAAAGTCAGCGCATCGAACCGGACCAAGACAGGCCCCTCGTAGGTCTGCCCATTCGACATGAAGCAGGAGAGGACGAGGGTTCGCTGCTCACGGGATGCCATGACCGCCGCTTGATCGAGGACGAAGGCGTTGCCTCGGTGGCGGTGCACGACATCCGACACGGCCTGCGGAACGCGGTCAGGGTCAAACGATGAGAGCACCCAGAGCAACGGGATGCCCTCGCGGTCGTAGTGGATGCACCTCTGCGACACCTCAGTCTGAAAGGCGTGCGACATCTGATACTCGACTGCGAACGGTCCGAAGCCTTTCCACTCGACCAGAACATCGGGATAGCGGCCATGCGCGTTCTGGGTGGGCGGCAGATACTCATCCACCTTTACGCCGATGCAGCGCTCGTCGAGAGCGGCCAGTTCGGCGATGAGGTCGCACATGCGGCGGTGCATATCGGACTCTTGCTGCCCGTGGTACTGGGCTGCCCGCGCATCGTCGGGGTGCATGTTCTGGCCGGTGTACCAGGGGCAGCGGGGATCCGAGCCTTGGTAGTGGGCGAACAGCGGGCGGCCTTGCGCCGTCGTGATGTAGACCGTGCCGCCGCAGGCGACACAACGAGCGACTATGCCACCCTTGCCGTTCCTATGGTCTGTGATGCCAGCGCGCAGATACTCCCAGCCGTCGCGAGGCATGGCGAGTAGGTCACGGGCCGAGTGTGGTCCCAGGCCGTCGAATATCGCTTCCTCAATGATGCGCCGGGGTGCTCGGGTCATGCACTAGGTATAGCGATTGAGGTGTCTCAAACAAACAACATCTTACCCGGCACATCCCCGGTTGATCGCCACCGGGCACTCCGTCCAGATGAATGAAGGTCAGAAGCACTGACGCATCAACGGAGTGACAGACATGACCGACACGAAGAAAATCACCGCCGCCCCCAAGCCCGCCAAGGGCAAGCCTGCGAAGGCAGCTAAACCAGCATCCAAAACCAGCCGCAAGCCCGGCGCCGACTGCATCCTGTTCATCCCCCTCGACTCTCAGAAAGAGCCTAAGCCGGGCACGAAGCGGGCGGCCATCAGTGACATGCTGCGCAAACCCGCAGGCACTACGGTCGAGGAAATCGCCGCTGCCACCGGGTGGAGTCGCGCCGTTGCATCGTCGGCCCTGTGGGTCGATGTGAAGGGCGGTGGCTTCGGCGTCGAGCGCCG
>JBKEBH010000264.1:0-1907 GCA_047973065.1 Paracoccus sp. (in: a-proteobacteria) | reverse complement strand
TATGTATTTTATTCCATAGAATTTATCTGTCTCTCTTTCTGTTAGTTCAAGTACATTACGAACTTCAATTACCTGATAAAGTAAACTAAAAAAACACTCCAGATAAAATTACTTTCTTCACCTTTAGATATTTTTATATTCCCTATATTTTCTTCAATTCCTCGTTCATAAGTAAAAGTAATCTCCGAAAAATCAGAATTAAATTTAGGTGTTAATTTATCACTTGTATAAGTTTGAAAATTTCTAACAACATTTGTTTCCTGCCCTTGCTCCTTAAATACCCAATCGGTAAAAGCATTTGGTTGTATTTTAAGTTTTGGGTCAGCATCACCCACTAAACCATTATCCCAATAAAATAAATCTTCTGTAAAAGCATTATAATAAAGAATATTTTTATTTTCTAATCCTATACCTTCAATATCTTCTTGATTTTCGGGTTCAACTAATTCTTTGAATTCTCTTGAAAGTCTTGTTTTACCGGTTCCATTAAACGCATAAATTAGCTGTACCTTTTTATTATTCGCTTCTAACTCTTGTGCAATTTCATTCAATTGTTCCCCCATATTTATACCTCATTATCATTCTTCTTAAAAGTTAATAACTTATCTCTGTAATACTCGTATTGCTTTTGACGTGCTTCTATTTCGGCGGGTAAGCCTGTTGTTATGTCATTACATATGGTATCAAAACGGTCTAGTATTTCTACAATACGTTTTTGTTCTGAAAGTGCTGGAACAGGGATTTTAATTTTTGCTAAGTTATCCACATTGACACGTCTAACTTTTGTGCCTGTAATATATAATCGTTTTTGTTTTTGAAATTGTTCAGTTTGGAAAAAATAAGCAACATATTTAGGATTTAAATTGTGAGCGTAAAAACAAGCATCGTTACTAACAGCTATTTCTTCGTCTCCTAGCCATGCTACTGCTTTACATACATCTTCATCATTTTCACTGGTTGTTGCTATCACCAAATTTCCATATTTAGCTTTGCGTGCTTTCTTTGCAAACTCTTCAGAAACAAAGGTTTTAGTTTTATTTGTATATGTTCCATAGTGTGTATAGATTTGCCCATAATGAATGCACCCAACGCCCGTTTCTGTAAAATCTTTTTTCTGTAATCCACTACCTCTTGTAAACTGTCCAATACTTTCATCACCCATTGGAGTATGTCTTTCATATTCCAAATTATACAAATTCTCCTTGTAGTACTCATACTGTTTTTTCCTAACTGTAAGCTCTGCTGTAAGATCTGCTGTAAGCTCTGTGAAATTGTCTAAAATACGTACAATTTCAAGTTGGATTTCTAATGGCGGTAGCGCAATAGTGAAAAGCGAAAATTTTGCTATCCACTGTCTGGAATGATCCACTGGTTCATATCGTATCTTTCTCATGCAATGGTAAACATATCGCAATAAAACTTCTTCTCTTTTTTCAGGTTTTATCCTTAACATTTTCATAGCTGAAGATTTTATTTTAAAATTGAAATTAACCCAATGAAAAGATGTAGTAAAATCATCAAATATAAGTGTTGCATTCTCTTCAGATGCACTATATATCCTCTTAGTTTCACTTGTATAGCCCAGCAAAAAACTTTGACCTGCTGTTAGAACAGGGGTTTCGAATTTATCATCATAATTTGTACTCTCAACTATGTACTTTGTCGGCTGTTCATAATCTAAGACTGTATTTAATTGAGTGTATTCCACCCCATTAGGACAAAGTTCATTAATTAGTTCCCCTAATCTACTCATTTTCCACCTCAATCTCAGTAATAATTTTATCTATCTCAGCACGAAGTCTATCAATATTTGCAACTGTTTTTTTGATTTTAGCGTTAAGCTCTTCAATATTGATTAATTCTCTTGTATCTTTCGCCTCAACATAAGAACTTACAGAAAGATTATA
>JBKEBH010000228.1:0-2076 GCA_047973065.1 Paracoccus sp. (in: a-proteobacteria) | reverse complement strand
AGGCCGCGACAGACAAGGCCCGAGAGTTGCAGGAGAAGTTCGGGGAATGGTTCTGGTCCGATGATGCCCGCAAGGCGGAAATGGAAGAATTGTATAACCGCACCTTCAATTCCGAGGTCGCGCCCCAATATGATGGCGGATATCTGACCACGCCGGGCATTCACTCGGACTGGTCATGGCGCCCGCACCAGACGGCGGTTATCGCTCGCATCCTGCAATCGGGCGATACCTAGATGGCCCATGCCGTCGGCGCCGGAAAAACCTCGGCGATGATCGGCGCCGGCATGGAGGCCAAGCGCCTCGGGCTGGCCCGCAAGCCATGGTATGTTGTCCCGAACCATATGCTGATCCAGTTCGCGACCGAGTTTTACCAGCAATACCCGCTGGCGAAGGTGCTGGTCGCAGATGAACGGCGCTTCCATACGTCGCGCCGCAAGCAGTTCGTCGCCGACGCTGCCCTTGGCGAGTATGACGCGATCATCATCACGCATTCGGCCTTTCAGTTGATCCCGGCATCGGAGGCGTCCAAGGCCGCTGCCGTCGAGGATATGCTGGAGGACGTGCGCGAAGTTCTGGACGGCATGGGCGATGGCCAGAACGACATGGGCCTTGAGCGTTCTGTGCTGGGCGCCGTGCATTCTATGGCCGCAACCCTTGGCGTGAACGTCAAGGACGTGACTTCCGGCGCGACCAAGACGCGCAAGAAGATCGAGGCGCTGCTGGAAGCGGCGGAACAGCGCATCGCCCGTCAGACTTCGGACAAGGGCAAGGATGCGGTATTCGACTTCGATGAAGCCGGCGCCGACATGATGTTCGTGGATGAGGCGCATCTGTTCCGCAAGCTGTCATTCGCCACATCGCTTGGCGCGATCAAGGGCGTTGACCCGGCTGGATCGCAGGCGTCCATGGACCTGTTCATCAAGACGCGGGCCTTGGCGAAGCGGAACCCCGGCCGCAGCCTTGTGATGGCGTCGGGCACCCCGATCACCAACACCATGGCGGAACTCTATTCGATCAGCCGATACCTGCAGCCGCAGGCGCTCGCCGACCGCAATATCTCGGCCTTCGACAGTTGGGCCGCGACCTTCGGCACCACTGAAAGCGCATTGGAGCAAGCCCCGGACGGCGGATACAAGCTGGTCACGCGCTTCTCCAAGTTCGTCAACACCCCGGAACTGTCGCTGATGGTGCGGCAGGTCATGGACGTGATTTCGTCCAAGGATCTGGAACGCTATGTCACGCGCCCGGTCCTGAAAGATGGCAAGCGCAACCTGATCGTGGTCGAGCCGTCACCCGAGTTGAAGGCGTTCCAGCAGGATCTTGGCGAGCGCATGCGCAAGATCGAAGCGCGCAAGGGGCCGGTGAAGAAGGGCGACGACATTCTGTTGTCCGTGATCAACGATGGCCGTCTGGCGGCTATCGACATGCGGCTTGTCGATCCCATGGCCAGCGACAACAACTCCAAGCTGGAACGCATGATCCAGAACATCTATCGCCGCTGGAAGGAAGGCGAGAACGCCCCGCTCTATGGCGTGAAGCCCGAAGGGGGCTATACCGATAAGCCTGTCGAACACGGCCCCAGCACGCAGATCGTCTTTTCCACGCTTGGTCTGAACCCGACGAAGCACAACCCGACATTCGCCGTGCATCGCTTCATCCGGGCGCAGCTGGTTGCCATGGGCGTTCCCGCTGATCAGATCATCCTGTCGGAAAGCCTGACCAGCGATGCCCGCAAGCAGCGCGCTTTCAACGACATGAACGAGGGCAAGAAGCGCATCCTGATCGGCTCCAAGTCGCTGTTCACGGGTGTCAACGCACAGCGGCGCATCGCGGCGATCCACAACCTTGACCCGCTCTGGTATCCGGCCGACGACGAGCAGCGCAACGGGCGCGGCATCCGTCAGGGCAACATGAACCGCGAAATCGAAATCCTCGATTACTCGGCCAAGGGCACCTATGACGCGACCATGTGGCAGATGATGGGCCGCAAGGCCGGTTTCATCGAGGGCTTCTTCCGGGGCGATCCCAATGTGCGGGACATGGAAGACCTGGGCGAAGCCAGCCAGTATGAACAGG
>JBKEBH010000206.1:0-32288 GCA_047973065.1 Paracoccus sp. (in: a-proteobacteria) | reverse complement strand
GGCCTTGAAGCCTGCATCATGGTTCCTGCGCTTCTTCATGTTCTGATCTCCTCGTCCTTGGAGACCAGCAAACGTCAGATCGTAGCTTCCGTCACTGTCCGATTTTCGGGGGGTAGCTCAGCATCGATATCCTTTAGACTTCACGGCCCTTCCGTTCTTCCAGCACCTGCCGGATCATTTCCGGTCGGCTTGGCTGATCGTCTAGCTTCGCGCGTTCGGTGTCCAGCCAGTCGAGAAGGTCAGGCGGCAGGCGCAGATTTATCGAGGTCGAGTTGACCCGAGGCCGCCCCATTTTCTTCTTTTCACTTTTAGGCACCGGAAAGTCCTTGACGGCTTAGACTAATAGGTGCCAGAAAGTAAGCAGGCTGACAAGGTGCTGTAACACCGAGCCAGCCCTAACCCTGAAACGATCTTAGAGGAGATCGCCATGGCTATTCATTGCCATACCACAGGCGCATTGCCTGTCGCCAGACTGCACGAAATCCACGACATGCTGACCCTGGCACTGGATGCCAGCGAAAGCCCCGTCGGCTATACCCAAAGCGAACGGGAAGCCCGCAGCTACATCCGCAGCGCGCAGCGCAGTGTGGGCGCAATGATGGAGGGCCGGGTATGAACCGCCGCAGCCTTCTGAAATCCGCGCCTGCCGTTGCTCTGGCCGCATGTGTCCCGCTTTCGGCCGCCGCCGGGGAAACGCCTGTCGAAATTATATTCAAGCAGTGGAAGGTTCAGAACGACAGACTTGAAGCCTTCAACCCGGACAAAATAGCCGAGAACAAAGCGCTGTTCGATAAATGGGAGGCGGTCTGGGACGCCCGTTGGGAAATCGAGCAAAGGCTGGTTCAGACCCCAAGCCAGAACGAACGGGACGTGCTGTTGAAGATGTCGGCATGGACCCAATTCGGGAACGGCGACCTTGAAGGTGGCAGCGATCACCTTGCCGCACTCTGGGCCGAAACCCGCGCGCTGATCGGCAGTGCAGCATGACAGAGGCACAGAAGCGCTATTTCAACCAGCGGCAATCCGACGCCCTGCTGATCCAGTCTCTGCTGTCGGCGGCAATGGCGGCGCTGACACAGGGAACAGCCATATGGTGCTGGATCTGGTCGATCTTGCCCATGACGCGGCAATCAAGCTGAACAACGATCTGGACAGCATCAGCCTGCCGAAAGGCGAAGCCACATGAAACCGAACGCCCCGGCTGAATCGCAAGGTTTGGCCGGGTGACCTTAGCACAAGTTCATGCTTGTCATATTCATAAACTCGCTGTAAGTTCATCGAGAACGAGGGCATGAGCATGGACATTTTCAATAAAGACTACACCACGCAGGAAGTGGCAGACGCGACCGGCACGACCGTCAAAAATATGGCGAACTGGGCTGATCGTGGCCTGATCAAAAGCAAAAACAAGGATGACATTGGCCGTGGTCGAACTCGGACCTATTCTTGGTTCACTCTGATGCAGGTGGCCTGTGCTACGGCGATTATGGAACTTGGCATCAATTCGCCCAAGGACGCCTTTGAGGCGGCTGCGCGGTTCGCCCATACTGGGACCGGCCAGAGCGGATGGGTTGGCGAAGCGCCGCAGGACAAAGCTGTCAGGTGGCCGGGGCTTCCGTTCCACCACATGCGCGGCATCACGATGCTGTATCTCTCTGGCCAACATTCTGCGGTTCTGCTGCATCGGATCTGGAACAAGGAAGCCTTTAGCGAAGGCTATTTTCGTTTGCAGGACAGACTGGGCGGGGCGCGGGGCCATATTGCTCTGAACCTGACAGAAATATTCCAAGAGGTTTGCCGTCGCCTGAACACGGATTACCGCGTTGCTCTGGATGACGCATATCGCGGCGAAGATGGTGCCGTAAACTGGCAGCGTCCGGGGCAAGGTGACTGATCCATGAACGCCCCCCGCCCCATCTTCGCCAGCGAAACGACTGCCGCCGCGCTTCTGGACATGAAGCCCGGCGAATTTCGTGCGCTGGTGGATGCGGGGCATCTGCCGCGTGGGCGCGAGATCGCGCCCGGAATGTTGCGCTGGTCGGTTGATGAAATGCGCCAGATCGCGAGCGGGCAGGCCGTCGAGGGCATGGGAGGCGTCCAATGGTGAAGCCTAAGAAATACATCTGGCGGCATCCGTCTGGCCGCGTCTACTTCCGCAAGACCGGCATGAAGTTGATCGCAATGGAGGCACCCGAAGGCACGGAAGCCTTTGACCGCCAGTATTGGGAGATCCTGACCGGCAAGAGGATGCAGGCCAAGACCTCTTGGAATGCGCTGATGAACGATTACCGCACGTCCGACCGCTGGACCGGCCTCAAGCCACGCACCCGGTCCGATTACGATAAGGTGATGGAATACCTACGCGAGAAGATCGGCACCCGTGACGTGAAGGGGCTGACCCGCACCGATGTGATCGCCGCGCAGAAGGCAAACGCGCACCGCACCCGCTTCGCAAACTACATTCCCCAGATGCTTGTCGTTCTCTGCGAACACGCGATTGATCTGGGCTGGATCACGCACAACCCGGCGAAAGGCGTCCGCGCCCTCAAAACGCCAGAGGACCGCAAGAAGCAGCATGTGCCTTGGCCGAATTGGGCCGTGGACAAGTTTCGCGCCGAAGCCGAACCCCTGCCCCGCCTAATCTTTGAAATCGGCGTCGGCAGCGTCCAGCGTCCGAGCGACTGGCTTCTGTTCACCTGGGGCGACTATGACGGCGACAGCCTGAAGCTGCGTCAGGGCAAGACCGACAAGCCGCTTGTCCTTCCTTGCACCAACGAACTGCAAGCCGCGCTGGAACAGGCAAAGCGGTCGCTTGGGGCAACACCGATTGCGGCACGTCCGATCCTGATCCAGCCGAACGGCAACCCGATGACTTACTTCTACATGGCGAAGATCATGCGGAAAGAACGTGTCCGCCTCGGACTGGAAGCCTATGACCTTCACGCCCTGCGTTATCGCAGCATCAAGGAACTGGCATGGGCCGGCTGCGACGATGACGAGATCGCCGCCTATAGCGGTCACGCCACCAAGGCTATGATTCGCAAGTATGCAGGCGAGGCGCGGCAGGAAATGCGGGCGCGTCAGGCGCGGGAGAAACGCCGGTGAACGGAACAAGATCAGAACAAGAAACTGATACCCCGAGTGATACCATGAAAGGAGCAGTTATCGCTATGTCTTTGAAAAGATGGTGCCCGGAGGCGGATTCGAACCACCGACACGCGGATTTTCAATCCGCTGCTCTACCAACTGAGCTATCCGGGCACATCAGCCTTTGCTGAGGCTGCGGCGTGTTTACGCAAGCCGGCCTGTGCTGTCCAGAGCGAAAATCACTCCTCGTCCACGGGATTTCGCGGCGGCGCCTCATCGCCGGGGATAACATAATCGCCGCGCAGCCAACGGGCGAGATCGACATCGGCGCAGCGCTTCGAGCAGAAGGGCCGATAGGCCTGAACCGTGGGCTGCTTGCAGATCGGACAGCGCGCCATCAGCCGTTCTCCAGCAGACGGTCCAGCGGCATGCGCTCGCGCTTGCGGGTCATCTCGAAAAGGCCCATCGGCGTCCAGCCCGACAGGACCGCATCGGCGCCCTCGCTGCGAAAGGCCTTCTTCAGCTCCTGCTCCAGCGTACCCCGTTCGCGCTTCGACATGGGTGCGAAGTCGATCACCACCTGCCCGCCAAGGCCGCGCAACCGCAACTGGCGCGGCAAATCGCGAGCCAAGGCGATATTGGCCTTCAGCCCGGCCGCCGGCGAGCTGTCGGGCCCGGTATTGACGTCAATGGCAATCAGCGCCCGGGTCGGCTCGATCATCGCAGAGGCGCCGGCGGGCAGCGCGATCTGCGGATCGATCAGGGCGTGGATCGCGTCAAGCGCATCGTCCGGCAGATCGTCATATTCCTCGACCGCGTCCGGCTCGGGATCGGCCCAGTCGCGCCAGGCGGTATCGGCCGGGCTTGCGGCATCCAGAAGCAACTCGGGCGCGCCTTCGGCATCGACGGTAATCGCCATGGCGAGATCGACCAGTTCGGAAAGCTCGGCTGCAATTTCCTCATCGACCGCAAGCCGCGCGGCGCTGCGCAGGATCAGCCCGCATTCACGACCCTCCAGGGCAGCTTCGCCCAGCGCCTGCAAGGCCTGACGCTCCTCGCTGTCCCTGATCGAGCGCGAGATATTGACCCCGGGCACGGTCGGGGTCGCAATGCCGTTTCGACCGCGGATCAACAGCCGGCCGTTCAGCGGCAGCGCCTTGCCCGGCTCGGCAACCCCGCTGACCTGCACCAGCACGTTCTGCCCCTCGCCGAGACCGCTGCGGTCGCGCAGATAGCCGGTCACCCCGCCCGGCAGGGTGACGAAGACCCCGCCCAGCCCTTTCATCAGCCGCCCGACCCGACCGCGCAGGATGGCACCCGGCGCAAAAGGCACCAGATCGCCGGGATCAATGGCAAGCTCCTCCAGCCGGCCATCGACGAAAAGCGCGGCTGCATCATGCCCGGAAATCCGGCCCAACAGGATCTGACGGCCCTTCATGTCATGCCTCGCTTTCTGATCGGTTCCACCCCGCTGCACGCAGCAGGGTTGCGGTTTCGGCCAGCGGCAGGCCGACCACGGAAGTAAAGGATCCGCTGATCCAGGCGGCAAAAGCCCCGGCCCGGCCCTGAATGCCATAGGCGCCGGCCTTGCCTTGCCATTCGCCACTATCGAGATAATCGCCGATATCGGCCGCGCTCAGCGGACGCATGCGAACGGTGGTCTCAACCAGCCGTCCCCATGAGCGATCGTCGCGGCGCAGGGCGATCGCGGTCAGCACCCGATGGCGGCGACCCGAAAGCAGGCGCAGGAAGGCCTCGGCTTCGCCCCGATCCGCCGGCTTGCCGAGAATCCTGCGCCCGGCAACGACGACGGTATCGGCGCTCAGCACGATCTCGCCCGCGGCAAGACCGATGGCGTCGGCCTTTTCTTCGGCCATGCGCCGGACATAATCGCGCGCGGCCTCGCCCCGACGCGGGGTCTCGTCGATATCGGCGGGGCGGATTTCATCGGGAATCACCCCGATCTGCGCCAGAAGCTCCAGCCGGCGCGGACTGGCCGAGCCGAGAATCAGACGGGGTTGAGGCGAATTGGTCATGGCGGGCCGGTCATAAAGATCGCGCTGACCTAGCGTGAAATCCGGGCAATGAAAACCACCCGGCCAGCACGTTCGGCCCGGGCGGGAGCCGCCCCGGCGCCCTGTGCCTCACTTGAAGCGATAATTGATCCGGCCCTTGGTCAGATCATAGGTGTTCATTTCCACCTGAACCTTGTCGCCGGCCAGAACACGGATGCGGTTCTTGCGCATCTTTCCTGCCATATGTGCGATGATTTCATGGCCGTTTTCTAGCTCGACCCGGAATGTCGCATTGGGCAGGAGTTCCTTCACGACGCCGGGGAATTCGAGCATTTCTTCCTTGGCCATGGTCACTCCTTGACAGCGCACCCGCGTCAGTCACGGGCGCGGGTTAAATGCGTCCGCAGCGCCGGCATTTCAAGGGGAAAAGCGATGACGATGGGTTATCCGCCGGTCAGCGTGACAAATGCAGCGCGCAAATCGCCCCAATTGACCACCGGGCAGGGGTTTGGGCCTATTCGACAGCGAAGTTCAGCGGCTGATCGGCATCATCGTCAGATGATCCCATCTCCGCCTCGGGATCGAGTCGGAAAGGATCGGGGCTGACAACGTCATCAATCGGCGGCTCAAGATGAGAAGGCGGGCCGACATCGCCCGCGGCAAGCGGGGCGAAGACATTGTCGCGCTTGGCCGGGCCTGCTGCAGCCATGTCGGGCGCGGCGGCTGGCGCACCCTCGGAGGGCGCGATCCGTACCGCGCGCGCCATGTAGAACGCCAAGCCGGCCCCGCGCCAGAAGCTGCCCGGAGGCGGTCTCGAGCCGCACGTTTTCCAGCGCCTCATGCGGCAGGCTCAGCAGCGAGCCCGGCGCCAGCGAGCGCAGTTCGCGCAGCGGCATCTTGCGCCGGCACAATACCGCATCGAGCCAGATCGGCACCGTGCGCACAGATGCGGTCAGGCTGCGCTCCTGCTGGTTTTCGGCCGGGGGGCGCTATCGGTGAGCGACGCGGGTTTGGCCGCATCGGTGACCGGCCTCTGGCGCGGGCCGCCTGGCAGCAGGATGACCAGCCCGCCCTCCCGCTGGCCGCCATGGCCAAGCCGCGCATCGAACCGAAAGCAGCGGTAAAGAATATCGTCCAGCATCAGCTCCAGCGGTTTGGGATCATCGACATAGCTGGCAAAGCGGAAGACGGTCGGTCCTTCGCCATCGGGCATCGCGAACAGCTCCCCAGCCAGATCCATCAGCGCGGCATTGACGAAATCGGCGCAGATCGAGGCATCGGTCCGGGTCGGCCGGCGCTCGCACGGCGGCTGCGGCAGGATCCGGCCAAGCGATTGCATCTCGATCACCGCCGCCAGCAGCCCGGGCAAAAGAGCAACCACACCGAGCGCGCCCTTCGGCCCCTCGACAATCACCGTCAGGCCATGTTCGGGCAGCTCGGCCAGGGTCGCGGATCCGATCCGGGCCTGAATCGGGGTCAGCGCCAGCGCGCAGGCGCGCTGCGCCGCCCGGCCGATGGCCATGACAACGGCGCGTTCGGGCGTATGGCGCGGCACCATGGCCCGCGCGGGCTTCGCCGCACGCGCCCCTGTCAGGTATTGCCCGAGAACCGCCGCCGTACCCTGCATGGCACCAATCGCCGACACCGGCGCCGCCTCAGTTGGCGCCTTTTGCGAATTCCCGTCCGAGGCCTTGTCGACCGCTGCCTGTGCCATAATCTGCCCGAATCATCCGTGACGCATCACCTGCGATCCCGGAAGACTGGCACGGATCCGGTTGAAATTTCGTTTACGCCCCTGCCGGTGCCGTATCCCCACCGCCAAATCCGGGCGGGCGCGGCGGCAGCTCCAGCCGGAAAGCCGCGCCATCGTGACCGGGCAGATAGGTGATGGTTCCGCCAAGCGCGGTCATCATTTCGCGGGCGATGGCAAGGCCGAGCCCGGCGCCGCCGGCCCGGGACGGGTCATTGAGACGCGAGAATTTCTCGAAGATCAGATCCTGCTTGTCCGGGGCGATGCCCGAGCCATTATCCATGATGTCGATCTGCGTCGCCGTGCCGGTCCGCCGGACCCGGATGGCCAGAACCGGCCTTTCGGCATCGCAATATTTGCGGGCATTGCCGATCAGATTGATCAGCACCTGAAGCAGCCGGTCGGCATCGGTGATCACCATGACATGTTCGGCCGGCAGATCGCGGTCGATGATCAGCACCGCACCATCGCCAAGCGCCGAGCTGGCCTCGATGGCGCGGGCGATCAGATCGTGCAGATTGGTGACCGAGGGCGAAAGCCGGGCCTTCCCGCTTTCCAGCACCGAAAGATCCAGCAGATCATCAAGCAGCCGGGTCAGCCGCGAGGCTTCCTCATGGATGATCCCGGCAAAGCGGATCCGGTCCTCGGGCGAAAGATCGGGCATCTTCAGCAGCTCGGAAAAGGCGCGGACCGAGGTCATCGGCGTGCGCAGCTCGTGGCTGATCTGGCCGAGGAAAGCGTCCTTTTGCACCGACAGCGCAGTCAGCCGGTCATTGGCTTCCTGCAGGCTGCGGGCGGTCCGCGCCAGCTCGTCGGAATCGTCCTTCAGCTGGCGGGCGCGTTCCTTGGTGCGCTGCGCCTCGCCGGCAACCGCCATCAGCTCGGCCATGGTGGTCGGGCGCTGCCCCGCGACCTGGGTCAGCATGGCATGGGCGGTCGCGGTGCCGACCGCCCCGGCCAGACGGCGTTCGAGCCGCGACAGAAAGCCCGAACCGACATCGGGCAGAAAGCCGGATTTGCCCTGAAGCTCGGCTTCGGCGCGGAAAAAGCGCAGGGCCTCCTCGCTGCCCCAGACGCTGCGGGCAAGCGCCAGCAGCGCCTCGGATCGCACCGCACCGTCAAGACGCGGCGGGCTGCTGGCTGCTGCCATTTCCGGGGCGACGGCATGGACGAACGACAGACCCTGCAACCGCTCCTGCGGGTCAGGCAGCGTAATCAGAGAGACAATGGTGAACATCACCACATTCACCCCGGTCGAGACCAGCACCGCCCCGGCCAGCGGATCGACCGGACCAAAGGCGGGTATCGGCGCAAGGCCGAGCGAGGGCAGAAAGACCAGCAAGAGCCAAAGCCCCGCGCCGCTGATGATCCCGGCATAGGCCCCCATCCGCGTCGCGCCCCGCCACCACAGCCCGCCCAGCATCGCCGGCACCAGCTGCGCCACGCCAATGAAGGCGACCGTGCCCATCGCCGCCAGCGCCTGCCCGCCGCCAATCGCCTGATAGGCGGCCCCGGCCCCGATCACGGTCAGAATGGCGATCCGGCGCGAGGCCAGCAGCGGGCCACGAATGTCTGCGCGCCGCGCATCGGTCGGCTCGACCCTGCGCAGCGACAGATAGAGCGGCATCAGCAGGTGGTTGGAAATCATGGTCGAAAGCGCGATGGCGCTGATGATCACCATCGACGTGGCCGAACTGAGGCCGCCCAGGAACACCAGCAGCGCCAGCCCGTCCTTGCCCTGCGACAGCGGCAGATGCAGCACATAGAGATCGGGCGAGGCCGATGCCGGCAGCAGATCGCGCCCGATCACCGCAATCGGCAGCACGAAAAGCGACATGGCCATCAGATAGGCCGGAAAGGCCCAGGAGGCAGAGCTCAGCGAATCCTCGTTGGCGGTCTCGACCACCAGTACCTGAAACATGCGCGGCAAGGTCAGCACCGCTGCGGCCGAGATCGCAATCATCGCAGTCCAGCGGTCCGGGCGCAGCGCCCAACCGGCGGCATCGGGATCGGCGGCGCGGGCAGCGATCCTGGCCAGCACCTCGCCCAGGCCGCCCCCGAGGCCCCAGACCACCCAGATACCGAGCGCGACAAAGGCGATCAGCTTGACCACGGCTTCAAAGGCAATGGACATGACCACGCCGTGGTGGCGCTCGTCCGCGGCGAGATTGCGGGTGCCGAACAGAATGGCGAAGACCGAAAGGCCGATGACAATCCATAGATCGAGCCGTCCGGCCAGCACATCGCCGGGCCCGAAGGCGGCGAAGGACAGCGCAATGGATTGCAACTGCAATGCCAGATAAGGCGTCGCCGCAATCAGCGACAGAAGCGTAATCAGCGCGGCCAGCGGATTGGATTTGCCAAATCGCGCCGAGATCAGGTCGGCGACCGAGGTGACGCGGTGCATGCGCGCCACCCGCACCAGCCGGCGCAGCCCCCACCAGCTGCCCGCCATCACCACCGTCGGGCCGAGATAGATGGTGACGAATTCCAGCCCCGAGCGGCTGGCATTGCCGACGGCGCCGTAAAAGGTCCAGGCGGTGCAATAGACCGAAAGCGACAGCGTATAGACCAGCGGACGGTCCATCCAGCCGGTCCGGCCACGCGCGGCAGCCCGGTCCGCCGCCCAAGCGATCACGAACAGCAGACCGACATAGATCAGCGCCGCAATAACCAGCCAGTCAAAGCTCATCCGCAGACATCTCCACGGAGGGGCGGCGGCGCAGGCGATGATGGATCACTGCCGAAGCAATGATGGCCAGCAGCCAGATCGCGAACAGGATCACCACACCGCCGGCCCCCGGCATGGCCTGCGGCACCAGCCAGACCGGAAACAACAGCGCGCAAAGCGTCATCAGCGGCAGAAGCCGCGCCGCATCCTGAAGGCGGCGCCGGCGATAGGCCGCCTGATCGAGAAAGATCGGACGGTCCGAAGGCAGGCTCATTCCGGCTCGCCCAGCATCTCGGTGACGATGCCGCACAATTCGGCATTGTCGAAAGGCTTGGCCAGCAGCCGGTCGGCGGCATCGGTGATGATCG
The DNA here is from genome assembly GCA_047973065.1 of Paracoccus sp. (in: a-proteobacteria). Taxonomy (GTDB): domain Bacteria; phylum Pseudomonadota; class Alphaproteobacteria; order Rhodobacterales; family Rhodobacteraceae; genus Paracoccus. Next base: position 22,397 of record JBKEBH010000206.1, on the reverse strand, counting down.
CACCGCGCCCACTGACCCCGCGCGCGGTCAACATCAGAACCGGGGTTGCGGCAAGATCCGGGTCGGCGCGCAGCGTTTCCAGGATCTCCAGCCCCGAAAGCACCGGCAACATGACATCGAGAATAACCAGACGCGGACGCAATGCGGCGATCCTGGCCATGGCCTTACCGCCCTCGGGCCAATGTTCGAGCTTCCAGCCATCGCGGGACAGAATGAAACGCACCGCCTCGGCGATGTTGGGCTCGTCCTCGATCAGCAGGATGTCCGTCGCGGGCGTCATGCTATTCCTCCCCTTCTTTCGGATTAGGCCGCGATCCCGCCCTTGTCAAAGTGAAGACGGCGCGGATGGACCGAAGCTGGCGGGAAGTACAGGTTTCTCAGACCGGACCGGGTGATGCCCCCCGCAGCGGCGCATGCAGGATCGAGGCAACCCGGCGGGCCGGGCAGCCCGCGCGCGAACAGATCCGGCAGGTCGAGCCGACGGGAATCGCGGGCCTTTCCTCATCAGCGATAGGGCGCAGCAGCATGACAGCGCGGCTCAGCACCGGATCCCGGGGCGAGCGGCCCGGGATCCGGCTGGCGATGGCAAAAGCATGGAAATGCTGGCGCGCCTCGGTTTCGACCCGGCGGAAGACCGGGGTGCCGGGCTGGCCAAGGGCCTCGAATAAGGGCAGCATTGCACAGGGATCTCCGGCCCGGGCCGGTCCCATCCCCCGCGCCGGACGGCGGAAGATCATCCCGCCCGAGCCGTCGCAGATCATCAACCCGGAATCGGGCTCGGTCGCGGCCAGCCGGCGCAGCACCAGATCGAGCGGCAGACCAAGCGCAGCGGCCAGTTGCAGCGGATCGCCGTCGTCGTCCTGCCCGTCCGCCCCCGCCGCTGCCTGATCCAGCATCCGCTCAAGGTCGGGATCGGGCAACGCAGCCCGGTCGGCCACCTCATGGGCCTGCCAGCCGCGCGCCAGCTCGCGCGCCGCGTCCGAAGACGGCCCGCCCGGCGGGCGTCCTTCAGAAATCCAGTCCTCGAATTCCTCCTGCGGGGTCAGAAGGCCGGCTTCCTGTTCGAAACTGTCGAGATAGGCCACCAGGGCCTGCGCGGTCACCGAAAGACGCTGGCTGTCCTGATCGAGGTTGCCGTGGAAGCGCGCCCGCCAGTCGGCCGGCATATCCGGCTCCTGCACCAGGATCGAAGCGGTCGAACGCAGCGATGTGATCGCCGACAGCACCTCGTGCAGCGTGTCCAGCAGATAGGGGTTCTGGGTCATCCGGTCCGACAGATCGGCCAGCCGCCGGCCCTGCGCCTCGACCCGCTGCGAGAGATTGACCAAAAGCCCGGCCCAGCCCGGCAAGCGGGTGGCGAATTCCGCCATGCGTCCGGTCTCGGCTGGCTGTGCGGCCGCGCCTTCGCTGGCCGCCGCAGCCAGGCTGAGTCCGGTCAGCAGCGATTCCTCACGCCCGGTTTCCAGCTCGGTTTCGGTGGTTTCCAACACCTCGGCCAGCCGCGCCCGCACCTGATCGGTCAGCTTGCGCCGGTCATGTTCGATGAGGTTGAGATAGGCCGGCGAGATCCCTGTCGCCCGCGCCACTTCAGCCTGCGAGCGCCCGAGGGTCATCCGCCGCTCACGAATGCGGTTGCCGGCAGAAACACGAGAAGTTGCACTGTTCTGACTCATCAGGCCATCAAGCCCGGGGAAAGCCGTTCAGGCAAGCCCCTGCATGGCGTCAAATTTACTATTTTTCGTAAAACGTTTACAAGCCGAGCCCGTGCCGCCCCGCCAGATCGGTAAAGAACTGCCAGGCCACCCGGCCCGAGCGCGCGCCGCGCGTTGCCTGCCATTCGATGGCTTCGGCGCGCAGCCGGTCGGGATCGACATCCAGACCATAAGCATCGCAATAGCCCTGAATCATTTGCAGATATTCGTCCTGCGCGCAGGGGTGGAAGCCCAGCCACAGCCCGAAACGGTCCGATAGCGAGACCTTTTCCTCGACCGCTTCGCCCGGATGGATCGCGGTTGAGCGTTCATTGTCGATCATGTCGCGCGGCATCAGGTGCCGCCGGTTCGAGGTCGCATACAGGATCACATTATCCGGCCGCCCCGCCAGCCCGCCATCCAGCACCGCCTTCAGCGATTTGTACTGGGTATCGTCATGGCTGAAGGACAGATCGTCGGCAAACAGCACGAAGCGCCGGTCCTGCGCCTTCCCGAGAATCGCCAGCAGCCGGCCGACGCTGGCCAGATCTTCGCGGGCGATCTCGACCAGAACCAGCGGCAGGCCCTCGGCCACGGCGGCGGCATGCGCGGCCTTGACCAGCGAGGATTTTCCCATCCCGCGCGCGCCCCAGAGCAGCGCATTATTCGCCGCATGGCCCCGGGCGAATTGCAGCGTATTGGCCAGCAGCGTGTCGCGGGCGCGGTCAATGCCGACCAGCCGGGACAGATCGACCCGATTGACCCTGGCCACCGGCTCCAGCCGGTCTGGATCGACATGCCAGATATAGGCATCGGCCTCGGTGAAATCCGGGGACGGCGCCGGCGCCGGCGCCAGTCGCTCCAGCGCCTCGGCGATGCGGGTCAGTGCATCCTCAGTCATCTTCGACCGGCAGTCCCTGGGCGCGCAATTCCGCGTTACGGCGCTTTTCGATCCGGCGCACCAGCTGGATCGAAATCTCGTAAAGCCCATAGACCACGGTGAACAGCACCACCTGGCTGATCACGTCGGGCGGGGTCACAAAGGCGGCCAGCAGCAGGATCAGCACCACCGCATATTTGCGGATCGAGGCCAGCCCCTCTGACGACACCAGCCCGGCCTTGCCCAGCAGGGTCAGCGCCACCGGCAGCTGGAAGGACAGACCGAAGGCCATCAGGAACTTCATGGTCAGGCTGAGATATTCCTGCATCGAGCCCTGAAACGAGATCCCGGCCACCTTGTCGGCGGTGACCTCGTCGCGCAGGGCGACCACCGGCCCCTGCTGGAAGCTCAGGAAGAAATCATAGGCCATCGGCAGGATGACGTAATAGGCGAAGGCCGCGCCCAGCAGGAACATCGCCGGAGAGGCGATCAGGAAGGGCAGGAATGCCTGTTTTTCGTTGCGATACAGCCCCGGGGCGACAAAGCGCCAGAGCTGATAGCCGATGATCGGAAAGGCCAGAATGAACCCGCCAAAGAACGAGATATTGATGGCCGTCATAAAGCCTTCCTGCAGCTTGATGATCTGCAACTGGCAGTCCTGACCGCGTTCGGCCAGAGCGCCGCAGATCGGCTGGGTCAGGAAGTTGTAGATACCTTTCCAAGCGGCATAGCTGAGGACCATCGCCACGACGAAAGCCAGCGCCGACCAGATCAGGCGGGTGCGCAGCTCGGCCAGATGCTCGATCAGCGGGGCCGAGCTGTCGTCGATATCGTCCCGGGCGTCGGTATTGCTCACCTCAGACGTCCTTCGAATCGCTGCGCCGGACCGCGTGCAGGCGACGCTGGCCGGCTGCTATGTCCTGCGCGGCCAGCTCCGCCACTTCTGGCGCAGGTGCGGCCGGGTCTTCCACCAGAGCACTTGCCATGGCCGATCCGGCCGCCGCCGGATCCGGGGTGCCGGCGGGCGGCACGGGGTTTCGGCCTGGCAGCTTCGGATCCCATTTTTCGAAACGGCCCGCCGCCCGGTCGAGCGCATCGACCCCAAGCGAGCGCTTCGAGGTCACGTCGCGAATCTCATTGACCGATTTCGAGACCTCATCGAGCCCCGAATCGCGGGCGGCATCTTCCATGGCCGAGGAAAATTCCCGGGCCATTGCCCGCGCCTTCGCCGTGATCCGGCCCAAAGCATGGAACATATGAGGCAGATCGCGCGGACCGATCACGATCAGCGCGACAACCCCAATCACCAGCAACTCGCTCCAGCCGATATCCAGCATGTGACGCCCCTAATGCGACGTATCAGGCTTATGCCTGTTTCTGATCTTCCGGGGTCACATCGCGCAGCTTTTCGTCGCGCGCGGCTTCCTCGCCCTTCATTTCGGCGGTCAGTTCGCGGCCCGAATTCTCGACCTCTTCACTGCCTTCCTTGACGCCCTTCTTGAAGGAACTGATCCCCTTGCCGACCTCGCCCATCAGCGAGGACACCTTGCCGCGCCCGAACAGGACGAGCACCACGACCGCAATCAGCAGAAGGCCGGGAAGGCCGATATTGTTCAGCATGTCTTGCTCCCATTCCCGGGCGAAGAAAGCCCGATGACGCAATACATCTAGGGTGTCCGACGACGATTTGCAAAGCCAGAGTTGACCCCGCGCCGCAAGCGCACGTGGCCGTGATCGGGTTTGACATGAAGACGGCGGATAATCGGTATGGCACAAGCTTGGCAGAACAGCCGCACTACGCCATAAGCATGACATGGATCTGACAACCCTCATCACCGCATTCGTGACGCTGTTCGTGGTCATCGACCCGATCGGCCTTGCGCCGCTGTTCATTGCGCTGACCCCGGGCATGTCGGATGCGCAGCGTCGCCGCATCGGCTGGCGCGCCACAATCATTGCCGCGATATTGCTGACCCTGTTCGGCCTGGCTGGCGAAAATATCCTGAACGGTATCGGGATTTCATTGCCCGCCTTCCGCATCGCCGGCGGCATCTTGCTGTTCCTGACCGCGCTCGACATGCTGTTCGAACGCCGCACCGAGCGGCGCGAGGGGCAGGCCATGGACAACGATCACGATCCTTCGGTCTTTCCGCTGGCCACGCCGCTTCTGGCCGGGCCCGGGGCGATGGCGACCATGATCCTGCTGATCGGCGAGGATCAGGGCGCACTGCATACGGCGATGATCCATCTGGTGATGTTCGCGGTTCTGGCATTGGCCATGGCGCTGTTCATTCTGGCGGGTCCGTTGTCGCGGGTACTGGGCCGGACCGGCACCATGGTGGTTACCCGGCTTCTGGGCATGCTGCTGGCGGCGCTGTCGGTGCAGTTCATCATCGACGGGCTGCTTGGATCGGGGCTTTATTCATGAGCGGCGACTGGTCCCGCTTCGCCTATCTGGCTTTGTTGCTGATCGCGCTTTCCGGCTATCTGATCGTCGAACTGCGCAGCAATCCCGGCAGGACCATGCGTCAGCTCATGGCCTGGGGGCTGATCTTTCTGGGGCTGATTGCCGGTTTCGGGCTGTGGAACGATGTCCGCAACAGCGTCGCCCCGCCCCAGATCGTCGAGGGCAGCCGGGTCGAGCTGCCAATGGGCCGCGACGGGCATTTCCACATTACCATCAGGCTGAACGATGTGCCGGTGGAATTCCTGGTCGATACCGGCGCCACCGATATCGCCCTGACCCGGCGCGATGCCGAAAGGATCGGCATCGACATGGAGGGCCTGACCTATACCGGCTTTGCCTCAACCGCGAATGGCATTGTCTCAACCGCGCCGGTTACCATCAGCCTGATGGAGATCGGCGGGATCGTGGACGAGGACGTGCGCGCCGATGTCGTCGAAGGCGATCTGGCGAATTCGCTTCTGGGCATGTCCTATCTGCGCCGCTTCGCCCGGGTCGGCTTCGAAGGCGAAACCATGGTGCTGGAGCGCTGATCAGCGCTTCTTTTCCCAGCGGCCATCCTCTTCCGACCAGTATTGCGCCGCAATCCCGGCGGCGCTGAGCTGGCGCCACTGATCGCGGGCGCGGTCCACGGCCACCCGGTCACTGCCATCGAAGATCACACAGACCCGGGACAGGGCCGCGGCCTCGTCATCGCCGATTTCCGCCCCGTCGATGGCCATCAGGCAATCGGGGGCATTGCCGGCCGGCGGGGCCGAGGCCTCGCGCAGGATCACCGGCTGGCGGGCATCATGCGCGCCGCCCGCCAGCCCATGCGGCAAAAATCCCTCGCCCATCCACAGCGCCCCATCCAGCGCCGCCATCCGATCGGGGCCCTGGCCGCGCAGCTCCACCCGCCAGCCCGCCGCCAGTGCCTTGCCAAGAAGCTGGGGCAGCAGCGTCTCGGCATTGGAGCGGGTCAGGTGATAGAACAGCGCATTGCCCATCGGAGATCAGCTTTCGTAATGATCGCGGATCATCCGGTTCAGCGTCATCACCCCCCAGCCCGAAGCGCCTTTCGGGGCCAGTTCGGACCCGCCCGGCGGCAATGCGACACCGGCGATGTCGATATGGGCCCAGGGCTGGTCCTCACGGATGAAACGCTGCAGGAACTGCGCGGCGGTGATCGAGCCGGCCGCGCGCCCGCCGGTATTCTTCATATCGGCCAGGCGGCAATCGATCAGCTTGTCATAGGCCGGCGACAGCGGCAGACGCCAGGCACCCTCGCCCTCGGCCTTTGCGGCATCCAGAATACTGTCGGACAGCGTGTCGTTATTGCTGAAGATCCCGGCGTGATCATGGCCAAGTGCAATGATCACCGCCCCGGTCAGCGTCGCCAGATCGACCACGGCGCGCGGATTGAACCGGGTCTGCGCATACCAGAGCACATCGGCCAGCACGAGCCGGCCCTCGGCATCGGTATTGATCACCTCGATCGTGTCGCCCTTCATCGAGCGGATAATATCGCCCGGTCGCTGCGCCAGACCGTCGGGCATGTTTTCGACCAGACCGACCAGACCGACGACATTGGCTTTCGCCCGGCGCAGCGCCAGCGTGCGCATGACACCGGCCACGACGCCGGCGCCGCCCATATCCATGGTCATTTCTTCCATACCGGCCGCCGGCTTGATCGAGATCCCGCCAGTGTCGAACACCACGCCCTTGCCGACCAGAGCCAGCGGCGCTTCGTCCTTGCGCCCGCCATTCCAGCGCATCACCACCACCTTCGAGGGCGCAGCCGAGCCCTGCCCCACCGCCAGCAGCGCCCGCATGCCGAGCTTTTCGAGATCGCCTTCTTCCAGCACCTCGACCTTCAGCCCGATTTCCTCCATGGCTTTCAGACGGTCGGCAAAATCGGTGGTGGTCAGGATATTGGCCGGTTCATTGACCAGATCGCGGGTAAAGAACACACCCTCCGCCAGCGCCGCCTGATCGCGCGCCGCCTTGGCCAGGGCCTCGGGACGGGCGCAGACGAAGGTCACGCTGCCGCGGGCCGGGCTGGCGGCAGCTTCGCCTTCCTCATGCGCCTCGCTCTTTTTGGATTTGTAGACCGAAAAATCATAGCCGCGCAGCGCGAGCCCTAGGGCGATATCTCCGGCATGGGGATGATTGCCGGCCATAACCAGCATATCCTCCTTGCCCAGAGCGGCACCGATGGTTGCGCCGGCCTTGCGGGCCTCGGCGATGGAGGCCTTTCTGGGCAAGTTCACCAGCATGACCGATTCGGCCTCCCAGCTGACTGGCCAGGCCAGGTTCAGCGCCTCACCCGGCTTCAGCTTCTGAAATTCCCGTGATCCGGCTGCGCGGATCACCGCCGCGCGCGCCGCACGCGGCAGCTTCGGCGGCAGCTTTTCCGCATCCGTCAGAATCAGCGCAACGCGGCCCCGATGGGCGACCGGGCCTTCACTGGCTGCTTCGACAAATCTGATCTCCACCGGATGGGTCATGCTGATACTCCTGCGCTGCGTTGGCATGAACCTAGCGGTGCCCTTCGGGCTTGACCAGAGCGCAAGCTGTCGTCCGGGCTTCCCCAAAGCGGCATCAACGGCTAATCAAAGCCAAGCCCAAAGGACCGCAGATGAGCCTGATCGACCGCTATATTCTCAAGCTGATGCTGATCCTCTTCGGCTTCTTCGCGCTTGTGCTGGTGGCGGTTTATTGGTTGAACCGGGCCGTGTCGCTGTTCGAAAGCCTGATCGGCGACGGTCAGACCGCGATGGTGGTGCTGGAATTCACCCTGCTGACCCTGCCGCTGGTGATTTCCGTGGTGCTGCCGGTCGCGGCCTTTGCAGCCACGGCTTACGGCACAAACCGCTTGTCGGGGGAATCCGAACTGGTCGCGATGCAGGCGGCCGGTCTGTCGCCCTGGCGGATGGCCCGGCCGATCCTGATCTTCGGGGTGATGGTGGCAGTGATGGTCACCATTCTGGTCAACGGACTGGTACCGATGGCCCGATCCCGCATGGCAGAGCGCGAGGCCGAGGTTGCCGAAAATGTCTCGGCCCAGTTTCTCAGACCCGGCGTTTTCCAGTACCCGGCCCCCGGCATCACCCTCTTCATCCGCGACATCTCACCCAATAGTGAAATCGAAGGGCTGTTTCTGGAGGATGCGCGCAGCGGTCAGGCCCAGACCTCCTACAGCGCCGAGCGTGCCCTGATCGTGAAATCCGGGACCGGCCCGAAGCTGGTGATGATCAATGGCATGATCCAGGCCCTGCGCCCAGGCGAGGACGGGCCGCGCCTGTCGGTCACTCGCTTCGAGGACATGACCTATGATCTGGCCGGGATGATCGGCGGGGCCAGCAGCCGTGGCCGCGATCTGCGCGATTATCCGACGATGCGGCTGCTGTCACCCGATCAGGCGTTGCTCGATGCAACCGGCGCCAGCCCCGGGCGCGCCCGGCTGGAGGCGCATGAGCGTATCTCGCAGCCGCTGCTGTCGCCGGTCGCTGCCATGCTGGGCTTCGCCACGCTGCTGATCGGTGGGTTTTCCCGTTTCGGGGTCTGGCGCCAGATCGGCTGGGCGATCGTCGCGCTGATCTTCGTGCAGCTGCTGACCAACTGGGCGGCAAACAAGGCCGGCGAGGATCCGACACTCTGGCCGCTGGTCTACCTGCCCGCGCTGATCGGCACCGGGATCTGCCTGGTCCTTCTGTGGGTGGCCGCCCGGCCCGGCCGGCCCAAGCGCAGCAGAAGCGGGGGGAGGCCGGCATGATCCTCGCCCGCTATGTTGCCAATCGCTATCTGCGCGCCTTCCTGCTGCTGGCCGGGGTGTTTCTGGCCATCCTGCTGCTGATCGACATGGTCGAGCAGATCCGCCGCTTCGCCGATGAGGGCATTACGCTTGGCGGCGCGGCGAAGCTGTCGGCCCTGTCGATTGCCGGCAGCTTCTATTCCATCCTGCCGCTGATCGCGCTGATGGCCGGGATCATGCTGTTTCTGGGCCTGTCGCGATCATCGGAAATGGTGGCGATCCGGGCTTCAGGCCGTTCGGCCCTGCGCGCAGCCGCGGCGCCGGCGGTCATGGCCGGGCTGATCGGCATTCTGGCGGTGGCTCTGCTGAACCCGCTCGTCGCGGCCACCGAATCGAAATATTCCGCCGCCGTCGCCCTCATCGAATCGGGAACCAGCCAGACCGTCAGCCTGGGCGAGGATGCGGTCTGGCTGCGGCAGGCCATGGGCAACGAGGGGGGCCAGATGATGATCCGCGCCGCCCGCACCAGCCCCGATGCGACCACGCTCTACGATGCCAGCTTCACCATCTACCAGCCGGGCATCGGCCCCGCGACCCGGATCGAGGCCGGACAAGCGGTATTGAACGGCAGCGACTGGCAGTTGAGCGAGGTCAAGGAATGGTCGCTGACCGATCCCAATCCCGAAGCCGGCGCGCGCCGCATGGACGCACTGAGCCTGCCGACCGAACTGACGGCCGAACGTATCCGCGACGGCTTTGGCAGCCCGCAGGCGATCCCGGTCTGGGAATTGGCGGCCTATATCGCCGGGCTGGAACGGGCCGGGTTTTCGGCCCTGCGCCACCGGGTCTGGCTGCAGATGGAACTGGCCCTGCCGCTGACACTGGCGGCGATGGTGATGATCGCTTCGGTCTTCACCATGCGCCACATGCGCGGGCGCAAGACCGGCGGCATGGTGCTCGGCGCTTTTGCGGCCGGGCTGGGGCTGTTCTTCCTGCGCAATATGGCGCAGGTTCTGGGCGATAGCGGGGATGTGCCTGCCGTCATGGCGGGCTGGACCCCACCAGTGGTCGCGCTGCTCTTTGCCATCGGCGCGTTGTTGCAGTTTGAGGACGGATGATGCGCTGCCTGACCCCCGCCACGATTTGTCTGACCGTGCTCGGCCTCGCTGCCGGCGCGACCGGCGCTGTCGGTCAGAGCGCCGATATCGCCGACCCCTGGTGGCTGAGCGATCCGGCCTATGCCGATATCGAGGGGCCGGCACTGGCCCCGACCGACAGCGACGATCCGAGCCACCCTTTCGCCGATGGCACCGAGCTGTCGAGCCTGACCAGGGCCATCTCGGATGCGCCGCGCGATCTGACCATCGCCGCCGCGCCCGACCCCATGGGGGCACCGGGAAGCGGCGATGCCGCCACGCTGCTGGCCGATTACATTTCGGTCTCGAATGACCGGACGCTGACCGCCTCGGGCGGGGTGGTGGTCTGGTATCAGGGCAGCCGGCTGATCGCCGACAAGGTCCGCTATGACGGTGCCAGCGGGGCGATGACCATCACCGGCCCAATCCACCTGACCCGGCCCGGCCTTGCCGGCACCGAAGACGACGCCATCCTGATCGCCGAAGAGGCCGAGCTGGATCAGAACATGCGCGACGGGCTGCTGCGCGGCGCCCGGCTGGTGCTGGCGCGCGAGATGCAGCTGGCGGCCGACAGGGCCGAGCTGTCAGGCGAGGGCCGCTTCACCACGCTCGATCATGTCGTCGCCTCCTCCTGCCGGATCTGCGCCGTGGATCCGATCCCGCTCTGGGAAATCCGCGCCCGGCAGATTACCCATGACGCCCAGGAAAATCAGCTGATCTTCGATCATCCCCAGCTGCGCGCCTATGGCTTTCCCATCGCCGCCTGGCCCGGGCGGGTCAGTGCCCCCGATCCGACCGTAGACAGGATGTCGGGCTTTCTGCGCCCGCGCATCCGCACCACCTCGAAGCTCGGCTTCGGGATCATGCAGCCCTATTTCAAGACCCTCGGCCCCACGGCCGATCTGACGTTGACCCCCTATCTGTCGGCCTCGCAGACCTCGACACTGATGCTGCGCTACCGGCAGGCTTATTGGAACGGCGCGACCGAATGGAACGGCGCGATTTCCCGCGACGATATCCGGGATGGCAAAACCCGCGGCTATCTGTTCGGTGCCGCCCGCTGGGAGCTGCCGCGCGGCTATGAGCTGGGCCTGCAGGTCCAGATGGTCTCTGATGACGGCTATCTGCTCGATTACGGCATTTCCGATGCCGACCGGCTGTGGAGCGGGGTGACCCTCGATCAGGTGTCGGAAAACAAGCTGGTCTGGGCACGGATCGGCAATTACCACTCGCTGCGCGACGATGAGGACAATATCACCTCGCCCGCCCAGATCGCCGACATGGCCTGGACCCGACGCTGGCAGGCGGCAGGCGGCACGGCGCAGCTGGAATGGTCCGCCCATGCCCATCGCCGCCCCTCGAGCGAGGATGTCATCGGCCGCGACATGGCCCGGACCTCGCTGGACTTCGACTGGCGCCGTTCACAGGTGCTGGCGGGCGGCTTTCTGGCCACTGGCGCGGCAGGGATCAGCAGCAGCCTTTACAGCATCCACGACGATTCGCAGTCCGAAAGCACCGTGGTGCAGACCACGCCTTGGATTTCGGCCGGGCTGCGCTTTCCGATGACCGGCAACGACGGGACCGCCACCTATGTGCTGGAGCCGGTCGCCCAGCTGGTCTGGTCGCCCGATGACGACGGCTCCGACATCCCCAATGAGGACAGCCGGCAGGTCGAATTCGATGAGGGCAACCTGTTTGCCCTGTCGCGCTATCCCGGCTGGGACGCGCATGAAACCGGGCTGCGCGCCAATCTCGGCCTGACCTGGACCCGGTTCGATCCGACCGGCTGGCAGCTGTCGCTGGCCAGCGGACGTATCCTGCGCAAGACCGCCAGAGACAACCCCGATATCCCGGCCTTGCTGCGTGGCACCCGTTCGGACTGGCTGATCGCCGGGCATTATGCCGACAATTCCGGGCTGACTGTCGCCAACCGCGCCCTGTTCAGTGACGATTTCCAGATCAACCGCAACGAATTGCGCATCGGCTGGGCCCGGCCCGAGCTACAGCTCGGCCTTGGCCATCTGTGGATGCAGGCCAACCAGTTCGAGGGCCGCGGCAAGGATCTGTCCGAACTGACCGGCGAAGTCGGCTGGCAACTGGCCAATGGCTGGTGGGCCACCGCTTACGGTCGCCACGATCTTGAGGAAAACCGCGCCCAGAAGGCCGGCTTCGGCGTGACCTATCGCAATGAATGCATCAGCGTCGAGCTGGCCGCCTCGCGCCGTTTCACCGATACCGATACCATCGATCCCGATACCGATATCGACCTCTCGGTCCGCCTCGGCGGCTTCGGACGGGCGCCCTCGGGCAAGGGCACGGTGGCGCGGCGCAATTGCTTGCGCTAGATTGACGCAAAATCAGTAGGGGGCATGGGTTCATGCGGCAGTTTCTTTTTTCCGTAGCTCTGGCAGCAAGCCTGTCTGCCATCGCCGGCACCGCGCCCATGGCGCAGGATTTTTCGCCCGTGGTCTATGTCAACAATGCAGTGGTGACCCGTTATGAGATCGACCAGCGGGTGCGCTTCATGAAAGTGCTGAACGCGGGCGATGCCAATGCCGAGGCCGCCGAAAAGGCCCTGATCGAGGATCGGCTGCGCATAGAGGCCGCCCGTCAGATCGGCATCGAGGTCAGCGATGAGGGGCTTGAGGAAGGCCTGTCCGAATTCGCGGGCCGGGCCGGGCTCAGCACCGGCGAATTCATCACATTGCTGGAAAAGAACGGCGTGCAGCGACAGGCTTACCGCGATTTCATCAAGTCCGGGATTGCCTGGCGCGAAGTGGTCCGTCGGCGCATCGCGCCGAGCGTCTCGGTCTCCGATGCCGAACTCGATCAGGCGATGAAGCGCATTGTCGAGACCCCGCTGGTCACCCAGGTTCTGATGTCCGAGCTGATCATCCCGGCCCCGCCCGGTCAGGAAGAGGCAGTGATGGCACAGGCCGAAAACATCACCCAGACCGCAAAAAGCGAAGCTGCCTTCGCCGATGCCGCCCGGCGCTATTCGGCAACGCCGACCCGCTCGCGCGGGGGGCGGCTGGAATGGATGGCGATCGAGAACATGCCGCCGAGCCTGCGCCCGATCATCCTCAGCCTGAAGCCCGGACAGATGACCCCGCCGCTGTCGGTGCCGGGGGCCGTGGTGCTGTTCTATCTGCGCGACACCAAGGGCCAGCTGCGCCCGGGCGCCGAGGATCAGCAGCTCGATTATCTGCGCGTGACCTATCCGACCCTCGCCGAAGCGCACAATGCCAGTGCCCGGGCTCATAGCTGCAACGATCTTTATGTGCTTGCCAACGGGCTGCCTGACAGTCAGGTCCAGCAGATCAAGGCCAGCCAGAGCGCAATCCCGACCGATATCGGTATCCGGCTGGCCTCGCTCGATATCAACGAATCCACGGTGATGTCTTACGGCAATGGTGCGGGCGATGTGGTCATGCTCTGCGGGCGTCAGCCGGCACTGCTGGCCGGGCTCGATGCCGGGCCGGTCGCCACCGCGACCAATGAGGGCGGCACGGTGACCGAGGCCAATCCCAACGCCCTGCCTGAACGTGAAAGGGTGCGCGATCAGATCTTCGGCACCAAGGTCACCCGGGCCGCCGATGCCTATCTGGCGGAGCTGCGCGCCGATGCGGTGATCCGGCGGAACTGAGGTGGCGCGCCCGATCATCGTCACCTGCGGCGAGCCGGCGGGGATCGGACCGGAACTGGCCCCGGCCCTGCTGGCGGCCGATCTGCCCTTCATCTGGCTGGGCGATCCGCACCACCTGCCAAAGGGCTGCGACTGGGTTGAGGTAAGCGATCTATCGGCACCGCTGCCCAGGGGTGCCCTGCCGGTGCTGCGCCACGATTTCGCCGGACCTCGTGTCCCGGGCCAGCCGGCCCCCGCGCAGGCGCAGGGGGTGATCGAGGTGATCGAGCGCGCGGTTGCCCTTGCCCTGACCGGCGCGGCGGGCGGCATCTGCACCATGCCGATCCACAAGAAGGCGCTGAAGGACGGCGCGGGCTTCGCCTATCCCGGCCATACAGAATTTCTCGCCCATCTCGCCGGCGGCGTCGATGTGGTGATGATGCTGGCCTCGACCACCGTGCAGCCGCCCTGCCGCACCGTACCCGCGACCATCCATGTCCCGCTGTCCGAAGTCCCGCGCCTGCTGACCCCGGCCGTGCTGGAAAGCGCCATACGCATCACCCATGCCGGGCTGATCCGCGATTTCGCCATTCCGGCCCCGCGCATCGCCGTCGCGGGCCTCAACCCCCATGCCGGTGAAGGCGGTGCCATGGGCCGCGAGGAGCTGGACTGGATCGCGCCCCTGCTGGACCGGCTGCGCACCGAGGGGCTGGATGTCGAGGGGCCGCTGCCCGCCGATACCATGTTCCACGCCCCGGCCCGCGAGCGCTATGACGCAGCGGTCTGCGCCTATCACGATCAGGCGCTGATCCCGATCAAGACGCTGGACTTCGCCGGGGGTGTCAATGTCACCCTCGGCCTGCCCTTCATCCGCACCTCGCCCGATCACGGCACCGCCTTCGATATCGCCGGCAACGGCCGCGCCGACGCAAACAGTGCCATCACCGCGCTGCGCATGGCCTGGCAGATGGCGCAGACAAGGGGCACCGCCGCATGAGCGCCATCGACGGCCTGCCCCCCCTGCGCGAGGTGATTGCCGCCCATGATCTGCGCGCCAAGAAGCAGCTTGGGCAGAACTTCCTTCTGGATCTCAACCTGACCTCGAAAATCGCCCGGCAGGCCGGTGATCTGAGCGGCAGCGACATTCTGGAAATCGGTCCCGGCCCGGGCGGTCTGACGCGCGGCCTTCTGGCCGAGGGTGCCCGACATGTGCTGACGATCGAAAAGGATGCCCGCGCCCTGCCGGCTCTGGCCGAGATCGCCGAAGCCTATCCGGGCCGGCTAAGCGTCATCAATGGCGATGCGCTGGAAATCGACCCGCTGGCCCATCTAACCCCGCCAATCCGGGTGGCGGCGAACCTGCCCTATAATATCGGAACCGAGCTGCTGATCCGCTGGCTGACCCCGCCGCAATGGCCGCCCTTCTGGGAATCGCTGACGCTGATGTTCCAGAAGGAAGTCGCCGAACGCATCGTCGCCCGGCCGGGCAGCAAGGCTTACGGTCGTCTTGCGCTGCTGGCGCAGTGGCGGGCGGATGCGAAGATCGTCATGACCCTGCCGCCCGAAGCCTTCGTGCCGCCGCCGAAGATCCATTCCGCCGTGGTCCATCTGACCGCCCTGCCCGCGCCGCGCTATCCAGCCGATCCGGCGGTGCTGTCACAGATCACGGCGGCTGCCTTCAATCAGCGCCGCAAGATGCTGCGTGCCTCGCTGCGCGGGCTCCATGCCGATATCGAGGCGCTGCTGGAGGCCGCCGGCATTCCACCGACCGCCCGGGCCGAGGAAATCGGGTTGGAAGATTTCTGCACCCTCGCCCGGCTTCTGAAGGACGCGCGCCAACAGGGCCGCTGACCGCCATCGCGCCATCCCCGGATCCCAAATGAAAAACGGGCCGTCAATGCGGCCCGTTTTTCATTCTGATATCCGACGGGCTTAGCAGACGGGCCTTATTCCGATTCGGTTGCCGGAGCGGCAGGCGCCTCGCTTGCCGGCTGATCACTGGCGACCGGCTTTCGGCGCAAACGCGGAGCCGAATTGCGCGGCGCGCGCGGGCGTCGGGTCGAACCTTTCCCCTCGGGCGTTTCGACAGGGCCGCCCTCTTGATCGCTGGAATCCGTCACCACGACATCGGGCAGGGACATTGCTTCGGGCTCGGACGCAGGTGCTGGCTGTGCAGCGGGCTGCGCACGGCGATCATGGCCGCCTTCAGCGCGCGGCTGGGGCGTGCCCTCGTCTTCGCGCGGAGCGCCGCCATTTTCACGGTCCTCATCGCCGCCACGGCTCTGGTTCTGGCCATGGTTTTGCTGATGCTGCTGATTTTGCTGCTGACGCTCGGCCATTTCGCGCTGCGCCTCACCCAGCATGCGGGTGTAATGCTCGGCATGCTGCAAGAAGGCCTGCTCGGCAACGCGGTCATTGGACAGCTGCGCGTCACGCGCCAAGGTCAGGTATTTATCAATGATCTGCTGCGGCGTGCCGCGAACCTTGCCCTCGGGTCCCGAGGAATCAAATACACGATTAACAATATTGCCAAGCGAACGCTGACGGTTCGACTTCGAACGCGAACGGGATTTCGATGATCTCATCTGTCTGACTTTATCCAGCCGTCTGGAGCTATTCCTCTGCCAGCGGCATCTGATGCTTGGTCAATCCGGCGGGGTTTCCCGCGTTCTGACTTCAGCGATGTCTAGGCTGATCTGTGCGGTGGGGACATTTCCCCGTCACGCCAAGCGCAATAACCATGGCTTCCCCAATCTTACAAGAGAAAAATGTCAAATTCACGGACAAATTCAGAGATCCCGGTCAAATCGACCTGATTATAGCGGATCTTTACCGAATTTCGCCCGAACCACCCGGTTGCGCCCGTCGATATCGGGCAGGATCGCAACTTCCCTGCCGCCGGCTTGCGTGAAGATCGCACCGACTGCCGGCCCCTGCTGCCAGCCGATTTCAACCAGCAGATGCCCGCCCGGAGACAGATGCCCACCAGCGCCAGCGGCAATCATCCGGTAAGCCGACAGCCCGTCGCCGCCATCGGTCAGCGCCGAATGCGGTTCCCAATCGCGCACCTCGGGCGAAAGGGCCGCCATTTCCTCAAGCGCGATATAGGGCGGGTTCGAGACGATCAGATCGAAGCACCCCTCGATCCCGCCGAACCAGTCGGCGCGGCGAAAATCGGCATTGACCCCGATATCGGTCGCATTCTGGCGCGCCACCGCCAGCGCTGCATCCGAGATATCAGTGCCGAGCCCCGCCGTCCCCGCCCGTTCGGCCAGAAGCGAAATCAAGATCGCGCCGGTCCCCGTGCCCAGATCCAGAACCGAAGTCCAGGGCAGCGCCAGCGCCGCCTCGATCAGGGTTTCGGGATCAGGCCGCGGGTCGAGCGTATCGCGCGTCACCCGGAAATCATGTTTCCAGAAGGCCCGCCGGCCGATGATCTGGCTGAGCGGCTGGCGCGCCGCCCGCGCGGTCAGGATCTGGTCCATCCGCGTGAGACTGTCTGGCGGAACCGGATCGCTCAGGCGCAGATAATGCCGGGCATTGGGGCCAAGCACGGCCTGCGAAATGGCTGCCGCCTCGCGCCGCGGATCGTCAAGCCCGGCATCGCGCAGCACCTCGCTGGCCCGGTCCAGCCAATCGCCCCAGCTCATTCCTGCGCCGCCAGTTTTTCGGCCTGATCATGGGAGGTGAGGGCATCAATAATCTCGGTCAGATCGCCGGCCATGACCCGATCCAGCGCATAAAGCGTCAGGTTGATGCGGTGATCGGTCATCCGTCCTTGCGGAAAATTATAGGTGCGGATCCGTTCGGAGCGATCGCCCGAGCCGACCTGCGATTTGCGGTCGGCAGCGCGTTCACTGTCGGCGCGCTCGCGTTCCATATCGTAAAGCCGGGCGCGCAGCACCGCCATGGCGTTGGCGCGATTCTGGTGCTGGGACTTTTCGCTGCTGGTCACGACGATGCCGGTCGGCAGGTGGGTAATCCGCACCGCCGAATCGGTGGTGTTCACATGCTGGCCGCCCGCGCCCGAGGCGCGCATGGTGTCGATGCGGATATCGGTGGCCGGAATGTCGATATCGACCTCCTCGGCTTCGGGCAGCACCGCCACAGTCGCGGCCGAGGTGTGAATCCGCCCGCCCGATTCGGTTTCCGGCACCCGCTGGACCCGGTGCACGCCAGATTCGTATTTCAGCCGGGCAAAGACCCCCTCGCCCTCGATCCGCGCCATGGCCTCCTTGATGCCGCCAAGCTCGGTTTGCGAAAGCTCAAGCATCTGGAAGGACCAACCCTGCCCCTCGGCATAGCGGCGATACATCGACAGAAGATCCCCGGCAAACAGCGCGGCTTCCTCGCCCCCGGTGCCGGGCCGGATCTCCAAGATCGCCGGGCGCGCATCGGCCGCGTCCTTGGGCAGAAGCGCAATCCGCAGATCCTGTTCCAGCTCGGGCAGCTCACGCTTCAGCCGCGATAGTTCTTCCTCGGCCAGCTCGCGCATGTCGGGATCAGACAGCATCGCCTCGGCCTCGGCCTGCCCGTCCCTGGCGGCGCGCCAGCGTTCGATCTGGGTCACCACCGGCTTCAGATCGGCATATTCGCGGCTGATCGCGGCGATTTAATAAGGGGCGGGGCCGGCATTCATCTTAGCTTCGAGGAACTCGAAACGCTGGGAAATCTGGGCGAGGCGATCTTCGGGCAGCATTTTCTGCAATTAGCGCCGGGCGAGACAGCGGGCAAGGCGAAAGGGCAAGACGGATCCGGCTGACCGAACCGCCTCGCATCGACATGATGGCGGCGCGGCAATATCGGCCGGCTATGCGCCTTTTGTTATTCGGCTGCGGGCGCCGCCGGAGCGGAGGGTGAGAATATAAAGAAACTGGTCTCGGCGATCTGCCTGGCGGCATCCTGCAGCGCGGCATCGGGTTGGGCACAGGAAACGGAAACCAACCTGCATCGCGCTTTCTCCGTCATGCCGGCCGGTCTCCTGTCACCGCTGACCACAGATATCGGCTGGCATTACGGCCTCTCACCGATCTCCGGGTCAAGGACGGCCAGTTGGATCACGATGCCCTTATCCGGTTTGGTGGCTCCAGCGACCTGCGCGCGGTCATGACCCTGTTCGTCGCCGGCCCCGAGGCATGGCGCGACAGGACCGGCATAGACCCGGCAGATCTGCACTTTTTCAGCTATTTCGACCTCCCGCCCTATAACATTACCTATTGGGGGCTAGCAGATGACAGGATCGCGGCCGAGGCATTCGACACCCTGGTGGAGCAGGTATTCGCGCCCGTTGCCGCCGACCCCGATATCGTCGCGAATGGCGGACCGGCCGAGCTGGACCTCGCCGCAGCCGACAGGGCAGACCCCTGGCGCGGCGCGATAGGGCAAGGCTCCGCCGTGGCCCGTTTCGGGGCGGGGCTGCTGCAATCGGCCGATCCCAAGGTCCTGCCACCGGTTCTGGACGGGGCGCATATGTCCCGACAGCCCCTTCGGCAAGACCCTGCTCAGCGGGCTTGAAGCGCAGGAAGGCAAGGTGTTGCAGGTCGCATTTCTTGGCCCTCAGCCTGGGCTGACCAGGCGGACCTACCAAACGGCCAGCATGTCGGCAGCTCCCGGCGCGACAGAGGCAGAGGCAGAGGTTGAGGCAGCTGGTGATCGGGGAAGCAGGGTCTCCCCCTTTATGGTGGCCTCGCATTCGCAGATCTGGCCGGTCCCGATGCAGCTCAGCTTGTAGTCGCGCTTGCCTATCTCGATTGCACGACGGCCGAAACGGCTGCGGCGCTCTGGCGCAAAAGCGCTCAGGGCAAGGTTGTGGGCGACGCAACCCCCAGCCATATCGATGTGCCGAGCGCGGGCTGCGCCGCCGTCATCACCGTTCCGGATAGCGCCGACAGAACCCACTTCCGCAGAGCCATTCGCGCGCTGATGGGCCGCGATCTTGCACCCATTCCTATTGCCACGGAATAGCCGCTCGGGACGCCGCCTCGCCCGGCTCAAAGCTGCCGCCGTCGCACAGAGCACCCGGCCGCTACCCGCGCCGGGTCCAGCCGTAAAGGCAAATCAGCTCCATCGCGACATGTGCGCCGGCAATCGCCGTGGCGCCGGTGGTGTCATAGGGGGGCGAGACCTCGACCACATCACCGCCCAGAAGGTTGACCCCGGCCAGCCCGCGCAGAAGCGCGGCTGCCTGCCAGCTGGCCAGCCCGCCCCAGACCGGGGTGCCGGTGCCGGGCGCGAAGGCCGGATCGAGCGCGTCGATGTCAAAGGTGATATAGACCGGCCGCGCGCCGATCACCTGCCGGATCCGGGCCAGCGTCGCGTCGATACCGTCTCGGTGGACCGAGGGCGCATCGAGAATGCTCACGCCGAGCGTGTCGGGATTTTCGGTGCGAATGCCGACCGAAACGCAGGCGGCCGGATCAACCACGCCTTCACGGATCGCCTTGTAAAGGAAGGTACCATGATCGATCCGCTCGGGATCGTCATCGGCCCAAGTGTCGGAATGGGCATCGAACTGGATCAGTGCCACCGGCCCCTGCCGCCTGGCATAGGCGCGCAGGATCGGCAGGGTGACGAAGTGATCGCCGCCAAGCGTGACGGTGCCCACGCCCTGATCCAGAAGCCCGCCGATATGCGCCTCGATCCGGGCCGGCACTTCGCGGGTATTGGCATAATCGAACGCCATGTCGCCGGCATCGGCAATCGCCAGTTCCGACAGGGGATCATAGCCCCAGCCATAGGGCGGATCATAGGGTTGCAAGGTCGAGGCCTCGCGGATGGCGCGCGGCCCGAAACGGGTGCCGGGGCGATGGGTGACCGCCTGATCGAAGGGGATGCCGGTCACCGCCAGATCGAATCCGGCCAGATCCTTGGTGTAACGCCGGCGCAGGAAGCTGGTCGCGCCGCCAAAGGCATTTTCAAAGCTGAGCCCGCGCGGGTCATGGCGCGCAAACGCCTGATCGACCTGATTTTTCGCGTCTTCCAGTGCCATCTTCATTTCTCCGGATACGGGCATTCCTGCGGCAAGGTCCCGGTTGACTGACCTAATCCATCGGATTGATCCATATCATGGCCAGTTCCCGCGCCGATCACATACTACTATAGCGGTAGTACGAGCCCAGCTCGCTTAGCCAGGAGCCTCCCAATGCCTCTTTCAAGCCAAATTCATTTCATCTCCGTCTTAGCCCTTTTCGGCACAGTTGCTCCAGCCTCTGCGCAAGATAGCACGCCTCTTGATATCGCCACCTTGCGCGAAGACGCGCTGGCAGTCTTCGCGCCGCTGCCTGCCCAACCCGTGCCGGTCCCCCATGCCGATCAGGCCGAGCCGGATGCGCTCGATCCGGCCAGGATCGAGCTGGGCAAGAAGCTGTTCTTCGATCCGCGCATGTCGGCCTCGCAGCTGATTTCCTGCCAGACCTGTCACAATGTCGGGCTGGGCGGCAGTGATCAGTTGCCGACCTCGGTCGGGCATGGCTGGCAGAAGGGGCCGCGCAATGCGCCGACCGTGCTGAACTCGGTCTTCAACATCGCCCAGTTCTGGGATGGTCGCGCCCCCGATCTGGCCGAGCAGGCCAAAGGCCCCTTGCAGGCCGCGGTCGAGATGAACAACACACCCGAACGCTTGGTCGAGACCCTGAACTCGATGCCGGCTTATGTGGACGAATTCGCCGCCGCCTTCCCGGGCAGCAACGATCCGGTCAGCTTCGACAATTTCGCCAGCGCCATCGAACAGTTCGAGGCAACGCTGATCACCCCGAATTCGCCCTTCGACCGCTTCCTGACCGGCGATGACGAAGCCATGGACGCCCGGCAGCTGGCCGGGATGCGCGCCTTCATCGACACCGGCTGCACCGCCTGTCATTCCGGCATCAATGTCGGTGGAGACAGCTATCACCCCTTCGGCGTTGTCGAACAGCCCAATGGCGATGTCCTGCCCGAAGGCGACAAGGGCCGCTTCGCGGTCACCGAAACCGAGGATGACGCCTATGTCTTCCGCGCGGCCCCCCTGCGCAATATCGCCCTGACCGCCCCCTATTTCCATTCCGGCGTGGTCTGGGACCTGAACGAGGCGGTGCGCATCATGTCCTCATCGCAGATCGGCACCGAGCTGAGCGAAGAGCAGGCCGACGAAATCGTCGCCTTCCTGGGCACCCTGACCGGCGATCAGCCGCTGATCGAGCATCCGATCCTGCCGGTGCGCAGCGATACCACGCCAAAGCCGGCGCTGATGAGCCCGTGACTGATCACAATCGTCTGAAGATTTAACCCCGGCATAATTTTCGCACAATGCAGATGCATATCTGCATTGTGCTTGATTTTAGGCTCCTGCCCCATTGATTTTCGGCGCGTTCTGAGCGATATGGTTTTCATAAATCGTAATGGTTTGCGATGGTGCGATGCACCGAAGGAATACGGCCCGGCGAAGACGCTCTACAACCACTGGAAGCGCTGGAGCGATAATGGTGTGTTCGCCCGGATCCTGACGGGCCTGGCCGGCGAGGGGAGCGAACACAAGACGATCATGATCGACGCGACTTACCTGAAAGCGCACCGCACGGCCTCCAGTCTGGCGGTGAAAAAGGGGGGCGTGCCCGCCAAATAGGCCGAACCAAAGGCGGCATGAACACCAAACTGCATGCCGTCACCGACGCACAGGGCCGCCCGTTCGGGTTCTTCATTTCGGCCAGACAGGTCAGCGACTATACCGGTGCGGCGGCACTTCTGGGCAGTCTGCCGGAGGCGAATTGGCTGCTTGGACTTGTCTCGGAAAAGTGCCGGTTTCTTTGCTCTTTCATGCGGCCTTTTTCTCGAAGGCCACGGGGCTTTTCCCGGCAAGGGCTGAATGCCGCCGTCTGGGATTGTAGAAGCCGT
>JBKEBH010000204.1:0-3463 GCA_047973065.1 Paracoccus sp. (in: a-proteobacteria) | reverse complement strand
GGCCTTGAAGCCTGCATCATGGTTCCTGCGCTTCTTCATGTTCTGATCTCCTCGTCCTTGGAGACCAGCAAACGTCAGATCGTAGCTTCCGTCACTGTCCGATTTTCGGGGGGTAGCTCAGGCCTCATCGTCGATTTCATCAATCAAACAGACCTTGACAAACTGGGGGACAAGGCCGGAGTGATTGAGGCATTTTTTGCCTTCGCACAAGCCGAACAGCGCCGGGAAGCGGAAGAACTGATAACTGAGGAAAAATTGAACGCAGATGCCGCCAAGCGCTACATCGCGACGTCGATCAAGCGCGAATACGCGAGCGAAAACGGCACAGAGTTGAACTCGATCCTTCCAAAAATGAGCCCACTCAATCCACAATACCTGACTAAAAAAAGAGATGTGTTCCAACGCATCTCTGCGTTCGTTGAGAAGTTCAAGGGTGTTGGCGGAAAAATGTAGGCGTGTTCATGATCAATGGTCACGAACCACTGCATACCAGTTATGGTTTTCGGCCCGGGTCGTGCCCGCATGCCGAACGTCCGCCGCAAAGGTACAGTTCTAGCGGCCGAAAAAGGGTATAATTTTCAGAGTTTTATAGGACTGCACCAAAAGAGCGCAGTCAACAGGTCCGGAGAATATCGGCCCGGAGAGACCGCTTCCATGCCTCTCGGCGCCTCCGCCAGTTCTCAGCCCCACCCGCATAACCTTCGAAAACAACGGAAAAATCCGGCCGCAGCCGGATCGGGAGAACGCTTTCGCGGGGGCAAGTGGCGGAGGAGGTGGGATTCGAACCCACGGTGGAGTCACCCCCACGTCGGTTTTCAAGACCGGTGCATTAGACCACTCTGCCACTCCTCCGGTGCGTTTGGCCTACCTCGCGGCGCATATGACTTCAAGAGCCTGATGAGGGCGCACGGGATCAGATACAGGCGGCGGTTTCGTCCTTCATCGGCTCACCGGCGATATAGGTCTGGGCGATGGCGCGGTCATCGCCCATGATCTGCAGGATGAACAGCTCATCGGTCAGGGTCTCGGCCCGTGCGGCGCGCAGGGCCATGGCCGGGGTCGCGGCGGCGTTCAGCACCACCAGATCGGCGTCGCTGCCGGGGGCGAGCGTGCCGATCCGCGCCTCCATCCCGAGGGCGATGGCATTGCCGCGTGTCGCCCAGTGGAAGGCGGTCAGGGGATGAAGCCGTGCGCCGCGCAGCTGGGCGATCTTGTAGGCCTCACCCAGTGTTTGCAGCATGCAATAGCTGGTGCCGCCGCCGATATCCGTGGCGATCCCGGTGATCACCCCGGCCTGTCGCAGCCCGGCATGATCGAACAGGCCCGAGCCCAGAAACAGGTTCGAGGTCGGGCAATGGATCGCGCGGGTGCCGGTTTCGGCCATGCGGGCGATCTCGCGGTCCGAGAGGTGGATGGCGTGGCCCATCAGGCTGTGCGGGCCGAGAAGGCCGAAGCGGTCATAGATATCCAGATAGTCCCGGGCTTCGGGGAAAAGCCGCAGCGCTTCGGCCATTTCGGCACGGTTTTCCGACAGATGGGTCTGGATCGGCAGATGCGGGAATTCGGCCACCAATGCGCCGGCAGCGGCCAGCTGTTCGGGGGTCGAGGTCAGGGCAAAGCGCGGGGTGATGACCGGGGTCAGCCGCCCGCATCGCTGCCAGCGCTCGATCAGGGCCCGGGTCTCGTCATAGCTTCGCTGCGCGGTGTCCTGCAGGGCGGGAAGGGCGCCGCGATCCATCATCACCTTGCCGCCTAGCATGGCCATGCCGCGCGCCTCGGCGGCTGCGAACAGCGCGTCAATACTGCCGGGATGGACCGAGCCAAAGGCGCAGGCGGTGGTGGTGCCATGATCCAGCAGCAGGCCCAGAAACGCCCCGGCCATGGCCTCGGCATGGGCGGGATCGGCAAAGCGGGCCTCGGCCGGGAAAGTGTAATCATGCAGCCAGTCGAGCAGCTGCGCTCCCCAGCTGGCCACGACCTGAAGCTGCGGGAAATGGATATGGGGGTCGATGAACCCGGGCATGATCAGATGCGGGCGGTGGTCGATCACCTTGGCATCGCCCGCCGTGAAGGCCGCGAAATCGGCGACAGCACGGATTGTCCCGCCCTCGATCAGGATGCCGCCGTCTTCAAGATAGCTATAGGCATCCTCGGTCCCGGCCGGGTCGGCGTGAAAGCTCAGAATGCGGCCACGGATCAGGGTGGCGGGGCCGGCGGTGCGGCGTGTCGAACGGGTCATCAAGGTCTCCTGCCCGGCCAGAATGACCCGGGGGCGGCGCGGGATAAAGACCCGGGGCGAACCTGCGGTACAGGCCCGCCCCAAATGTCGCAGCGTCTGAAGGGGGGCGGGCGGTCTGGCCGCCCGCCGGTCAATCACTTGGTGGTATAGCCGCCATTGACCAGAATGGTCTGGCCGGTCATCCACCAGCCATCCGAGACCATGAACAGGATCCAGGGCGTGATGTCCTGAATATCGGTCAGCCCGGTCTTCGAGAAGGGCGAGAGCGCCGCAGCCGACTGGTGATAGGCAACCGCATCCTTGCCTTCGGCCGGATAGAAGAAGGGCGTGTCCATCGGCCCCGGCCCGATTGCGGTCACCGAAATCCCGCGTTCGCCAAATTCCTTCGATGCGGCCCGGGTGAAATGCTCGACCGGCGCCTTCAGCCCCTCATAAGCGGCATAGAAGGGCGTATAGGCCCCGAGCAGCGAGGTGACGATGGTGACGATCTTGCCATTGTCATTGACGTGCTTGCCGGCCTCCTTGAGGAAGAAGAAGGCGGTCTTGACGTTGACGGCACTGGAATGGTCGAACTCGGCCTCGGTCACCTCAAGAATCGGCTTCTTGATCACCATGCCAATCGTGTTGATGGCGATATCGGGGCGACCGACGGCGGCCACGGTATCGGTGAAAAGCTTCTCCATCGCGCCTGCAGAGGTCAGATCGCCCTGAAAGGCCACGGCTTCGGCGCCGGCAGCCTTGATGGCGGCGACGGTTTCTTCGGCCTCGGCCCGGGCGGCGTCGCTGTTATAGTGTATCGCCACGGCTTTCGCGCCGGCCTTGGCGAATTCGCGGGCCAGTAGGCCGCCAAGGTTTTTCGCCCCGCCGGCGATCAGAACCACTTTGCCTGAAATGCTGTTTCTGGACATCAATCTCTCCTGATTTTGCTGAACCGTCCGGGGATCCCGGCGTCATGCGGACCAAGATAGCGGCTGAGGCGCATCAGATAAACAGTCAGATATTGACATCATCTGTCAGAAACGGCGAACAATCCCCATGGACCGGATCAGACAGATGCAGATCTTCATTCAGGTGATGGAAAGCGGGAATTTCACCCGCGCCTCGGCTCTGCTGCACAAATCCCGTGAGGGATTCATCTTGTGAATCCAGCGTGATAGCTGGGACACATAAGCAGACCCATTCCCCCCGCCTACAAGACCAGGAACCGGCCGGCCTACAACGAAG
>JBKEBH010000161.1:0-13313 GCA_047973065.1 Paracoccus sp. (in: a-proteobacteria) | reverse complement strand
ACAGCAGGTTCGCAATCGAGGAGTGATGCACGCGCAAGCCGTCTGCCTGGGCCAGAGCGTCACGCAACCCGAAGAGCGTGATGTCTGGATCTTGCGCGAGCAGCTCCTCAGGAAAGGTCTGATGCGGTGCCAGCATTCCCCGGCCAGGCGGAGTACCCTGCGGTGCTGGTTCAGCATGGCCGATCTTCCGAACATGACGCGCCCACCGCGCTACCGGGGGCATGCGAAACCTTCAGACGCAAAGCCGCAGCACGCCCGCTTAACCCTTCTTCAATATACTTCTGAAACCGCGCCCGAAGCGCATCCGGCAAAGGTGCTGACATGATCCATCCCCCAAAACAGGATGAATCACAGACCAGACCTCAGGGGAACCCCACGCGATTCAGGTTCAGACCAAAACGCTTTAGAACCCGCATCGGAGACCTCATGCCGTGGCGCTTCAATCAGGCGTCAAGCATCGCCGCATAGGGGAACGGCGTCGCGCTTACTGAACAAACGGCATGGCATCCAGTAAAAGACCATGAATTTTCCATACCTTGAGGAATTGCCGCCTTCCGTAGCGTGCAATAAAAAAACCGGATCCGCTTTCGCGAAACCGGGTTTGTCTATTCCAGATGACCGATCCGCACGGCCGGGCCCGGGCTTATTCCCGCAGCCGCCAGCCGGTCTGGAAGATCCAGCGGATCGTGATCATGCAGACAAGGATCATCAGCCCGACCGCGACCAGCGACAGCCCGACCGGGACATCGGCAAGCCCGAAGAAGGACCAGCGGAAGCCGGAAATCAGGTAAAGCACCGGATTCAGTTTCGCCACCGCTTCCCAGAAAGGCGGCAGCATGTCGGCCGAATAGAAAGCCCCGCCGAGGAAGACCAGCGGCGTGATCACCATCATCGGCACGATCTGGAGCTGTTCAAAATTCTTCGCCCAGAGCCCGATGATGAACCCCAGAAGCGAAAACGCGAAGGAAGTCAGGAACAGGAAGGCCAGCATCCAGAACGGGTGCATGATATGAACACCGACGAAGAAGAAGCTGGTCAGCAGAATGATCAGCGCGATCAGGATCGCCTTGGTGGCGGCAGCGCCGACGAAGCCGGCCGTCACCTCGACCCAGCCGGCCGGGGCCACCAGATATTCATAGATCGTGCCGGAGAATTTCGGGAAATAGATCCCGAATGCCGCATTCGAGACCGATTGCTGCAGAACGGTCAGCATCATCAGACCCGGTACGATGAAGGCGCCGTAAGCGATGCCATCCACCGACTGGATACGCCCACCGATGGCAGCGCCGAAGACCACGAAATAAAGCACCGTGGACAGGACCGGCGAGGCGATGGATTGCCAGACCGTGCGGAAGAACCGGGTCATTTCATGGGTGTAGATCGAACGGATTGCGCCCTGATTGATCATGCCGCGCCCTCCTTGCGGTCTTCGACCAGCGACATGAAGACCTCTTCAAGGCTGGATTGCTTGGTGGCGACGTCGCGCACCGGAATGCCCAGACGGGCGAGTTCCGCCAGAAGATTGGCGATGCCGGTCCGCTCGGACCGCGTGTCGTAATCGTAACCCAGCTTCATGCCGTCTTCCGACAGGGTCAGCCCGCGCGAGACCAGTTCCGGCGGGCATTCGGGCAACGGCTCGTAAAGCTCCATAGTCAGATGCTTCTTGCCGAATTCGCCCATCAGCTCGGCCGTGGGTTTCATCAGAAGCAGATGGCCGTGATTGATGACACCGATCCGGTCGGCCATTTCCTCGGCCTCTTCCAGATAATGGGTGGTCAGGATGATGGTCACCCCGTCGCGGCGCAGCTGATCGACGACCTGCCACATCTCGCGGCGCAGTGCGACATCGACGCCGGCGGTCGGCTCATCCAGGAACAGGATCTTGGGATTGTGCGACAGCGCCTTGGCGATCAGCACCCGGCGCTTCATCCCGCCCGACAGCTCACGCGTGGCCGCATCGCGCTTGTCCCAGAGCGCAAGGCTGCGCAGCACCTTTTCCAGATAGGCGTCATCGGGCGGGGCGCCATAAAGCCCGCGGGTGAAGCGAACAGTGTTGAGCACGGTTTCAAACGGCTCAAGCGTGATTTCCTGCGGCACCAGCCCGATCAGCTTGCGCGCCGCCCGCCAGCCGGTGCGGATGTCATGGCCGCCGACGCAAACCGTCCCGCCGGTCGGCACCACCAGCCCGCAGATGATCGAGATCATCGTCGTCTTGCCGGCACCATTGGGGCCGAGCATGGCGACGATCTCGCCTTCATTGATCGAAAGCGAAACATCGTCGAGCGCCTTCGGCCCTCGCGCGTATTGCTTACTCAGATGATCGACTTCAAGAATCGCCATGGCGCACCGCTTACTTGTTTTTGTTGTTTCGGCCGCCTGCCGAAGCAGGATCAGCTGCGTGCGGCGATGACCGAGGATTCAAGGATATCGAGCGCTTCGGCGAAGACCTCGTCAGGGATGGTCAGAGGTGCGAGGAAGCGGATGACATTGCCGTGAACGCCGCAGGTAAGCAGAATCAGCCCACGCTTCAAGGCCTCTTCGCGCACCCGCCCGGCGAATTCCGGATTTGGCCTGTCAGTATTGGCGATGTTGAACTCAACCGCGTTCATGAAGCCCGGCCCCCGGATATCGACGATTTCGGGCACCTGATCGTGCATCGCTTCCAGCCGCTGCTTCAGCCGCCCGCCCAGCTGATCGGCGCGGGCGCAGAGCTGTTCTTCCTTGATCACGTCCAGAACGGCATGGGCCGCCGCCACCGCCAGCGGATTGCCGGCATAGGTCCCGCCCAGCCCGCCGGGGCCGGGGCTGTCCATGACCTCGGCCCGGCCGGTCACCGCCGAAATCGGCAGACCGCCACCCAGACCCTTGGCCATGGTGGTGATATCGGCGGCAACGCCGTGATGTTCCATCGCCAGCAGCTTGCCGGTCCGGGCAAAGCCGGTCTGCACCTCATCGGCGATCAGCAGAATGCCCTGAGCATCGCAGATCTCGCGCAGCTTGCGCATGAAACCGGGCGGCACCTCGTAAAAGCCGCCTTCGCCCTGCACCGGCTCGATGATGATCGCAGCCACCCGGCCGGCTTCGAGATCGGCCTTGAACAGACGGTCGAGCGCGGCAAGCGCGTCTTCCTGACCGACCCCGTGCAGATCGTTGGGGAAAGGCAGGTGCCAGATATCGTTCATCATCGGTCCGAAACCGGCCTTGTAGGGCTGAACCTTGCCGGTCAGCGCCATGCCCATGAAGGTGCGACCGTGAAAGCCGCCGGCAAAGGCAATCACCGCCGGGCGGCCGGTGTAATGGCGGGCGATCTTGACGGCGTTTTCCACGGCCTCGGCTCCGGTGGTGGCGAAGATAGTCTTCATCGGCCCGTTGCCGGGAACGGCTGCGTTCAGCCGTTCCGCCAGGGCGACATAGTTTTCGTAAGGCACGACCTGATGGCAGGTATGGGTGAAGCGGTCGAGCTGGTCCCTGACCGCCGCCACCACCCTGGGATGGCGATGCCCGGTATTGACCACGGCGATCCCGGCGGCAAAGTCGATATAGCGATTGCCGTCCCTGTCCCAGATTTCGGCGTTTTCCGCGCGGTCGGCATAGATCTGGGTGGTCATGCCCACCCCGCGCGAAATGGCGGCATTCTTGCGCTCTATCAGGCTGGACATCGACACCTCCTCGATTCTGTCGCTGCGATCCTAGCGCCGCCTGGAACGCCCGGATAGAGGCATGCTTGCGTCTGCCGCGCAGCTCGGGCATCGTCCCGCGACAATCATCAAGGCTGCCCATGTTTCCGATCCGCGATCACAACCCATCCGAGCGGCCCCCCTACATCACCATCGGGCTGATCCTGGTCAATCTGGTGATGTTCGTGCTGACCATGCCCTGGGCCTTTGGCATGGTCGATCTGTGGGAGAGGCTGGCGCTTTATCCGGCGGCTGTGACCAGCGGGCAGAATCTGTGGGGGCTGGTCACCCATATGTTCCTGCATGCCGGCCCCCTGCATCTGGCCGGGAACATGCTGTTCCTGTGGATCTTCGGCGACAATCTGGAAGATCAGATGGGCCATGCCGGCTTTGCGCTGTTCTATCTGGCCTGCGGCTTGGCGGCAGCGGGCGCGCAGATTGTGACCAATCCCTATGAGACCATTCCGATGGTCGGCGCCTCGGGCGCGATTGCCGGGGTCATGGGCGGGTATCTTCTGATGTTCCCCAAGGCAAGGGTCGATGTCATTGCGCTGATCATCGTCCTGATCAAGATCTTCACCATTCCGGCCTGGGTCCTGCTGGGCATGTAGTTCGTAATCCAGATCTTCGGATCGCTGGCCCTCTTCGGCGATAGCGGCGTGGCCTATTGGGCCCATGCCGGCGGCTTTGTCGCCGGGCTGATCCTGACTGTGCCGCTGTTCATGGTCCGGGGCGGCACCCGGTTCTGGGACCGCACCCATGGACATCCGCCCCATCCGCCGGTCGATTATGCCCGGTCCCGCATTCCGCAGGTGCGCCGGTGAGCCTTCCCGAGATCCAAACCCCGCATCGCCTGACCTGTCATTGCGGCGCGGTCGAGCTGGCCGTCACCCTGCCTGACGGATACAAGACCAAGCGGCGCTGCGACTGTTCCTATTGCCGGCGGCGCGGCGCGGTTGCGCTCAGCGCGCCGCTGGACGGGATCGCCATTGTCCGGGGCGCGGATATGCTGAGCCTCTATCAGTTCAACACCGGGGCCGCGAAGCACTATTTCTGCCGCAAATGCGGGATCTATACCCACCATCAGCGGCGTTCAAACCCGAACGAATACGGGGTCAATGCCGCCTGTCTGGAAGGGGTGAACCCGCGCGATCTCGACCCTGTGCCCTGGGGCGACGGAGTCAATCATCCCTCTGACCGATAGCCCGCCCGGGCACATCACAGAGGCAGCGGGCGTTCGCGCATCTCTGCCACGACATCTTCGTCAATCGGGGTGTCATAGGTCATCAGAAGATAGCCAAGAACAGAATAGAACCCGACTGTTGCCATCAGATCGATGACCGCTTTGCGGCCCAGCAGATCGGCCAGGGCAGTCTCGATCTGTGCAGGAATTCGACCCTGATCGATCAGCGCATCCACCGCCGACGCGATCAGCCCGTCCTCGCCCTCGGGCATGGCCTTCAAGGCCGCGATACGCGCATCGCTGAAGCCCAGCTTGCGGGCGCGGTGGACGTGATGGGCCCATTCATATTCCGCACCCATGCGATACCCGACCCGCAGGATCACCACTTCACTGCGTTCTGGTCCCAGGGCACTGTCCACGACCAGATGCTGACGCAGCGGTGCCCAGGCCCGCAGCAATTCGGGGTCATGCGCCATGACCCGGTAAACGTTCAGCCTGCCGGCGAAACCGCCCTGCAGGTCCGCAATTTCGGCGGGCCAGTCCCGGTCCGGGATCGGCTGGCATGGTCTGGACATGATGTGGCTCGCAACTCGCATCGAAGAACGCGTCAAGGTTAGGTCCTGCGCGATCTGCCAGCAACCCCGGATCGAGGCAAATATCAGGCGCCGGCACATGGTCCGGTTCCGGGCGCACCGGCGCAGCTGGCTTTGCGTTTCAGATCAGATCGGCCAGCAGTTTCAGGGCAAGGGCGGATGAGGTGACGACCAGCAGCGGCTTGATCAACCGGGCGCCGATGCGCATCGCCAGCCGCGATCCGACCCAGGCCCCGGCAATCTGGGCCATGCCCATGGCAAGGCCGGTGATCCACAAGGGCTTGCCGACCAGGGCAAAAGCCACCAGCCCGCCCAGGTTCGACGCAAAGTTCAGCAATTTGGTATGGGCGGTTGCCTTCAGGATGCCATATCCGGCCAGGGTCACGAAGCCGAGCATATAAAACGCCCCCGCCCCCGGCCCGACCAGCCCGTCATAGAAACCGATCAGCGGCACCACGAACAGCGTGAAGGCCGCCGGAGAAATCCGCGCCGTCCGGTCGCCATCCGACAGGCCCGGCTTGAAGGCGAAGAAGGCGGCAATCCCGATCAGGATCATCGGCAACGCATAGCGCAGCGCGGCGGTCGGGATCAGGCTGACGCAGAAGGCCCCGGCCATGCCGGCCAGAAAGGCCAGGGCCGCCGCACCGATCTGCCGGCGCAAATCGACATGGCCGGACGCAGCATAGCTGAGCGCCGCCGTTGCCGCCCCGAAGGCACCTTGCACCTTGTTCGTCGCCAGGGCCTGCGCCGGCGGCAACCCGGCCAGCATCAGGACCGGCACGGTAATCAGCCCGCCGCCTCCGGCAATGGCATCGACAAAACCGGCCGCGAAGGCGGCAGCGATCAGCATCAGGACGAGGTCAAGCGAGAGTTCGAACATAGCCGCTTGATCCTGCCTCTCATGCGGTTTGTAAATGGGGAAAGAAGGAGAATCCCATGCTACTGGAGCGGATCGGAATGCGGGTGCCCATCGTTCAGGCACCGATGGCGGGGGTGAGCACGCCCAAACTGGCAGCGGCGGTCAGCAATGGCGGCGGGCTCGGCTCGCTCGGGGTGGCGGCCATGGATGCGGGCCGGGCTGGCGAGGAGGTCCGCCAGACCCGGGCGCTGACCGGGGCGCTTTTCAACGTGAATGTCTTCTGCCACCGGGTGCCGGTTCGCGACGCGGTGCGGGAACAGGCCTGGCTGGACGGGCTTGTCCCGGATTTCGCCCGGTTCGGGACGGCTCCGCCCGCCGCTCTGTCCGACGGCTACCGGCCCTTTCCCGATGACCCGGACATGCTGGCCATGCTGCTGGCAGAACGGCCCGGGGTTGTGAGCTTTCATTTCGGCTTGCCGCCCGCTGACCAGATCACCGCCCTGCGGGAGAGCGGCGCGGTGCTGCTGGGATCTGCCGTGAACCGCAAGGATGCGCAGAAGATCAAGGCGGCCG
The DNA here is from genome assembly GCA_047973065.1 of Paracoccus sp. (in: a-proteobacteria). Taxonomy (GTDB): domain Bacteria; phylum Pseudomonadota; class Alphaproteobacteria; order Rhodobacterales; family Rhodobacteraceae; genus Paracoccus. The sequence goes on along the minus strand of JBKEBH010000161.1, from coordinate 6,428 downwards.
GGCTTGACGGGATTGTTGCGCAGGGCTGGCAGGCCGGTGGGCATCGCGGGCTTTTCGACGAAAACGGCCCGGATGCGCGGCTGGGGGTGCTGGATCTGCTGGCGGATCTGAAGGATGTCGCCCTGCCGCTGATCGCCGCCGGCGGGATCATGACCGGCGCGGATGTGCGGGCGGCGCTGGATGCCGGCGCGGCGGCGGCCCAATGCGGCACCGCCTTTCTGGTAGCGGAAGAGGCCGGGACCTCACCCGCCCATCGGGCGGCGCTGGCAGGCGGGCAGACCCGGATGACGCGCGCGATTTCCGGGCGGCCGGCGCGCGGGGTCGAAAACCTGATCAGCAGCCGCGACGACAGCGCGGCGCCAGATTATCCCTTGCCCTATTCGGCACTGAAGGCCCTGCATGGGGTAGCCGCGAAGGCCGGGGAATATGGCTATGGCCCGTTCTGGGCCGGGACCGGCTGCGCGGCGGCCCGTCCCGGGACGGCGGAGGAGATCCTGGCCCGGCTGACACCCTGAGGACCGGATCGGCCATGAGCGCGAAGCGCCTGCCCGGGCGGGTGCGGAACGCGCCCGCCTTGGAGCGGGCAGGCGCGTGACTGTCACTGGCGTGACAGCCGGGGCGAGCCCCCGGTTAATTGGACGGATCGGGGACCGGGCTCCACATCACCGCCTCGATCGAGGGCGCTGAAGTGGCCAGCATGACCAGCCGGTCAAAGCCGAGCGCAATCCCCGATGCGGGCGGCATGATGGCCAGTGCGGCAAGAAAATCCTCATCCAGCGGATAGGCCTCGCCGTAAACGCGCTGCTTCTCGGCCATGTCGGCTTCAAAGCGCAGGCGCTGCTCGGCCGGGTCTGTCAGCTCGCCAAAGCCATTGGCCAGCTCGACCCCGCAGGCGTAAAGCTCGAACCGCTCCGAAACGCGGGGATCGTCGGGGCTGCGCCGCGCCAGGGCGGCTTCCGGCGCCGGATAGCGGTCCAGAATTGCGGCGCAGCCATGACCCAGATGCGGCTCGACCTTTTCCGTGAGCACGCGCGAGAAGATATCCGACCAGCTGTCATCCGCCGCCGCGCGGATGCCGGCAGCCGAGGCCTGAGCCGCCAGCCCGTCCCGGTCGCTCGCCCCGCCCGGGGCAATCGTGGCCAGCAGGTCGATCCTGGCATGATCGGCGAAGGCTTCGGCCACCGAGACCCGCCGAGGCGCGGCATAGGGATCGCAAACCGCATCGCGAAAGCGGAACTCGGCCGCGCCGGCAGCTTCGGCGGCCAGCATCAGGAAATCGGCGCAGTCATCCATCAGCACCGTGTAATCCTCGCCCGCGCGATACCATTCCAGCATGGTGAATTCGGGATGATGGCGGGCCCCGCGCTCGCGGTTGCGCCAGACATGGACGAAGGCAGCGATCCGGCGCTCTCCGGCCGCCAGCAGCTTCTTCATGGCAAATTCGGGCGAGGTGTGCAGATACATCGGATGCGCCAGCCCGTCATTGCCGATCATGCCGGTGGCAAAGCCGTGCAGATGGGTTTCATTGCCGGGGCTGATCGCCAGCGCGGCCGGATCAACCTCGACGAAATCATTGGCATCCAGCCAGCCGCGAATGGCCCGCTGGATGCGGTTGCGTGCCAGCAGGGCGGGTCTGCGGTCTGCGTGGCGGCGGGGCTGCCACCATTGGCTATCGGTCATGGTTTCTCTGGCAATGCGGGCGTGGTTGCGATAGGGACACGGCCAAAGCGCTTACGCGCCCCCCGCAAAACTCGCAAGGAAACCGCAGATGAAAGTCATCGCATCCAGCCTCCGCAAGGGCAATGTGGTCGAGATCGACGAGCGCCTCTATGTCGTTCTCAAGGCCGAAAACTTCCACCCCGGCAAAGGCACGCCAACGACCAGCGTCGATATGCGCCGTATTTCCGACGGGGTGAAGGTCACCGAACGCTGGAAGACCACCGATCAGGTCGAAAAGGCCCATGTCGATGAGCGCAGCTATGACTACCTGTATAATGACGGCGAAGGCTTCCACTTCATGGAACCGGAAAGCTATGAGCAGGTCACCGCCCCCGAGGATATGATCGGCGATCAGGCGGTCTATCTGCAGGAAGGGATGCGGGTCTTCCTGCAGGTCTTCAACGGCGTGCCGATCGCCATGGAACTGCCGCAGAAGATGACCGTCGAGGTCACCGAGACTGAGCCGGTCGTGAAGGGCCAGACCGCTTCGTCGTCCTATAAGCCGGCAACCGTCGATAACGGGCTGCGCATCATGGTCCCGCCCCATATCGGCGTCGGCACCCGCATCGTGATCAACACCGCCGACAATTCCTATGTCGAGCGCGCCAAGGACTGATCTGGCGAAAATTTAACGCCTCAAGGGCGTCCAGAGGGGCGCCCTTTTTGTCCATGCAGATTTGCGGTCTATAGGGCGTCTTCATTTACGCGAGCCAAGCCATTATGCAAGCGATGGAGACGAAGGCTCTAAAGGCTGGGAGGGATTTCTCGACGCGTAGCGCGATCCGGTGGAAGTGTTTGATCCGGTTGAGGAAACGCTCGACCAGATGGCGTTCCCGGTATGTCGCCCAGTCGATGGGACAGCATCTTGCGCGGCTTCGGTTGCGCTTGATCTGCGCCTCGGCCCGCAGCGTGTTGCGGTGAAGCGCCGCAGGTCTTCGGTGTCATAGCCGGAATCGGCGACGATATGGCCGATGCCCTGGAGCCCCGAAATCAGCCCCTCCGCCTGCGGGCTGTCGGCCCACTGGCCGGGTGTGACCCCGAAGCGGACCGGCAGGCCGAGGGCATCAACGGCGGCGTGGATCTTCGTCGTCAACCCGCCACGGGACCGACCGATCGCACGAGTTTCAAGCCCCCCCTTTTGAGAGGTCGCGTCGGCATGAGGCTTGCAGATCCTTTCGGCGTATCGCTTGAACCGATGGCGCGACACGCCTCAAACATCGATCAGCACGTATTCAAAGTCGGGATCGGCAGATAATATCTTGAAAAGACTGTCCCACACCCCGGCTATCTTCCAGCGCCGAAACCGGCAATGCACTGTCTGTCAATTACCAAGCTCTGCCGGCAGGTCACGCCACGGCAATGCCGTTCGCGCCAGCCACAGCACCGCATCCACAAACAGCCGATTGTCCGTCCCGGTTCGACCGCGCTCGCCCCTCTTGCCCGGAAGAACTGGTTCGATCCGCGCCCATTGCGCGTCGGTCAGGGTTCGTCTGCTCAAGACCACCTCCGTTTTCGATCTCGAATCAGAACTCACCGAATAGCGAAATCCCCTAAATGAAGACACCAACAGTTTTCACCGCCGAGGACAGCGGTTGTTCCGCCGCCAAACGCAGCAACACTGACGGCCAGCGATGGCGTTTCGGCGATCACCGCACCGTCGCGCTCCTCAAACGACCACAGACGCCCGGCCCACTGGTTCGAGAAGTATTGGATCACCCCGCCGACCTCACGGGCGCCGAGGGCCTGCGGATTGATCGGATCAGCTGGCGCCACCCCGCCGCTGCCCGACGATGCGCCGCCGCGCTGCCAGAAAACGCCGTCGCGCAGATCGAATCCTGCCATCGCCCGGCCGCTGCCATCGATCAGATTTACGGAGAGGTAATCGCCGGGCCAGGGCGAGGTGATCCAGTCCGGATCGACCGCCACCTCCTCGGTGGACGCACTGCGCTCCCAGATCGTCAGCGTGCGCAGATCGAGACCCGAGACCGGGCGTCCCGACGCGTCAGAAACGATGGGGATCAGGTAGTCGCCCGGCCAGGGGGAGGCCGCCAAAACGAGATCGAACCTGGCCAGCTCGGCATCCACATACGCGGCCCGAGCAGCGGCCTCGGCCACAGCCGCAGATTGCAGATCGCTCAGCGAAACCTCGTTCATGATCAGCCAGAAATCACCAACACGCTGGAGAAGATACGCTCGTCCGGCCACAATAGCCCCGGGGAGCAGCGCAGCACCCGCCGACGTCCTGATCCGCAGCGTCGATCCTGCAACCGTCAGCGTTGGCTCGTCCACCGTATTGGCGGCGCTGGCGACAAACGCGATGCGGCTGTTTGCGCCAATTGCCGCGATCCCTGTGTCGATCAGGGCTGGCGCCAGATCGGCGGTAATCGCATCGCCGGTGCCGCCGACATTGACCAGCGTCAGCGTGCCGCCCTCACGATCCGCAGCGATCCGCAGCGCTTGCTCGGCCAAAAACGGAGAGCCGCTGCCGGACCCTCCATCGCCGAGCAGCTGGGCCAAATTTTGCGTCTTTATTTGACGTGTACTGCCCTGATAGTTCACGAGCACAGAATCGCAAAGCTGCGTTTTGGGGAGGTCGTTGCTCGCGGTCATCAGATTACCTCAAGAGTATACGGGCCAGTCACGGGCCCGGGTGCGCCGTCTGCGGTCTGGGGCTCCAACCACAGATAATGAGTGCCCTGCGCCAGGCAGGACGCAGTTTGCAGATAGAGAACGGCCGAGGTGATCGCGCCGTCGAAATCGTAGCTGGCCATGAGGCCAAACTCGTTATTGCCGGTCACGGCCTGCAGGCGGCCGCGCTGCAATCCGGACCCGGTCAGAACGTCGCCGGAAACGGTCGATCCGCCTGTCAGGCGCGGCGTCAGGCTGCCCGCGCTGGCGCCCGAAACCACCAACCCGAATCGATAGAATTTTCCTGTCCCGAGCGAGACCGACTGCGAAAGCTCTCCGGCCGTGCCGCCTGCGTGACTGGCCGTGCCGCCGGAGACGGTCCATCCGCCGCCGGCCGTCCAGGCGCTGCTGGACAGTTTGTTGGCGCGGGTGGTGTCACCGATTGCCTTGGAATAGCTGCCGCCGGCCGAGACCGTGATCGGGCTGCCGACCGCATCGATCTCGCGATCCAGAACCGGGCTCATCGAGCGATAGATCTGGATCTGCCTGGTGTTTTTGTCGCTGCCGCCCGCAAACTGGACCAGGGCCGCGCCGAGCAGCGCGGTAACCGAGATCGAATCCTCGTCGAGTGCGAGCGGCAGGCCGGAGCCTCCTTTTCCGACCAGGTGGGTGATCGTCGGGCCGTAGGGGCCGGCAATATCGGCCACCGAGATCGCCCGCGCCCGCAGCTCGACACTGTTGCCGCTGGCATAGCCGGCGATATCGCCGCCACCGCTGGCCGCCGGGATCGTGATCGTGCTCCAGCCCGACGCCCCAGCGATCCGCCGGTCGATCTCGAAGCGGGCCGAGCCGACCGCGCCAGTCCCGGCAGAGATCAGATATTCAATGTCGACCGGCCGGCCGGCGGAGGTCACGGCCGAGTAGATCCGTTTCCAGATCGGTGCCGAGGGCTCAAGCAGGTTATCGTCCAGCTCGGCGCCGACCCGGCCCGACCAGGCGGGGATGACGGCCGCGTCGGTCAGGGCGTCGATTTCAGGGGCGGCATCGACCAGGCGCAGGATCGTGCACATGTCCTCGGTCACCTCGGTCCCGGTAACAATCGCCTCGAAACTCTCCTGACCGACCGGCCCGAAAAACACCTGATCGCCGGTCTTGGGCCGATAGCCGGGGCCGGTCAGCTCTATCAGATTGGTGCGCCCGGTTTTGCGAACCACGCTGCGGATCTGCGAGGTGCCGATAGTGTCGTTTTCGCTGAAACGCCGGAACCGGAGATTGTAATCGACGCCGCTGATCATTTTGACCTCCTCGTCGAGGAGCATCAGCACGCCCTGCGTGTCGACCACACGGGCCGAGACCTGCACTGAGGACGGAATGTCATGGCTGATCCGGACCAGATCGCCGCGCGTGGTCACGCCGGTAACGCCGTCCTGGATCAGCTCATAGGTGTCAGGGCGATGCAGGATCTCGTACCAACGGCGGAGCGTCTCGCGATAGATCAGATCCGGATCGGTGATCCCCGGCAGCGACAGCGCCTCGGTCAGGTCGATCTCGCCCGTATATCCGGGGCGCGGGATGACCCGCTGGGTCTGTTTGTAATCGTTGGTCTCGTCGTTGAATGTCACAACAAGGGCCTGTGGCGGATCGTTATAGGTCCGGCCGATCTTGAAGCCCCAGGAATTTCTCGGGCCGATATGATCGACGACCAGTTCCTGCGGGCGGTCGATCACCACGCCCCAGCGGGTGCCGTCATGGCGGGGCGTCGCCCGGCCCGCAGCAGCGATCTCGGTCAGCACGTCGCGCAGGCTGGTGCCGGCCTGATCCAGGACCCGGTTATAGGCCAGTGATTTGGAGGTGCATATCTCATGCCAATCCTGCAGAAGCTCGAGATCGAGCTCGCTGTCGGCCACACGTTTGGGATTGGACGGGTGCTGCAGAACCAGCCGGTAGAGACTGGCCGGATTGGAGGTGGCGCGCTTGATCCAGCGCGATGAGGCCTGATCCCAGTCGAGGCAGACCCGGCGCGCCAGCGCCGTCAGATTGTCGAGCTGACCAGAGATCTGATGCGTCGCCTTGACCCGCAC
>JBKEBH010000139.1:0-2739 GCA_047973065.1 Paracoccus sp. (in: a-proteobacteria) | reverse complement strand
ATGCTGATTGTTTTTTAATAAAAACCGGATGTGTTTGAAAGCACGGCGGGAAAACTTCTGTATCGACAGATCGGTTTGTTTAGTCATAATTAATCGTTGTATTGAAAGCGGCAAGATTAGTGTACCGGTTTTTTAGGTTTGCCGTCATCATCGAAAGCTGTAAATGTACACGTTGGATAACCACTGCATCCCCACCAGAAGGTGTTCTTTTTCTTTTTGGCAGGGCGTTTGATCAACACCTGGTTACATTCCGGGCAGTGATGCTGTTCAATCGTAACACCTTCACCAATTTGTGATAAGTTTTCCTCAAGTGCGCTATCGACAATCGCCATGAGCTGCCTGTATTGCGCCTGGCCTTTTTCGATCTTATCAAGCTCTGCTTCCATGGCCCGGGGGTAGTTGATGGCCATAAAGTCAAATTTATCGTCCAGCAGTGTGACCACCGTGGCCCCCAGATCGGTGGCCACCAGGTATTTTTTTTTGCGAATAACATAGTTACGCGCCAGAATGGTAGAAATGATCTTGCCGATGGTTGAAGGCCGTCCAATGGCTTCTTTCTCCAGTTTATCCACCAGAGTATGTTCCTGATAATGGGCAGGGGGTTTGGTTTTCAGGGTTTTTACTTCCCCGGACTCAACGTGATATACCTCATTTGGGGTGTAGGTTGGTAAGGGTGCGGTATCATCATTGGTCTGTTTTTTGTTTTTATCGTTAAGTATTTGCAGATAGCCGGGGTAGATTAACGCTTTGGAGGCAGCTTTATATTCCGGCGCCACGCCATCGATGTCGATATCGGTTGCGACAAACGTGACGTTTCGGTGATGATAGCGGGCCGGTTTCATTTGGGATGCCAGTGCCCGGGTATAAATCATTTTATACAACGCTTGGTGCTCAGGGGATTCGAATTCCGGCTGAACTGAAAAATCCGTTGGCCGAATCGCCTCATGGCCTTCCTGTGCGGCAGCACGAGATGGCCAGGTGTTGGGTGTGTCAACACGATGATCGTTTAATCCCTGCGCATCCAGGGCACTTTGAATCAATTCAATGCCGTATTCTGAGGAATTGGGCGAATCCACCCGGTGATAGGTGATCAAGCCTTTCGAGAATAAACTTTGCGCAAGGGATTCCGTTTGTTTGACGGTCAATCCCAGCAATTTGGCCGCACTGGAGCACATATCCGCGGTCGTAAGCGGGGGTGGGGGCTTTACGGCTTTTTCCGCTTCGTTAAAATCCACCACCCGTACCTGGGTGGTACTGGCGACATGCGCAGCGACCGCCTGATTGAGGATATACGGTGTATTGTCACGGACGAACGGTTTGGTGTTCCAGGTGGCGCTGTGCCCATTTACCATGATAAGCTCACCACTGTGTTCCACCGGGGTGAAGTTTTCGATTGCACGCAGGCGCTCGACCAGAATTTTCACGGCTACGCTTTGCACTCTGCCTGCTGACAGGCGATGATGCATCAATCTGGAGATGACCGGTGAGATTTTATAACCGACCAGTCGATCCAGTGCCCGGCGGCCCTGTTGGGCCATAAACAAATTCATGTCGATTTTTCGGGGGGCGGCAATTGCCTTTTGGATGGCGGTTTGGGTGATTTCATTAAAGGCGATGCGGTGGTATTTGCCTTCAGGCAGATTCAATACTTGCGCCAGGTGCCAGGCAATCGCTTCGCCTTCGCGGTCCGGGTCGGTGGCCAGGTAAACTGTTTGAGCCTGTTTGGCGGCCTGTTTAAGTTCAGCGATAATCTTTTTTGAGCCCTTGCTGACTTCGTAGGTGGGCACATAATCCGGTGCGCTCAAGCCCATGTGCTTGAGCGGCAGATCCCGCACATGGCCCTGCGAGGATTTGACATGCCAGGTGCCGGGCAGGGCACTTAAATATTTGCTAACGGCTTTGATTTTACTGCCGGATTCAATAATGACGAGATTGGTCATAGGACTTTTCCTTTATGCTGGCCAACATAGACACATCGGACTATCCCAGCTGGCAGGGCTAGAAACGAAAAAAAGCCGGTCGGTTCCAGATCGAGGGGTATGGAGATTTCGGGGGGAATCCGACCGGCACAGAGGAGGAATACCAATGAACACAACGCACTATGGTCTTTCAGTGATGCTTGTAAGGTTAATTCCATCATTAGCGCAGAGCATACTGAAGCCCACAAAAAAGACTGGATTTAATCAAAATAAAACAGCTTTTGAATTAATCTGTGCTTGACATGTCGGAAAAACAGCACTGGATTTTAAGCACCGTGTCACCATCCCCCGCAGGGATAGTCCGATGTGTCTATGTCAGCTGGGATAGTCATTATCATCTATGTTGGCCAGCATGGTGTTCCATGGCGATGCGGCACCTTGAGAGAGGGGCAGACGACACCTGCCCGGAGCCGTCACAATTTTTCAGTCCGGAGCGTCACATTACAGATCTAATTCTTTTCAAATCGGTTTTCTCCTCTAATTACTGGTACTTATGCGGGATAAAAATTCATCCCCTGCAATCAGGGGAATAAGTCTAACCAGCACATCTTCAAACACACGCTTTTCTGCCTTCACGATAAACCTGGCTTTCCTGTGTCGGTAATCCAGCGTTTGAATTAAGTTGCTTGCAACGACACATGGTTTATCCAGGTTAGATATTTTTACTTCTGTTGGTGTGTTACGGATACTTGTACTGATCGGACAGCAAATCAGTAAGCCGGACCGCTTACTATATGCTTTACTTGACATAATCAAGGCC
>JBKEBH010000093.1:0-28840 GCA_047973065.1 Paracoccus sp. (in: a-proteobacteria) | reverse complement strand
CAAAATCAAACGCTTGGATGCTGACTGAAATGCTCGGACATCACAATCCCCGTTTTACATCAACGCCACATCAACGTTTGCAAAGACGCGTGGCGCGAGCAGACTTGCGTGTAAGCGCGGCGCCCAAAAGCCGCATCGACGACCTGCTCCCGTGGAACTTCCAGCCGTCAAGCTGAGGCGGCTGTGCCAGTCGGACACCGCTTACCGATTTGCACTGTCACGGCGTGAGATGCTTGCCGAGCAATTTGCTCCGTAAGCGCGACGTTGTTCCCCTGCTGCCGCTCCCGATTTGATCGGGCTGTAGACTCTCGTTATGAACGAGGCATGACCGGGGGCAAGTTGCGATCAATCGCGGCCTCGAACATCTGGTTCCCCAATTCGCAATATTATGCGCATGCGAACAAGAAATTCGGCATAAAATCGTAAGCGACGCCCCCTAAGGTCACGATTTAGGGACTGAGGGACGATTCTGATATGACAGGCGCAGAAATACCGGCGGTCAAAGCATCGGGTGCACATCTCAAGGTTGACGCCTATGATACCAGCGCTGGTCCGCTGGGATCGGCACAGCGGGCGCAACTGCATGAGCTGACCGTGGGCGTGCTCTGGCCGCATCGTGAGCGCGATCTGGATTTGTTTCTGTCGCTGGGGCAGGGGTATCTTGCTTCGGACCCCATCGGGCGGCCGGTCGGCTCGGCGATGTATTTCCCCATGGGGGATGATTTTGCCATGCTGGGCATGATGGTAACCGTACCGCGCCTGCAGGCACGCGGGGCCGGGAAGTGGCTGTTGCAGCGCGTTCTGGCGGATTGCGCTGGGCGTGATTTGCGGCTTAGCGCCACGCGTTCGGGTTACCGCTTATATGCGGCTGCGGGGTTTCTGCCGGTCAGTATCATTCGTCAGCAGCAAGGCATTGCCTGCCCGATAGAATTGCCGTCGGCTGTGCCCGGGCTGACGATCCGACAGTTGCAGCCCGGCGATCTGAATGCGCTGAGGACATTGGACGCCTATGCATACGGTGCCGTTCGTACTGCCGTTCTGGATGCGCTGATCCAGCTTTCGGGCGGGCTGGTGGCACTGCGCCATGGCAAGATCTGCGGCTTTGCCCTTGAACGACGATTTGGCAAGGGCAGGGTGATCGGCCCGGTGGTGGCGGATGGCGACGACATGGCTCTGCAGCTCGTCGCGCCACTGATCCGGCAGAACGCAGGGGTATTCACCCGAGTGGATACGCCTGTAGACAGTGAGGCATTTGTTTCGTTCCTGGTTGAGGCGGGGCTCTCGTCCTTCGACACCGTGAACGAGATGCGGATTGGCCCTCAGCGCCGGGCGACGCAGGGGCCAGTGATTTACGGTCTGGCGTCGCATTCGCTGGGTTAGGATAGCCTGTCCTTCAGAGAAAACCATGCGCCGACAAGAGGCAGGAACCACGGTTTGCCACTGTGGGCGGGGATTGCCGGCCAGTCCATCTCGGACAGCGGATTGGTGTCGTTCCGGCCCATCGCCATATCGGCCAGCACGCCACCCAGCAGGGTCGAGAGCTGCGCACCATGACCGGAATAGCCCATACCGTAGATCATGCCTTCGGCCTCGGCGGCGCGGGGAAAACGGTCCCTGGTCATGTCCACAAGCCCGCCCCAGCAATAATCGATTTGAACATCTGCCAGATGCGGAAATATCGAACCCATCGACCGGCGCAGGATTGCGCCGGATTTCGCGTCCGAGGTCTGATCCGAGCGGGCCGAGAACCTTGCGCGGCCACCGAAGATCAGCCGGTTGTCGGGCGATAGCCGGAAATAGTTACCGATATTCATCGAGGTGACGCAGGTGCGGTTGCCGGGCAGGGTCAAGGCGACCTCTGCGCCGGTCAATGGGCGGGTGGCGATGATGAATGAGCCCACGGCGATGATGCGGCGGCGAAAATAGCGCAGCGGCGGTGTCGTCCCGTAGGCGCCGGTCGCGGCGATGACCCGCCCGGCGCGCAGCTTGCCGCGTGGCGTGGTCAGTTCCCATCCATCGCTGACCTTTGCCTTGTCGGTGACCGGGGCATGTTCCCAGATCACCGCCCCGCGGCGATGCGCGGCTGCGGCTAGCCCATTTACATAGCGGCCCATGTGGATCATCGCCGATTTGCGATACAGCATCGCGCCATGGAAGGCTTCCGATCTCACCTCGTCAGCAAGCTGGTCACGCTCCAGCCATTCGGTATCAGGGTCAACCTCTCGATGGATCAGCTCGAACCCGGCACGCAGCCCCGCCACATGGCTGGCCTTGGAAGCCAGCTTCAGCTTGCCCGCGCGGCGGAAGTCGCAGTCGATGCCTTCTTCGGCCACGATGGCCTCGATCTTGTCAATCGAATCGTCATAGGCGCGATACAGAGCACGCGCCCGTTCCGCGCCCAGATGTGACATGGCATCGGAAAGACCGTGGGCCAGGCCGTTATTGAGATGGCCGCCATTGCGACCCGAAGCGCCGAAGCCCACATGCTCGGCTTCCAGCACGGTGACGCGGACGCCCTGACGGGCCAGCTTCAGCGCGGCGGAAAGGCCGGTGAAGCCGCCGCCGATGACGGCCACGTCGAAACTCCCCTCGACCGGACCTTTCCGGCCGTCAGCGAATGCCGTAGCGCTGTCATGCCAGTACGAGAGGTATTTCACAGCCCTACCACCTCGGCCAGACCGGCGATGTCGCGCACCTCGACATAACCGTAATGCGGGTTCGCGGGTTCATGCCCGCGGTTCACCCACACCTTGTTGCGGATGCCAAGGTCATGTGCCGTCATCAGGTCATAGCGGAACGACGAGGAGACATGCAGCACATCTTCCGGTCCGCATCCGAGCGTGTCGAACATGTATTCGAAGGCCCGCATCTGCGGCTTGTAGGCGCCTGCGCTTTCAGCGGTCAGCACATGGTCGATCGGTGCACCCAGCCTGGCGATATTATGCGGGATCTGATCGTTCATCGAGTTGGTCAGCGCAACGAGCGGAATATTTCCGGCGATCCGCTGCAATCCCGCCGGAACGTCAAGGTTCGGCCCCCAGGTCGGGACGCGATTATAGATGTCCTCGGCTACGGCAGGATCGAATGGAATCCCGTTGCGCTTGCAGGTCCGTTCCAGCGCGTTGTGGACCACCTCGGCATAGGGTTTCCAGGCGCCCAGAACCTCGTCCAGACGATAGGCGGCGAAATTGGCGATGAACTTGTCCATCTGCGGGCCGCTGAGCTGGGCTCCGTAATGGTCGCGGGCAGCACCGGCCATGTCGAAATAGATCATCGTGCCGTGACAGTCGAAGGTGATGAATTTGGGACGGAGGATCATCGGGCATTCCCTGCTGAGTCATGTTTGGACCATCATCGACGCAGTTGCGCCAAAGCGAATGCGGCACTGAAGGGTTTTCTGGCAGGAAATTCCGTAATTGCCATGCGACACGGCAGGGGATGCCGACAATATCGCAACTACGGCAAGATCGGCCCGGGTGCGGCAGCAATAATGATCCAGAACTGGATAAGGAGCTCTCCGTGACCCTGCTTTGCCCCATCGACATCGCCCCGACGTTTCCGCCCCGCGAAGATGTCGCCGCGCCTGATCGTCTGATCGAAGGCAATCCCGCCCTGAAAACCTGGGCGCTGGATGAACAGGCCGTTGGCGACTGGTCCAAGATCCGCTGGGGCATCTGGGAGGCCACCCCGGCCACCACCCGCTCTGCCAAGGGCGAGGCGCTGGAATTCTGTCACATTCTGGAAGGCGTGGTCGAACTGAAGGAAGAGGGCGGCGAGACCCGCATTTTCCGCGCGGGCGACAGTTTCGTGATGAAGCCCGGCTTCAGGGGAGAATGGAAGACCATTGAAACGGTGCGCAAGATCTATGTTTTCGCCGATTGATCTTCTGGCCCGTCTGGTCGGCTTTCCCAGCGTTGTGGGACGGCCGAACGGGGACATTGTCGGCTTCGTACAGGATTATCTGCACGGGCATGGCATTCCCACCACGCGGATACCCGGCCCCGAGGGGGATCGCGCGAACCTGTTTGCGACCATCGGCAATCCTGCCCGCCCGGGCTATGTCCTGTCCGGCCATCTTGATGTGGTGCCGGCGGGCGAACCCGAATGGCAGGGCGATCCATTCAGGCTGCGCATCGACGGTGACCGGCTGATCGGGCGCGGGGCCTGCGACATGAAGGGCTTTGTCGCCGCCGTTCTGTCTGCGGTTCCCGATCTTGCGGCGATGCCGCTGGCGGCGCCCATTCATATTTCGCTGTCCTATGATGAGGAGGCAGGTTGCCGCGGGGTGCCGCATTTGCTGGCGGCACTTCCCGATCTGTGCGCCCCCCCGCTTGGGTGTTTTGTGGGCGAGCCGTCGGGGATGGTTCCCGTTCTGGCGCATAAGGGCAAGGCCGCATTGCGGCTGGTGGCATTGGGTCGCGGTGGTCACAGTTCGCGCCCCGATTTGGGCGACAATGCGATTCATGCGCTTCTGCCCGCCTTGACCGCTGCCGCAACGCAAGCCGAGGCGCTGAAGTCTGGCCCGCAGGATGCGCGATTCCTGCCGCCATATTCCAGCCTCCAGATCGGAACGCTTAGTGGTGGTCAGGCAATCAATATCATCCCTGATCGCGCGGTTGCCGATATCGAGGCCCGGGCCATTGACGGGGTCGATCCGCGTGCGGTGCTGGCCCCTGTCCTGGCTGCTGCCGAAGGGCTGAACGTCGAATGGATTTCATCCTACCCGGCACTTGCTTTGGATGCGGATCATCCGTTGGCAGGGTTGGCAGAGGAACTCTCGGGCCATTCGCCACTGGGCGCGGTCAGTTATGGCACCGAGGCCGGGTTGTTTCAGGCCGCAGGCGTGCCGGCGATTATCTGTGGTCCCGGCGATATCGCACGGGCACACCGCCCCGAGGAATATCTGACGAATGGTGAACTGAACGCCGCCTGCGCCATGATCAACGCCCTTGGACACCGCCTCCGTGCCTGACGGCATATTCTGCGGCAGCAGGAAGGTCATCCGCAGGACATGCTGCCGGATCGTCGCAAGACGGCGTTCCTGCTGCATCCGCCATGCGATGATGCCGAAGAAGAGGAAACAATGACATGACTGCCACCAACACCTTGCGTCTGGTCGCCTTCGAGGCCGGCCACCTGCCCGATGCGCACCGGCTTTCGCAGCAAGCTGACTGGCCGCATCGCATTCAGGACTGGGCGCTGAACCTGTCGGTGTCGAAAGGTGTCGTCGCCATTGAGGGTGACCGGATCGTGGGCACGGCACTGTGTTCGCCTTTTGGCGAGGTCGCCACGCTCAACATGATCATCGTTGATGAATCCATGCGGGGGCGCGGGCTGGGCCGGGCGCTGATGACCGAGGTCATCGCGATCGCGGGTGACCGCGAGATGCGGCTGATCGCCACTGCCGATGGCTTGCCGCTTTATGAAAAGCTGGGTTTCAAAGCGACCGGGCAGATTTTGCAGCATCAGGGAATCGCCTGTGCCGCCACGCTGGAACTGTCCGTCCGGATCGGCAATGCTGATGATCTTCGGGACCGTCTGCGGGCCGACCATGCAGCCACGGGCTGCACACGCGATCAGCTGTTGCAGAAGATTGCGGCAGAGGGCGATTTGCTGCTGACGGATGGCGGCTTTGCGCTACTGCGCAAATTCGGCCGGGGCCATGTTATCGGCCCCATCGTCGCGCCAGATGATGCCGAAGCCCGCGCCCTGCTGGCCTTTGCCGCAGCCCGATGCGCGGGCAGCTTCCTGCGCGTCGACTTGCGCGACGGGCAGGGCCTCGGGGATTTTCCGGCCGTGCTCGGGCTTGCCCATGTCGGCGGCGGCATCGCGATGACCAAAAACCAGCAGACCACGCCACCCACCAGCTACGCCCTTGTTTCGCAAGCACTGGGCTAAGGAGAACCCCGATGCTGAGCAATTCCCTTGTTGAGCTTGACCGCCGCCATCTGATCCATCCCGTGTCGTCCTTTCGCGGACATGAGGCGCGCGGCGTTCGCCTGTTGCAGAAAGCCAGCGGCGCCACCGTGACCGATGCCGATGGCCGCGACCTGATCGACGGATTCGCCGGCCTGTGGTGCGTGAATGCCGGCTACGGCCATGAAAGTATTGTCGCCGCCGCAGCCGAACAGATGCGCCGCCTGCCTTATGCGACCGGCTATTTCGATCTGGGGGCCGAGGCGCCGATCCGCCTTGCCGCCGCATTGGCCGATCATGCGCCGGGCGATCTGAACCATGTCTATTTCACCCTGGGCGGATCGGATGCGGTCGACAGCACGATCCGCTTCATCCGCTATTACTGGCACGCCAAGGGGCAGCCGGGGCGCGACCAGTTCATTTCTGTCGCAAGCGGCTATCATGGCTCGACCACGACGGGGGCGGGGCTGACGGCTTTGCCGGTCTTTCATGACGGTTTCGGCGTGCCCTATGACTGGCAGCACAAGATTTCGTCCCATTACGCCTATCGCAATCCTGTGGGTCAGGATCCGCAGGCAATCATTGACGCCTCGGTTGCCGAATTGCGGACGAAGATCGAAGAAATCGGCGCCGAAAAGGTGGCCGCCTTCTATGTCGAACCGATTCAGGGATCGGGCGGCGTTCTGGTGCCGCCCGCCGGATGGGTCAAGGCGATGCGCGATCTGTGCGCCGAATACGATGTGCTGTTCGTGGCTGATGAGGTTATCACCGGCTTTGGCCGGACCGGCCCACTATTTGCCTGCGAGGATGAAGGCATCGTGCCGGATCTGATGACCACGGCCAAGGGGCTGACCTCGGGCTATGTTCCGATGGGTGCGGTGTTCATGCGCGATCAGGTCTATGAGACCATCGCCGACGGGGCGGGGGCGAAGGCGGTCGGTCACGGCTTTACCTATTCCGCGCATCCGGTCAGTGCCGCCGTCGCGCTGGAGGTGCTGGCACTTTACGAAGGCGGGCTACTTGAAAATGGCCGCCGGGCCGGCGCGCGTCTGCTGGCCGGACTGGAGGGGCTGCGCGATCACCCTCTGGTCGGGGATGTGCGCGGGCGCGGTATGCTGGCGGCTGTTGAACTGGTCACGGACAAGGCCGCAAAAACCCCGCTTCCGGCTGGTGTGCAGGCCGCAACCCGGCTGTTTGATCGTGCCTGGGAACAGGGGCTGATCATTCGTTCCTTCCCGCAGGGCGTCTTCGGTTATGCGCCGCCGCTTTGCTGCACGGATGACGAGATCGGCCAGATCGTCGCCCGCACCCGCAAGGTGCTGGACCTGACGCTGGAGGACCCCGAAATCCGCGCGGTCCTGCGCTGATGGCGCTGCTGTTTTATTCGACACCGGAACGAGGGGCCGTCTGGGCCAGCGCTTTCGCCGATGCCGGTGAAAGCTTCATCCCGGATGAGCCCGGCGTCACCGATCCGGCGCAGGTGACGCATCTGGCCTGCTGGATCCCGCCCGCCGATCTTTCGCGCTATCCCAACCTGCGCACGATCATCTGTGTCGGGGCGGGAACGGACCATTTCCCGCCGCTTCCCGCAGGCGTTGCGCTGTCGCGCACGATAGCCCCGGGGATCGAGGCGATGGTCCGTGACTGGGTCGTCATGGCGGCGCTGGCGCTGCATCGTGACCTGCCGGTCTATCTGGATCAGGCCGCGCGTGGGGAATGGATCGCGCGCCCTGCGCGGCTGGCCTCGTCGCGCCGGATCGGCATCATGGGAACGGGGCGGATCGGGCAGCTGGTGGCGGCCAGCCTGATGGCGCTTGGCTTTCCGGTTTCCGGCTACAGCCGTTCGGGCCGTGACCTGCCGGGGGTGCCGGTTTTCGGCCCGGCCGACAGGGCTGCGTTTCTTCAGCAGACAGACCTGCTGATCGGCATGTTGCCGCTGACGGATGAAACCCGCGGCATGATGGATGATGAGTTCTTCGTCTCGCTGCCCGAAGGGGCGCTGATCGTTCATGCAGGCAGGGGGGCGCAAATGGATCAGCAGGCTCTGCGCCGTGCACTGGATTCCGGACGCATCGCCGCCGCAATGCTGGACGTGACCGAGCCAGAGCCGCTGCCCGCAGATCACTGGGCCTGGTCGGATCCCCGCATCCTCATCACCCCGCATATCGGCTCTTATACCGATCCGGCGGAAGGTGCACAGCATGCGCTGGCTGTCATCCGGGCCGATCGTGAAGGTGCGGTAATCCCCGGTCTCGTAGACCCCGGCAAGGGCTATTGACCCGCAGCGCGTCATGCCGCGCGCTGCTGCAATACGAAAGAATATGCTGCGCCGACCCCATGTTTCAGCGTTTTTCAGCCCCCGAAAGGGGGGAACCTGATGGGAGGATGACAGATCCCCCTTTGCTCAAGGACCGTGACATGGTGACCGAAACAGAAGTCAAACCGCTGGACCAGTTTTCCTATGTCACATTCGATGTGGTGGGCACGCTGATCGACTTCGAGGGTGCGATTACCGGCGCATTGGACAAGATCGCGGCCGCTGCCGGCATGGTCGTCGACGGCGAAGCCGCGCTGAGCATCTATCGCAATGCACGCTATCAGCCGGATGCGCTGCGGCTTCCCGACGATCTGGGCCGCTGCTATGGGCAGATCGCGGCAGAAACCGGCCTGCCGGATACGCCCGAAAACCGCCAGTTCATGATCGACGCCGTGGGCGAGGCGAAGCCGTTTCCCGACAGCGCCGAGGCGATGGCCAGGCTAAAGGCCCGTTACAAGCTGATCGCAATGACGAATGCGCGCCGCTGGGCCTTTGACAAATATGCCCAAAAGCTGGGCAACCCGTTCTGGGCTGCTTTCACAACCGACGAAACCGGCACCGAAAAGCCAGATCCCGCCTTTTTCCAGCAGGTCTTCGACTTTATTGGTAAGGATGGTGGCAGCAAGGACGACATCCTGCATACGGCACAAAGCCAGCACCACGACATCGGCATCTCGCGTCAGCTGGGAATGACGAATGCGTGGATTCAGCGGCGCCATGCGCAGGCCGGATATGGCGGCACGATCGAGCCGGTCGCGTTTACCGAACCCGACTATCACTTTCACGCGCTGATCGAGCTGGCGCAGGCCGCGGACGCGGCATTCGACAGGTAACTTCATCATCCCAAGCGGGCGCAAGAGCCGCCGGATATCAACAGGGAAATGACCATGAAAGACTTGAAGCCGACGAACTGGACCGGACGTGACGATGCGATGGTCGAGGCCGCCATCCGGCGCGGGGCATCTCGCCGCGAATTGCTGAAGATGCTGATGGCCTCGGGCGTGGCACTGTCTGCGGGCGGCTCGATGCTGCTGCGGGCCGGACAGGCCGTGGCGCAGACGCCGGTTACCGGGGGGCACATGAAAGCGGCGGGCTGGTCGGCCTCGACCGCGGACACGCTCGATCCTGCCAAGGCGTCGCTGTCCACGGATTATGTGCGCTGCTGTTCCTTCTATAACCGCCTGACTTTCCTTGAAGACGGAGGTGAGGTGAAGATGGAACTGGCCGATGCCGTCGAAACCACCGACGGCAAGACCTGGCAAATCAAACTGAAGCCCGGCGTTACCTTCCATGACGGCAAAACGCTGACCGCCGCTGATGTGGTCTATTCGCTGAAGCGTCATCAGGATCCGGCGGTCGGCTCCAAGGCTGCCGCTATTGCCGAGCAACTGGCCGAGATCACGGCCGTTGACGATCAGACCGTCAGCATCGTGCTGTCGGACGCCAATGCCGACCTGCCGACGATCCTGTCGCTGCACCACTTCATGATCATCGCCGACGGCACTACCGACTTTTCCATCGCGAACGGCACCGGCGCCTTCATCTGCGAAAGCTTCGAGCCGGGCGTGCGTTCCATCGGCACCAAGAACCCGAATTACTTCAAGGCCGACGGCCCCTATCTCGACAGCATCGAGTATTTTGCGATCTCGGACAACAATGCGCGGGTGAACGCGCTGCTGTCCGGCGATATCCATCTGGGCGCCTCGCTGAACCCACGTTCGGTGCGGATGCTTGACGGGCAGCCGCAGGTCCAAACTTCGATCACCAATTCGGGTAATTACACCAACCTGAACATCCGGCTGGATATGGCGCCGGGCGACAAGGCCGATTTCATCGAGGGCATGAAATACCTGATGAACCGCGAAACCGTCGTGAATGGTGTTCTGCGCGGTCTGGCCGAGGTCGGCAATGATCAGCCGGTATCGTCCTCTGACAGGTATCATAACCCCAACCTCAAGGCGCGCGAATATGACCCCGAACGGGCCAAGGCGCTGTTCGAAAAGGCCGGTGTGCTGGGGCAGTCTATCCCGATCGTGACATCGGACGCGCCGACGGCGGCGGTCGATATGGCGATGGTGGTTCAGCAGGCTGGGGCCGAGGCGGGGGTGCCTTTCGACATCCAGCGCGTGCCCTCGGACGGATACTGGTCGAACTACTGGCTGAAGGCGCCGATCCATTTCGGCAATATCAACCCGCGCCCGACGCCCGACATCCTGTTCTCGCTGCTCTACGCGTCCTCGGCACCGTGGAATGAAAGCCAGTACAAGTCGGAGAAATTCGACGGCATGCTGGTCGAGGCGCGCGGTTCGCTGGATGAGGAAAAGCGCAAGTCCATCTATTGGGAAATGCAGGAGATGGTCGCCAATGAAGCCGGCACCATCATCCCGGCCTATATGTCGAATGTGGACGGCCAGTCGTCCAGGCTGAAGGGTCTGCGGCCGAACCCGCTGGGTGGCCAGATGGGCTATGCCTTCGCCGAATATGTCTGGCTGGAGGCCTGATCCGTTCTCCCGCGCGCATGGTCGCGCAGGATCTGCCAACCCCGCTGGAGGTGCCTCATGCTGCGTTCCGCCAAGACATGGTTTCTGGTCGGACAGCGGCTTGGGATCGCGTTGATCACCCTGATCATCGTGTCCTTCGCCGTATTCTTTGCGACCGAACTGCTGCCCGGCGACGTGGCCGAGGTACTGCTGGGCCAGGCGGCCACACCCGAGGCCGTGGCCGGCCTGCGCACTGCGATGGGGCTGGATGAGCCCGCCTTGTCGCGCTTCCTGTCCTGGATGGGGGGAATGGCCACGGGCGATCTGGGTATGTCCTATGTCAACAATGTGCCGGTGGCCGACCTGCTGTCGGGGCGGCTGGCCAATTCATTGCGTCTGGCGGGGATTGTCACGCTGATCTGTGTACCGGTATCGCTGATTCTTGGAATTTCCGCTGCTATGTGGCGGGGGTCATGGCTTGACCGTCTGGTCTCGATGGCAACGATTGCGGTGATCTCGGTCCCCGAATTCATGGTGGCGACGCTTGCGGTGCTGATCTTCGCCGTCTGGCTGGGCTGGCTGCCAGCACTCAGCTACGGGGTGGATGTGGACGGCATCGGCGGTATGCTGCGCGCCTATGCGATGCCGGTCATTTCCCTGTCATTCGTGGTTTCGGCCCAGATGATCCGGATGACCCGTGCCGCCGTCATCGAAACCATCAACACGCCTTATGTCGAAATGGCCTTGCTGAAGGGGGCCTCCCGCCCGCGAATGGTTGTTCGCCATGCGCTGCCCAATGCCCTTGGCCCGATCGCCAACGCTGTCGCGCTGTCGCTGTCCTATCTCGTGGGCGGCGTCATCATCGTTGAAACGATCTTCAATTATCCCGGTGTCGCCAAGCTTATGGTCGATGCAGTCGCAACCCGCGACCTGCCGCTGATCCAAAGCTGCGCGATGATCTTCTGTCTCAGCTATCTGATCCTGATCACCCTGGCCGATCTGATCGCGATACTGTCGAACCCGAGGTTGCGCCGTTGACACCTATAACCCTCCGCATTCCGACCCCGGCGCGTCTGGGATATTCCTTCAACTGGGTTGGCCGCCTTGGATTGGCCATTATCCTGTTCTGGGGGGTGATTGCGATTATCGGCCCGTGGATCACGCCATACCCGCCCGGGGACATGGTCGACTGGGACTATTTCGGTCCAATGAGCAAGCAGTTCTGGCTGGGCAGCGACTATCTGGGGCGCGATATCCTGTCCCGCGTCATCATGGGGGCACGCTATACCGTCGGGATCGCACTGGCCGCAGTCCTGCTGGCCTGCGCGGGCGGCGTGCTGCTGGGCATGATCGCGGCGGCGATTGGCGGCTGGTTCGACACCATCCTGTCGCGGGTGCTGGATGCGTTCAACGGTATTCCCCATCTGTTGTTCGGGTTGGTTGTCGTGGCGGCCGTGGGATCCTCGATCCCGGTGCTGATCCTGACGCTGGCGGCCATGTATCTGCCGGGGTCCTATCGCTTTGCCCGAGCGCTTGCGGTGAACGTCAACACGATGGATTTCGTGACCGTCGCCCGCGCCCGGGGCGAAAGGTTCGGCTATATCATCCTAAACGAGATCTTGCCGAATATTACCGGACCAGTCCTGGCCGATCTGGGCCTGCGTTTTGTCTTTATCGTGCTGGTCCTGTCGGGGCTGTCCTTCCTGGGGCTTGGCGTTCAGCCGCCCAACGCCGACTGGGGTGCATTGGTGCGCGAGAATATCGAGGGTCTTTCGCTGGGTGCACCGGCGGTGATCTTCCCATCCATCGCCATCGCGACACTGACCATCTCGGTCAACATGTTCATCGACAACCTGCCCACCCGTATCCGCGACAGGAGCGAATGATGACCGAGCCGCTCGTTTCCGTTCAAAACCTTCAGATCGGTGCCCGGACCGATGCCGGCCGCGAGATCCGGATCATCAACGATGTCAGCTTCGATATCGCGCCGGGTGAAATCGTGGCGCTGATCGGGGAAAGCGGCTCGGGCAAGACGACGATTGCGCTGTCGCTGATGGGCTATACGCGCCCCGGATGCAGCATCCAGGGCGGTACGATCCGGCTTGGCGGCAGCGAGGTCACCGCCATGTCGGAACACCAGCGTGCGGGTCTGCGTGGCACGGTGGCGTCCTATGTGCCGCAATCTGCGGCGGCGGCCTTCAACCCGTCCAAGCGGATCATGGACCAGGTGATCGAGATCACCGCGATCCATGACCTGATGCCGCGTGAGCAGGCGGAAACGCGCGCGAAGGAACTGTTCCGCGCGCTGGCATTGCCGAACGCCGACACCATCGGCGATCGCTATCCGCATCAGGTCTCGGGTGGGCAGTTGCAACGCTTGTCCGCGGCAATGGCGCTGATCGGGGATCCGCAACTGGTGATCTTCGACGAGCCCACGACGGCGCTGGACGTGACCACCCAGATCGAGGTCTTGCGCGCCTTCAAGTCGGTCATGGAACGCAGCGGTGCCGCCGGGGTTTATGTCAGCCATGATCTGGCGGTGGTAGCCCAGATCGCCGACCGCATCATCGTGCTGAAGGGCGGCGTCATTCAGGAGGTGGGCCCAACCGAACAGATCCTGCACGCACCGAAACATCCCTATACCCGCCAGCTTCTGGATGCGTTCGAACCGGCCCTGCACGTCGCCGAGACGTCGGACGACAAGGATGAGCCGATTCTGGAGGTGCAGAATCTCAGCGCGGGTTATGGGAGCATCTCGAAGGGCGTTCCGGCAGCAGTTGTGCTGCATGATGTCAGCTTCCGGCTGGAGCGTGGCCGCAATCTTGGTGTTATCGGTGAAAGCGGGTCTGGAAAATCGACGCTGGCGCGGGCGATCGCGGGCATCCTTCCGGCCTATCGTGGTAAGCTGCTGCTGGAGGGTCGCGAAATGCGCCCGGCACTGGCTGACCGCAGCAAGGATGAGTTGCGCCGCGCGCAGATCGTGTTTCAGCTTGCCGATACCGCGCTGAATCCGGCCCAGCCCATCGAAAGCATCCTTGGTCGTCCGCTGACCTTCTATCACGGCACGAGGGGGAAGGCCCGGACAGACCGGGTGATCGAACTGCTGGACATGGTCCGGTTGCCGGCCCAGTTGCGCCATCGCCTGCCATCCGAACTGTCAGGCGGGCAGAAACAGCGCGTAAACCTTGCCCGTGCGCTGGCGGCAGAGCCCGAACTGATCCTGTGCGACGAGATCACCTCGGCACTGGATACTGTCGTGGCGGCGGCGATTCTGGATCTGTTGAAAGAGCTGCAGCGAGAGTTGAACCTGTCCTACATGTTCATCAGCCATGACCTGTCCACGGTCGAGGCGATCTGCGATGAGGTTCTGGTGATGCTGAAGGGCCGCGTGGTCGAGGCACTGCCGGCGGCGCGCATGTCCTCGGATGCGACCCACCCCTATTCACGGCTGCTGATTTCGTCGATCCCACAACTGGATACGGGCTGGTTGCGCGGGCTGGAGCAGGATCCCGAATTGGTGGCCCAGTTCGCGAACCGTTAACCTCGATCCGCGAACAGCCGCGTCAGCGGGATCTGCGTCTTGATGAACGGGGTCTTGATGACGACAAAGCTGAAATACTTGTCGACCCCAATATCGCGGTCGATCAACGCTTCGATGATGTTCTGGTAGTCGACGATGCCCGCCGTGACGAATTTCGCCAGATAGTCGTACCCCCCCGAGACAAGGTGGCATTCGATGCAGCTGTCGATCTTTTCCAGCGCTCCCTGAAAGCGGGCAAAATCGATCTGTCGATGGTTTTTCAGGGTAAATTCGGTGAATACCGTCAGCGTCTCACCCAATCGCGCCACGTCTATTTGGGCCGCATATCCGGAAATATAGCCCGCCTGCTGCAGTTTCTTGACCCGCATCAGGCAAGGCGATGGCGACAAGGCTACAAGATCGGCAAGCTCGACATTCGTGATCCGGCCGTTGCGCTGCAATTCGACAAGGATCTTGATGTCGATCCGATCCAGTTTCAGCGCCGTTGCCATTCCGCAATCCTTCCCTTGGGGGCATGGCCCTTGTCGCGCAACTTCGCAGCGCTGCCAAGATCTGCCGATACAACATGATATGCCGTATCAATGGTAGCCTGCGGCAGAAGCCGCCGACGGATCGGCGCTAACCTCACCCGAAACGACCGGAGAATACGATGCCCGCCCCGCTTCTGAAAATCGAAACCGATTCCGTCCTGCCGTCTGCTGCCGACTGCGTGGTGATCGGCGGTGGCATCGTCGGTGTCAGCGCCGCCTATTGGCTGGCGCGTGCCGGGCAATCGGTGGTGCTGCTGGAAAAAGGCCGGATCGGTGCCGAACAGTCCAGCCGCAACTGGGGCTGGTGTAGGCAGCAGAATCGGGATGCGCGTGAACTTCCGCTGTCTACGCGCAGTCTGGACCTGTGGCAGGCGATGGTCGACGATCTCGGGCCCCAGATCGGTTTCCGTCGCTGCGGTTTGCTGTATCTGTCCGACGATCCGACCGAGATCGAGGCTTGGGCCGAATGGGGCCGCTTCGCTCGCGGCGAGGGGGTCGAAACCCATATGCTCTCGCCCGCCGAAACCGCAGTGCGGGGGGCCGCCACCGGGCGATCCTGGCGCGGCGGTGTCTGGTCGCCCACCGACGGCATTGCCGATCCGGCCAATGCCGCACCGGTGATTGCGCAGGGGATCGTCAAGCATGGAGGGCGCGTCATCCAGTCCTGTGCTGCGCGCGGTCTGGAAATGCAGGCCGGGCGCGTCGCCGCCGTTGTCACCGAACGCGGCGTGATCCGCACCGGCACGGTGGTCATGGCCGGCGGTGCCTGGGCGGGCAGCTTCCTGCATCAGGCGGGTGTACTGTTCCCGCAGGCTTCTGTTCGCAGCTCCATCCTGTCGGTCATGCCGGGCGCGCAGGGGCTGCCCGATGCGCTGCATACCAGGGACGTGTCGATCACCCGGCGCGGGGACGGGGCCTATACGCTGGCGATATCGGGCCGGGCCAATGTCGACCTGACCCCCCGCATGCTGCGCGAGGGGCGCCACTTTCTGCCGATGTTCGTCAAACGCTGGCGCGCGTTGCGGCCGGGCGGTTTGCAGGGATGGCAGGCGGGGTTCGAGACCCGCGAAGTCTGGGCGCTCGACCGCGAAACCCCCATGGAGCGGACGCGCATTCTGGACCCACGCCCATCGAAATCGCTGGTAGGTCTGACCTTGGCCCGCGCCCGCGACATGCTGCCCGCCTTGCGCGATGTTCCCGTGCAGGCAAGCTGGGCGGGCTTCATCGACAGCACCCCAGACGGTGTGCCGGTCATTGACGCCGATTGCGGCGTACCGGGGCTGGTGCTGGCGGCCGGTCTGTCGGGGCATGGTTTCGGGATCGGGCCAGGGGTTGGTCATCTGGTCGCCGACATGATCCTTGGCCGCGCACCGATCACCGAAACAGCGCAATACCGGCTGGACCGGTTCAAGGGCAGCCAGTGGGGCAAGGTGGCCAAATTCTAGCCTCATTCCGCGAACCGCCCGATGTCGAAATCCTGCAAGGGCGTCTCGCATCTGCCGGTGGCGACCAGTTCCGCCATCGCGTCACCCACGCCCGGCCCCAGCTGGAAACCATGCCCGCAGAAGCCGAAGGCATGGAACAGGCCAGGCATGGTGCGCGAAGGTCCCATGACCGGCAGTTCGTCGGCGACATAGCCCTCGGCGCCGGACCATTGGCGGATGACGCTGACATGGCGCAGGGCAGGCGCAAGCCGGATAACCGCCCGCAATTGGTCCGGCAGGTGCGCAGGGTCGATATGAGCCAGCCCGTCCGGCCCGACTGGAGTTCTCGGCACGGCGCCGCCAAAGACGATGTTTCCACGTTCGACCTGCCGCAGATAGGCGCCATGAGTCGATGACCAGACCCCGACGACCGGCTTGATGCGATGGGGCAGGGGCTCGGTCACACCCATCTGCGGGCCGCAGGGCGTCAGCGGCACCGGCTCGCCGAAGGCGGCGGCGATGGCGGCGCCGTGATGGCCCGTGCAGTTCACGACGCGATCGGCGTGAAAGCATCCTTTCGAGGTTTCGACCGTGAAGCCGGGCCGGATCGCGCCGACCTGTGCCTGATCGACGATCTGCGCCCCGACGCGGGCGGCGGCTTCGGCAAAGGCGGGCACGATCAGGCGTGGATTGGCAGATCCGTCCTCGGGCGAGAATGATGCGGCGATGGCATCCGGGCCAAGACCGGGAAACCGCTCGCGGATCTGGGCGGGTGACAGTTCCTGCAGTTCCAGGCCCCAGGGATGCGCCGCCTGCGCATAGGCCTGCATCAGGGCCAGCCCCTCGGCATCGAAAATCAGCCGCAGATGGCCGGTCGCGCGAAACTCGACATCGCGGTCCAGCAGCATTTGCGCCTGATTCCACAGCGTCAGAGACCGTCGCGCCAAGGGCAGTTGCGGCAGATAGCGACCGCTTCGCCGGATATTGCCGAAAGAGGCGACCGTCGCCCCCGCGCCGATCCGGGCGGTTTCGATCAGGGTCACGGCAATGCCGCGACGGGCCAGAAAGAAGGCGGTCGCGCTGCCCATCAACCCGCCGCCGAGAACGATCACCGACATGTCGCGCCTCCGTACATTCGTCAAGGAAACGCGGAGCTTGACTTGGAATCAAGGACGGGTTTTTTGGCAGGTTATAAGTCGAACCTATGAGGTGGCCATGCGTGCCAGACAGCTGGAAGTCTTCGTTGCGGTCATGCGTGCGGGTTCGATTACGGCAGCGGCGCGGATGCTGAACATCTCGCAACCGGCGCTGAGCCAGATCTTGCTTCATGCCGAAGATGAGCTTGGCTTTGCCTTGTTCACCCGCGAAAAAGGCCGCCTGCATCCAACCCAGGAAGCCTTCGAGCTGCTGCCGGATGCCGAGCAGTTGTTTGCCGGGCTGGAGGGGCTGCGCCGCAAGACAACGGATCTACGCCTGGGTCGCGCTGGGCTGGTACGGATCGCGGCCTCACCGCCGCCGGCGATGTCATTCCTGCCCGCCGTGCTGCGCGAATATCGCGCCTGCCATCCCGACATTCTGGTGCGCGCGCATGTGGCGCCGGTTGCCTCGCTGATCACCATGCTGCGCGCGGGCGACGCCGCGCTGGCGCTGGCGCTGGATGATGAAATGCCCCCCGATATTCATGTCGAGCCATTGGGGCGCACGCGGTTTTCCTGTCTTCTGCCACTGGCCCATCCGCTGGCAAACAGTCAGGCAATCAGCATTGCCGATCTGCAGGACCAGCCGCTGATTTCCTATCGCGGCGCGACCCGGCCGCATCACGAACTGTCGCAGGCGGCCCGCGTGCAGGGGCTGCGGTTCGAGCCACAGCTGGAAATCGACATGTCCATCACCGCCGTTGGATTCGTGCAGGCGGGGTTGGGTGTCGCGATCGTCGATTCCCTGCTGCCGTGGTCGCAGTTCGGGGGCATCTGCGAACGTCCCCTGTCGGACGATGTCGCGCTGCCGCTGTCCCTGCTGACGCCGGCAAGCCGCAACCTGTCGCGGGCCGAAGCGCTGATGCGCGACGGGATCCGCACCCATAAGCGGGCCTTATAGGATGCCGAATGATACGTCTTGGACGCGGCTCTCTGCTTCTGTTCCCATCGGGTGATACAGTGGAGAGGGCAAATGGACGGCACGGCGGCAGACTGGAAGATCGGGGTCGATATTGGCGGCACCTTCATGGACTTTTGCGCGCTGGAGGCGCGCAGCGGTCGCGTCGCCTCGCTGAAAGTGCTGACAACGCCTGACGATCCGGGGGCCGAGCTGCTGACCGGGCTACGCCTGCTGGCTGAACGTGAGGGGCTGGACGTCGCCAGCGTCAGCCGTTTCGTCCATGGAACGACGGTCGGCATCAATACCATCATCCAGCGCCAGGGCGCAAAGCTGGCGCTGATCACCAATGCCGGCTTCGAAGACGTGATCGAGCTTGCCCGCCTGCGAATGCCGGACATGTATTCGCTGTTCTGCCACCGGCCCGATCCGCTGGTTTCCCGCGACATGATCTTCGGGATTCCGGTGCGGATGTGGGCGGATGGGCGCGAAACCGTTCCCCCCAATGCCGCCGCGATTGCCGAAGCGATCACCGATGCCAAGGCCAGAGGGGCGCAGGGGGTCATCGTGGCGCTGCTGCATTCCTGGCGCGACGGGGCACAGGAGGCTGCCGTCAAGGCGCAGATCGAGACGCTTGCGCCCGAATTTTTTGTCTTCACCTCGGCCGAAGTCTGGCCGGTGATCCGGGAATATGAACGAACCTCGACGGCGATCCTGAACGGCTATGTGTATCCGCGCGTCTCGGGTTATCTGACCGCGCTGGAAGGGCGTCTGCTTGATCAGGGCGTGCCGGCCCGGGCGATGCTGACAAAATCGAATGGCGGCCTGATGACCGCTGCCGAGGGGCGGTGCGACTGCGTGTCTATGCTGCTGTCGGGCACCGCCTCGGGGGTGATCGGGGCATCCTGGCTGGCGCGTCAGGCCGGCGAAAGCCGCATTCTGACCCTGGATATTGGCGGCACCTCGGCGGATTTCGCGCTGATTGTCGACGGCCAGGTGCAATACGGCAGCGATGAGCTGATCGGAGAGTTTCCGCTGCATATCCCGTCGGTCTCGGTCAGTTCGATCGGAATTGGCGGCGGCTCGATCGCAAGCGTTGATGCGCAGGGTGTGCTGCGGGTGGGGCCGGAATCGGCGGGGTCCAGCCCGGGACCCGCCTGCTATGGACGCGGCGGCGAACGCGCGACGGTGACGGATGCGATGGCGGTCTGCGGCTGGCTGGGGCACAGCCAGATGGCTTACGGGCAGTTGCAGATGGATGTGGCGCTGGCTCGGCAGGTGGTCGGGGTGCTGGCTGACAGTCTGGGTCGCAGTGTCGAGGAGACCGCGCAGGCCATTCTGGATATCGCAGTTTCGGAAATGTTCGTCGAGGTTGAAAAGCTGTCCTCCCGCGCCGGCGTCGATCTGCGCGACTTTGCGCTGATGCCCTTTGGCGGAGGCGGTCCGATGCTGGGGGCCTTTCTGGCCCGTGAACTGGGCATGGCGCGCGTGATCGCGCCGCGGCGGCCGGGGGTGGTCTCGGCGCTGGGCGGGCTGGTTGCGGATCTGCGCGGCGATTTCATCCGCACGATCTTTTCCGAACTGGGTGTCGAACTGACGGCGCCGTTTCGGGCGCTGATCGAAGACGGGCAGGCATGGCTGATCGCGCAGGGCCATGAGGGCCCAGCCGACATGCGGTTGTCCGCCGACATGCGCTATGTCGGCCAAAGCTACGAGATCGAGGTGGCGTTGGAACCGGCATGGCTGCCGGAACCCGAACGCATTGCAGCCGCCTTCCACGAAACCCATGCGCGGATTTATGACTTTGCCGATTCCGATGGCGGGATCGAGGTGGTGAACCTGCGGCTTTCCGCCATTGGTGCGGGTCCGAAGCCCGAGTTTCCCGTCGAAACCACCGAAGCCCAACCCGTGCAGGCAAGCCGCCACGTGCCTGTCTATCTGGGGCAGCAGCGTGAGGTGCCGCTTTACGAACGTGCGATGCTGCATGGTGGAGGAACCTTTGTCGGGCCGGCCATCGTCGCGCAGGAGGACACTACCTTTGCGATCCCGGACGGTGCCTCGGCGCGTGTCGATCAGTATCTGAACATCCACCTGACCTTTGCGGAGTAAGCCATGTTCGACAAGATGACATTGCAGGTTCTGGCAAACCACACCCGCGCTGCAGCCGAAAACATGGCCCATACCCTGCACCGCACCGCGCATTCGGCCTTTGTGAAGGAAACACAGGATTTCACTGTCATGTTGATGGACCAGGCCGGGGATACCTTCGCTGTGCCGATGGATCTGGGCGCGACATGGTATCCCGGCCTGACCTATGGCCGCGCCATCGCGATGGTCGACGACTATCGGCCCGGGGACGTGGCCTTTACCAACGATCCCTATTCCGGCCATGTCGCCACCCATGCCCCCGACACCCATCTGTGGAAGCCGGTCTTTGTCGACGGCGATATCATCGCCTGGACCGGCGGGCATATCCACAATACCGACATGGGCGGTGCGGTCCCGGCCTCACTTTCGCGTTCGCTGACGGAGATTCATCAGGAAGGTATCCGCTTTCCGCCGATGAAGCTCGTCAATGAAGGTGTGTTTGATGAACAGATCATGCGGATCATGGAAACCAATGTCCGCAAGCCGGCCCTGAATATCGGCGACATCAAAGCCCTTGTCGGTGCGCTGAATACCGGTGAGCGCAAGGTCCACCAGATGGTCGCGCGCTTTGGCAAAATAGGCTTTGTGCAGGGCGTCGCGGCGCTTATGGATCAGGCCGAAGCGCAGGCGCGCGACATCCTGAGCGCGATCCCCGATGGCGATTACCGCTTTGCCGATTACGCCGATGAGGACAGCGATCACGCCAACCCTTGCCGCCTGAACCTGACATTGACGATCCGCGGCGATGAGGCCGTGCTGGACTTCACCGGCTCGGACCCGCAACTTGCCAGTTCGCTGAACGTGCCTTCGGGCGGTGATCCGCGGCACACGATGCTGCTGGTCGGGATCTACTACATTCTCTACACACTCAATCCGCGGATCCTGCTGAATACCGGGCTGACGCGACCCTTTAGCTGTATCGCGCCCGAAGGCACTGTGCTGAACCCTGTCGCACCCGCTGCCGTCGGCATGCGCTCGCTGACTTGCGCGCGTCTGCGGTCGGTCATTTTCGGGGCGTTTTCGTTGGCCATACCGGACTGGATGCCTGCTGCGCCTGCGGGGAATAACTGCATCATCAACGTGATGACGCGCGATGAACGCAGCTCTCGGACCGTCATTGCGGCGGTCAATCCGGTCGTGGGTGGCGGCGGCGGCATGCCGTGGCGCGATGGCACCAACGGATCGGGGGCGGACGCGGCCTATCTGAAAAACACCCCAATCGAGATCACCGAGACCGAGGTGCCGGTCGAGTTCGTCCGATATGGGCTCGCGCAGGACAGCGGCGGGGCCGGGCGCTGGCGTGGCGGTCTGGCGACGGAAATGGCGTTTCGCGTCTTTTCGCCCGACAGCCGCATCACCGCGCGCAACCGCGACCGCAGCTTTTTCCGACCTTGGGGTATTCTGGGGGGCAGAGCGGCAGGTCTTGCCGATATGGTCGTGAATCCCGGCACCGCGGATGAACTGCGCATGGGATCCAGGGATACCGCGATCCTGGGGCCGGGCGATGTCCTGCTGGTCCGCTCGGCCGGGGGCGGCGGTCGCGGAGATCCGGCCGAGCGCGAGGTCTGGCGGGTCGAACAGGACGTGGCGCGGGGCTATGTTTCGGCACAGGCTGCACGGCGCGATTATGGGGTCGTCGTCGGCGATGCTGACGCCACAGCGGCCCTGCGCGCCGGGATGGTGCCCCATCGGGACCATTTCCACTATGGTCCCGAACGCGAGGGGTATGAACTCCGCTGGACCGCTGGCGCCTATGACGCGCTGACCGCAATCCTGTCCGGGCTGCCGATCCATTGGCGCTTCTTCGCCAAGACCGAGATATTCCGCCGCATCGACGGGAATGGCCCCGAGGCCGTGAAGGCGGCCTTTGATGCGGTTTGTGTGCGCTTCCCTGAGATGCCGCACCCCGCGCTGGTGCAGGCCGCGCAATGACCGCGCGGCTGGTCCGTTTGGCAGAGACGCATCGCGCGCCGGTCGCCTTTCGGTTCGATGGGCAGCCGATGCAGGGGCTGGCGGGCGATACGGTGCTTACCGCCATTCTTGCCAATAGGCAAAGCCTGCGTCCGGCGGAATTCGGTCCTGAAAGGCGGGCTGGCTTCTGCCTGATGGGTGCCTGCCAGGATTGCTGGATCTGGGCCGAGGACGGGTCGCGGCTCAGGGCCTGTTCGACATCGCTGCAAGAAGGCATGTGGTTGCGTTCCTCGGCGCCCGAAGGATGGCCTGCATGACCCGTGTGCTGATTGTCGGTGCCGGTCCGGCCGGCATCCGTGCCGCTCAGCGTCTGGTTGCCGCCGGGTTTCAGCCCATCGTCATCGACGAAGGTGTACGTGCCGGCGGGCAGATTTATCGCCGTCCGCCCGAAGGTTTCAGCCGTCCGCCGAAGAAGCTGTATGGGGCTGAAGCAGGAAAGGCCGTCAAGCTGCATTGGCTGTTTGACGGCATGGTTGCGAATGGACAGGTCGACTACCATCCGCAGTCCTCGGTGCATGCGCTGCGGGACGGGGTCGCCCATGTCGATGGGCGGCAGATCCCTTATGACCGCCTGATCCTGGCAACAGGGGCCAGCGACCGGCTGGTGCCGGTGCCGGGCTGGCAACAGGCGGGGGTCTATACCCTTGGCGCGGCACAGATTGCGTTGAAGGCGCAGGGGGTCGCGCTTGGTCGACGGGTCGTGCTGGCAGGATCGGGACCGTTGCTGACGCTTGTGGCAACTCAGCTGCTGGCGGCCGGGGCAGGGGTCGCGGCGGTTCTGGATACCGCGCCCCTGCGCGACCAGATTAGGGGCGGTATTGGCATGGCGCTGGCGCGGCCCGTGGTGACCGCGCGCGGGGCGTTGATGCGGGCGCGGCTGCGCGGCATCTATCATGCTGGGGTACGTCTGGACCGGATCGAGTCCGATGTGATCCACTGGCGGGACAGTCGTGATACGGCGCGTGTGACGGAGTGCGACGCGGTTGCCCTTGGCTGGCACCTGCGCGCCGAAACGCAGCTTGCGGATCTGGTAGGTGCCGAATTTTCTTGGTCACCGGCTTGGGCGCAGTGGCTGCCGGTCGCGGATGCCATGGGCCGTGCGGGACCGGGGCTGTATCTGGCTGGTGACAGTCTGCGTATTGCTGGCGCCGACGGGGCCGAGGTTGCCGGGGCGCTGGCGGCCAATGCCTGCCTGAACGATCTTGGCCATGTCACGCCGGACAGCGGGCTCCTTCTGGCACGCGCCGCCCGGCTGCAGCGTTTCGCTGTTTCGGTGGCGCGGGCCTTCCCATGGCCTTCGGGCCAACTGGACGCATTGCCGGATGATACGGTTTTATGTCGCTGCGAAGGAGTGACGGCCGGGCAGGCCCGCGAGACCGCCATCCGCACCGGGCCAGAGGCCAACCGCGTCAAATCCCTGACGCGTGTCGGAATGGGGCGTTGTCAGGGCCGCTATTGCGCGTTGGCGGCAGCCGATCTGATTGCCCGGCAGGCAGGGGTGAAGATGTGCGAGGTCGGACGGCTGCGTGGCCAGCCCCCGGTTCGCCCGGTGGTGATGGCCGATATTCTGCGCCGGTGATCGCAGCAGATAATTCTGCCCCGCCCGGTCGCACGGCGCTTTCTGCGGCGGCGGACGGGCATTCGGCAGTTTCGACCGCCGCAACCGTCGCATTTTGTGGATGATCCGACACGAGGACAGCATGACGATCGCATTCGACCCTGAAACCCTGCCATTGCCGCGCGGCCATTTCGTCGCTGGGGCCTATGTGCAGGGCGATGCCGCCCTTGAGGTTCGCGCCCCCTCGACCGGGCAGGTCATCGGCCATATTCCGGTCGCAGATGCGGCTATGGTAGATCGGGCCGTCTCGGCGGCGCGCGAAGCGTTGGCCTCATCGGGATGGGGCGGACTGCCACCCCGTGAACGGACGCGTGCGCTGCACCGCTGGGCCGACCTGATCGAAGCCGAAGCAGCCACCCTGGCGCGACTGGAGGCGATCTGTTCCTCGCGCCCTGTCAGCCACGCCCAGACGGGCGATGTGGTGGTGACAGCGGAACAGATCCGGTTTTTCGCCGAATTTGCCGACAAGGAATGCGGCGATCTGGTCCCGACGGGAAGCGGCAGCATGGGATTCATCGCCTCGGAGCCGTATGGGGTCGTTGGGGCCATCGCGCCTTGGAATTTCCCGATCTCGATGGCTGGCTGGAAGTTGGGCCCGGCTTTGGCGGCAGGAAATGCCGTGGTGTTGAAACCGTCGGAAATGACGCCCTTCTCGGCGCTCTATATGGCCGAACTGTCGGTGCGGGCCGGTATTCCGGCGGGGCTGATGAACATCGTGCAGGGCGATGGGCTGTCGACCGGGGCGGCTATTGCCGGGCATCCCGGCATCGACAAGGTCAGCTTTACCGGCTCGACCCGTGTGGGCGCCGCGATCATGGAAAACATCGCCCGCACCGGCATCAAGCCGATGACGCTGGAATTGGGCGGCAAAAGCCCGATGCTGGTCTTTGACGATTGCGACGTGGATCTGACGGCCGCCTGTCTGGAACGGGGTATCCTGCCCAATGCCGGGCAATTCTGTGTCGCAGGATCGCGGATCATCGTTCAGCGGGGCGTGTCGGAGATGCTGGCCGAGCGGCTCGCGGCGCGCTTCGCATTGCCCAGACCTGCGGCGACATGGGCGGCCGAGGCGGGTTTTTCGCCCATCATCTCGGACGGGCAGTTGCAGCGGATTCACGGAATTGTACAGGCAGCGCGGATGCAGGGGGCCGAGCTTTTGTGCGGTGGCGACAGGTTCGACCACGAAGGCAGCTTCTATCGCCCGACACTGATCGCGGGCGTCACCGCCGACAATCCCGCCGTGACCGAGGAAATATTCGGACCCGTTGCCACCTTGCAGGTCTTCGACACCGAAGAGGAAGGAATGGCCTTGGCCAGTCACCCGACCTATGGTCTTTGCGCCGGGTTGTTCACGCGCGATCTTTCGCGCGCCCTGCGCCTGACACGGCGGTTTGAGGCGGGGACTGTCTGGGTCAACCGCTATGGCCGCTCGGCCGATCATATCCTGCCGACGGGGGGCTGGAAGGCATCCGGCCTTGGCAAGGATCTGGGTCGAGAGGCTTATGCCGCCAACCGGCGCACGAAATCGGTCCTGATCGACCTGTGAGGAGAGCTTAATGAAGACCCACAAGATCGCCCTTGTCCCCGGCGACGGGATCGGCGTCGATGTGACCGCCGCCACCATGCAGGTGCTGGAGGCCGCCGCCGGCCGCCACGGATTTGCGCTGGCCCCGACCAGCTTCGACTGGTCCTGCGAGACCTATCTGGCAACCGGCAGCATGATGCCCGAAGACGGGATCGAGACCCTGCGCGGTTTCGACGCCATTTATCTGGGCGCGGTCGGCTGGCCCGCCACGGTCCCGGATTCGGTATCCCTGCACGGGCTGCTACTGCCCATCCGCAAGGCCTTCGATCAGTTCGCCAATATCCGCCCGCATCGCCTGCTGCCCGGTGTTGAAGGGCCGCTGAGGGCCGAAGGCTTTGATATTCTCTGCATCCGCGAGAACACCGAAGGTGAATATTCGGGCGCGGGCGGCCGGGTCCATCAGGGCAAGGACAACGAGGTCGCGACAGAGACCGCAATCTTCACCCGCAAGGGTGTCGAACGCATTATCCGTTTCGGCTTCGATCAGGCGCGCGCGCGGCGTGGCTATCTGACTTTGGTCACCAAATCCAACGCCCAGAAATATTCGATGGTGTTCTGGGACGAAGTAACGCGCGAGATCGCCGTCGAATATCCGGGTGTCACCGTCAGCCATATGCATATCGACGCCATGGCCGCCAAGATGGTGATGGCGCCGCAGGACCTGGACGTGATCGTTGCTTCGAACCTGTTCGGGGATATCCTGACCGATCTTGGGGCGGCCATTCAGGGGGGGTTGGGTTTTGCTGCCTCGGCCAATATCTGCCCCGACTGCAGCGCGCCTTCCATGTTCGAACCCGTGCACGGATCGGCCCCAGACATTGCCGGCCGGAACATCGCCAACCCCATCGCCGCAATCTGGTCCGGCGCGATGATGCTGGATCATCTGGGCGAGCAGGCCGCTGCGGCTGCGATCCTGTCCGCGATCGAGGCTGCTACTGCCAGCGGCATCGGCACCCGGCCGGGGTCGCACGGCACCGACACCATTACCGACGCCATCGTCAAGGAACTGAAATGAACCTCTCCGACCCCAGCCTGCTGCAACAGGCGGCGCTGATTGACGGCAACTGGATTACCCGTGCCGATATGGAAGTCACCGACCCGGCCACAGGCGCAGCGGTCGGCACGATGCCTGATTGCACCGCAGATGAAGCCACCCAGGCCGTCGCCGCAGCGGAAAGCGCGATGGTCTCATGGGGTGCCCGCACCCATGCGGATCGTGCTGACCTGCTGATGCGCTGGCATCAACTGATCCTCGACAATGCCGAGGATCTCGCCCGCATACTGACCGCCGAACAGGGCAAACCCTTGGCCGAGGCGCGGGGCGAGGTCGCCTATGGCGCCTCGTTCCTGCGTTGGTTCGCCGAGGAAGGACGCCGCATCAACGGCAAGATCATTCCCTCGCCGGTTCCGGGCAAGAAAATCCTTGCGATGAAGGAACCCGTCGGCGTCTGCGCCATCATCACGCCATGGAACTTTCCAATCGCGATGATCACCCGCAAGGTGGCGCCGGGGCTGGCGGCGGGCTGTACCATGGTCATCAAGCCGTCGGATTTCACGCCCTATTCGGCGCTGGCGCTTGGGGTGCTGGCGGAACGCGCGGGTATCCCCGCCGGCGTCATCAACATCCTGACCGGCCGCCCCGAGGTGATCGGCGCGACGCTGACCGCCAGCCCGGTGGTGCGCAAGCTGTCCTTCACCGGATCGACCCGCGTGGGGGCGTTGCTGGCCGAACAATGCGCACCGACACTGAAACGCATGTCGCTGGAACTGGGCGGCAACGCGCCTTTCATCGTTTTTGACGATGCCGACCTTGATGCCGCGGTCGAAGGGGCGATGGTCAGCAAATTCCGCAACGGCGGCCAGACCTGTGTCTGCGCCAACCGGATTCTCGTGCAATCGGGCATCCACGATGCCTTCGTTGCTGCGCTGGCTGCCCGCGTCGATGCGCTGCGTGTTGGTCCCGGCACGGAAGACGGCACGACCATCGGCCCGATGATCAACACCGCCGCCATCCGCAAGATCCGCAACCATGTCGATGACGCACTCGCCAAGGGTGCGACAAAGGCTACCGCCGAACGCGACCTTCCCGAGGCCTATGCCGATCCGGTCGTGCTGGTTGGCGCCACGACCGAGATGCAGCTTGCATCGGAAGAAACATTTGGCCCCGTCGCCCCGATCTTCCGCTTTGAAACCGAGGCCGAGGCGCTCGAGATCGCCAACGGCACCCCCTTCGGCCTTGCTGCATATTTCTTCACTCGTGACATGGCGCGCGGCTTCCGCGTGGGCGAAGCGCTGGAATTCGGTTTGGTCGGCTTGAATACCGGCCTCGTCAGTCATGCCGAGGCCCCCTTCGGCGGTGTCAAGGCATCAGGCCTTGGTCGCGAAGGCGCGCAGGAGGGGATTGAGGAATATCTTGAGACCAAGGCGTTTCATCTGGGTGGGTTGTAGGTCGTCTTGGGAGGGAGATTGACGAACGCGCCAACGCCAAGGCAGTGGGATCGTGGGGCGACGAGGCTTCTCAGCGATTGATCCCGACCGAATTGTGGTCGAAGATTTTGTAGAATGGGTTTCGTTGGCTTCGGGCAGGTGATAGGGTTCCTGCTGGCTTCCGCGAAGTGGATCCTCAGAGTCTACCCGGAATCCAGCCGGAAATCTGGAGGGTTCCGTGAGGTCCGCGTTGGTGAGGTCGATGCCGGGCGCTGTCGCGGACCTCATTGAAGCCGGATTGAACGAAGCCGCGGGCCTGTGGGGCGCTATGGGGATTGTGGCCTGGGGGCTGGTCCGGAATGGGGTGCGCGACGGCAGATGTGGCGGTGAATGGCAGCCGCCGGGGCGCTTCCGATGCCGGTATCGTCCCCCATGACCGGTCGCAACGGACCGGTCTGGTGGCTGATCACCTGTCGCGACGGTCGGAACCGGGTCGCCGACGTACAGGCCATCTGTCCGGTCCGTATGCGGATCAGCTGTGGATCGCGTTGCGATGGTCTGTCGCGGGGGCTCATGAACTGTCGTTCCAGAAGGGGCCGCGGGGCGGTGCCTGGCCGTGATAGCAGACGGCAAGTGTTGCCATCGGGCGACCGCAGCAGGGACAAGGATGCGGAACGGGTGGTGCCTTCATTGCCGGTCCGGCGCGAACCGTCGTCGCCGGAACCCGTCCGGCCAGCAGGGCCCGGCAGGCCGCGAGGCGGGTGGCGCGCTGGCCATTGGCGAGGAAGC